>JAQYEZ010000040.1 GCA_028723425.1 Peptoniphilaceae bacterium | reverse complement strand
TTTCTTCAAATTGTTTTAGGAATTCTTCTTCCTCTTCAAATGACATATTCCTTCTATTTCCAACTCTTTTTTTATTCATGAGTCCTTGTATTGAAGATTCTTCATATTTTTTTATCCACTTAGATATAGCCCTTATTGTAACATCGAGCTTTTCTGATATCTCCCTTAATTTTAATCCTTTTAATCTAAGTATTACTGCTTTTAATCTTATATCTTCTTTTTTATTGTTGGTATTTTTTCTTGCGATTTCTAATTCTTCTATTTTTTGTTTTGTATTTATATTATTCATATCTTTATTATATCATATTTAACTCATGTTTGGAATACTTATTTAGTGATTAGTATTATTTATTTTTTAAGCTAGGCAACTGAAACTATAGATAATATTAAAAAATAGAGGTAGATATCCACCTCTATAAATACATTATTATTTTTTATTTATCCTATAATTGATAAAGAGCCTTTTTAATACATTTTTGCCCCTGCAGGAATATAATTTGGTAAGATTACAAGATTTAACTTTTCCTCGCCTTCTTCTTCGTGTATAGCTGAAATAATCATTCCTTCAGAGTCTACTCCCATCATTTTTCTTGGTGGAAGGTTTGTAATTGCTAAAAGTGTTTTGCCGATTAGTTCTTCTGCTTGATAGTACATTTTTATTCCTGAAAGTATTGTTCTTTCTTTTCCTGAGCCATCATCTAGGGTAAACTTTAGTAGTTTTTTGGATTTTGCTACTTCCTCACAGTTTAAAACTTTTACCGCTCTAAAGTCAGATTTTGAGAAAGTTTCAAAGTCTACCATTTCTTCGAATAGAGGTTCTACTTTTACTTTTGAAAAATCTATTGTTTTTTCTTGTATTTCTTCTGTAGCTTTTTGTGTAAGTTTGTCTACATTTTTTTCGAATGGCTTCATTGTAGGGAATAATAGTACATCTCTGATTGATCTTTGGTTGGTTAAAATCATGATAATTCTATCTATACCAAGACCAAGTCCTCCTGTTGGTGGAAGACCTACCTCTAAGGCATTTACAAAGTCATAGTCCATCATTTGGGCTTCACTATCACCTTTTTCTCTTTTTTCAACTTGCTTTTCAAATCTTTGTTTTTGATCTTCAGCATCGTTTAATTCAGAAAAGGCATTTCCGATTTCCCATCCATTGGCAAAGGCCTCAAATCTATAGGTTAGTGATCTATCATCATTTTTTCTTTTTGCTAGTGGTGATATCTCTACAGGATAGTCTGTGATAAAAGTTGGTTGGATTAAGCTATCTTCTACAAATTCTTCAAAGAATTCTGCTATTATCTCTCCCCTAGTCTCTTTTACTTCTATTTCTTTTTCTTTTGCTAGCCTTACACATTCTTCATAGTCTGTGATTTGATTGAAATCTATACCAGTTTTTTCTTTGATTGAATCAATCATTGTCATTCTTTTCCATGGAACTTTAAAGTCTATTTCTTTATCCCCATAGCTAACTTTTGTTGATCCAAGTACTTTTTGGGCTACAGTAGCAATCATATTTTCTGTGATTTCCATCATATCTTCATAATCACCATAAGCTTGGTATAGTTCCATAGCGGTATATTCTGGATTGTGGCTTGGGTCCATTCCTTCATTTCTGAACATTCTTCCCATTTCATATACTTTGTCAAAGCCACCAACTATTAATCTTTTTAGATAAAGTTCATTAGCAATTCTTAGGTACATGTCAATATCCAAGGTGTTGTGGTGAGTGATAAATGGTCTTGCTGTTGCTCCGCCTGCTATAGTGTTTAAGATTGGGGTTTCAACTTCTAAGAAACCTCTTGTATCTAGGAAAGATCTTATCTCAGAAATTATTTTACTTCTTTTTACAAAAACTTGTTTTACTTCTGGATTTACGATTAAATCAAGATATCTTTGTCTGTATCTTATGTCAGGATCTTTTAAGCCATGCCATTTTTCTGGCAAAATTTGTAAAGATTTGGTTAAGAGCAAAGCCTTTGTTGTTTCTATGGATATTTCGCCTTGGTTAGTTTTAAAAACTTTTCCTTCTACACCAATTATATCTCCAATATCATAGTCTTTGGTATCCTTGAAATCTTCAACAATAACATTTTTACGATTTACAATTTGAATCATTCCTTCAGAATCTTGTAAATCCATAAAACTCATGTTACCATGTCCACGTCTAGCCCTAATTCTACCAGCTACTCTAACTTCTTGGCCTTCATATTTTTCAAAATTTTCTTTGATTTCTGATGAAGCAATCCTATTTTTAAAGTTTACAATTCTATGTGGATCCTTTCCTGCTTCTTTTAAATCATGTAGTTTTTGCCTCTTAATTTGGAGCATTTCATTTAAATCTTGACTTTTTTCGTGTGCCATAATCTCTCCTATCTTATTTCTTTGATAATATAGTAAACTTTTCCTTGTGGAGTTTGAATTTCTACCCTATCTCCAACTTTTCTTCCCAAAAGTGCAGCCCCAACAGGGGATTCATTTGAAATAAATCCTTCAAGTGGATTTGATTCTGCTGTACCAACAATTTTGTATTCCATATCTTCATCAAATTCCTCATCATGGATAAGTACAGTATTACCGACTCCAACCTCATCAGCATTAGTATTTTCTTCAAAGGTTATAGCATGACGAATCATATCTTCTACTTTTGCTATCCTAGATTCTACTTCACCTTGTTCATTTTTAGCTTCATCATAGTCAGCATTTTCTGAAAGGTCTCCAAAACTTCTTGCTACCTTAATTTTTTCGGCTATTTCTGGTCTTCTTTTTGTTTTTAGATACTCTAATTCGTCTTCTAATTTTTCCAAATACTCTTTACTTAATATTACTTCTTTATTTTCTGTCATATTCTCATCCTTCTAAACTATCTTTATATTTATATAAAGTATCAAAAATTTGATCCTTATTATTTAACGTATTTACTTTTTGTCTAAGTTTACTAGAATTTTTAAGTCCCTTTGTATACCAGGATACTTGCTTTCTCATTTGGCTAATAACAAGATCTTCTCTCTTATACTTTAAGGCAAGTTTATAATGATCTATAAGCTGGTCTATTATTTCTTGTGGAGTGGGTTTCTTATAAGTGCCTGTTTTTATATAGTCTTTTATTTCTTTAAACAAGAATGGATTTCCCATAGCTCCACGAGCAAGCATTACCCCATCAGCTCCCGTAAGTTTGATTATTTCAATATAATCTTCTACTGAAAATACATCTCCATTTGCAATTACTGGTATGTTTAGAGCATCTTTTAATTCTTTTATTGCTTGCCAACAAGCCTTGCCAGTATACATCTGTTCTTTGGTCCTACCATGTAGGATTACATAAGCTATTCCAGCACTTTGGGCAATTTTTCCTATTTGTATATAATTTTTGCTTTTTTCATCAAGACCTAGCCTAAATTTTATGTTGACTTTTTTGTCTGTATTATCTACCAAAGTCTCACATATTTGCCTTACTAAATCTGGCTTTGCCATAAGTGCTGCTCCCTCGCCATTTTTTGTTACTTTTGGAACTGGACAACCCATGTTAAAACTAATATCTGTAATGTTTTCTATTGGATTTATTTTCTCTTTTAATACTTTTTTTATTATCTTAGGATCTGATCCAAAAAGTTGGATATTGCATTTTTTTTCTTCATCTGCTATAAAAATCAAATCTTCAGTTTTTCTATTTTCATAATTAAGGGCCTTGCAAGAAACCATTTCAGTAAAAGTCTTGTCAGCCCCGTAATTTTCACATATAAGTCTAAAACTTACATCAGTAACACCAGCCAAGGGAGCAAGCATGATTTGTTTATCTAGAGCTTGTTCTTTCATAGATAATTTTTAACCCTTCCAAGGTGAGATTGCCTTCTATGATATCTATATATTTACTTTCTGATGCTAGTAGTTCTGAATATCCACCTGTAGAGATGATTTTAACATCTTGTTCATCTACTCCACATTTTTCTTTTATTTCATCCAAGAGCCTTCTAATAATACCATCAATTAAGCCTATATAGCCATAAATCATACCAGCGTTTATGGCTTCAGGAGTATTTCTAGCTATAGCAGTTTCTGGATCATGAAGTTCTATTGTTGGTAGTTGAGCCGTCCCTTCAACCAAGGCATCTAAGGCAACTTTAATACCAGGAGCAATAGAACCACCTAAATATTGACCATTTGGGCTTATAACATCAAAAGTCGATGCTGTCCCAAGATCTACAACAATACAAGGTCCTCCATATTTATAAAAGGCTGCTACAGCATCTACAATTCTATCAGCTCCCACAGTTTTTGGATTGTCATATTTTATCTCAATACCAGTTTTTGTGCCAACCCCTACTATCATAGCTTCCCTACCAAAGAACTTAACTATAGCTGATTGCCAAGCATAGAGAACATCTGGTACTACAGATGATATTATACTATCTTCTATTAAGTCTTTGTCTATATTTTTAATATTTAGGGTGTTATAAAGCACTCCCAAAATCTCATCACTTGTTATCCTATCCCTAGTTGTGACTCTAAATCTTCCAATTAAATCATCTTTATCGTAAACTCCAATAACTGTATTAGAGTTTCCAATATCTACTACTAGTAACATCTATTCTCCCTTTATTTAATCATAGTATTTATATTAACTATATAAATATACGACAAAAGCCTATCTTTTTCAAGACAGGTTATTTGCCAAGTTTATATTTCCTCATCAAGGTGTTAATAGTTTCTATGTTATTTTTATTTACTTGGGCTGCATGTCTTGACTCTTGGCCCTTAGACTTAACAAGAATTACAAAATCGCCACGATCAGGATCAAAGCCAAACTTTTTAATTTCCTTATATGAATAAAACTTTCCAGTCATCATAAGTCCATTTTCACCTATATAGAGTTTCTCCTTGGTTACGAAGAAAAATACAATTGCCATTACAATCATTACGCCACCAGTAATTTGGTTGTATTGAATATTTTCTTTCAAACCATTATAGAGGTTAAAGCCACCTGTTGCTATAAGCATAGCAAATAGGATATATTCCATTGTTGAAACTCTTTTGGCAAAAGTTGTTATCTCCCCTTCTAAGTTTTTCTTTTCTTTGGTAGATTTATATATTCTATAAGCCAAAAATCCTATCATTACTACATATAAAATTATAATAAATTTATCTAAATTAGAGCTTTTACTCATTATTACCATCCTTATATTCTTTCACTAGTCTAGCAAATTCTTCTTCTCTTATTGTTTCCTTTTCCAAAAGCAACTCACTAAGCTTTTCCAAAAGTTTCTCATTCTCTTTTAAAATGTTTAGTGCTTTTTGATAAGAAGTAGCTATAATTGTTCTGATTTCTTCTTCAATTTCATACTTGGTTTTTTCTGAGGCATCGTTATGGGCTTTAATATCCCTACCTAAAAATGGCATAGATCCATCTTCAGAAAACGAAACGGGCCCAAATTTGTCACTCATTCCATAGGTTGTAACCATATGCCTTGCAATTTTTGTAGCTCTTTCTATATCATTTGATGCTCCAGTAGATATATCATCAAGAACCAAAGCTTCTGCAGCTCTTCCTCCCAGTAGGGTTACAATCTCATTTTGCATCTCTTTTTTTGTCATAAAAGATTTCTCTTCTTCTTGTCTAAAAGAAGTAAAGCCTCCTGCCCCACCTCTTGGTATAATAGTAATCAAATCTACAGGATCCATACCCTCAATAATTGTTTGGGTTATGGCATGACCTGCCTCATGGAAAGCTGTAAGTCTTCTTTCTTTTTCACTTACTATCTTTGATTTTTTCTCAGGTCCTGCTATTATCTTAAATTTTGCATTTTGGAAGTCATTGCCTGTAATTTTATCTCTTCTATCTCTTGCGCAGAGAATAGCCGCTTCATTGGTTAAATTTTCCAAATCTGCTGGGGTAAAACCAGTAGTTGCACTAGCAATCTCTCTCAAAGATATATCATTTGCCAAAGGCTTATTTTTGGTATGAATTTCAAGTATTTCTTCTCTTTCTTTTATATCAGGAATTCCTATATGAATAGTCCTATCAAATCTTCCCGGTCTTAACAAAGCCCTATCCAATATATCTGGCCTATTTGTTGCAGCAATTATAATAATTCCTTCATTTGAAGAAAAGCCATCCATCTCTACCAAAAGTTGGTTTAGAGTTTGTTCTCTTTCGTCATGACCTCCACCTAAGCCTGTGCCTCTTTGTCTGCCAACTGCATCAATTTCATCTATAAAGATGATACAAGGTGAATTTTTCTTTGCTTCTTCAAACATCGACCTAACTCTGGATGCTCCAACTCCAACAAACATTTCTACAAAGTCTGAACCTGATATGGAGAAAAATGGTACCCCAGCTTCACCAGCTATGGCTCTAGATATATAAGTTTTTCCAGTACCCGGAGGGCCAACCATAAGGACTCCCTTTGGAATTTTGGCTCCAAGCTGCTTATATTTTTCAGGATTTTTTAAAAAATCTACAAGCTCATATAGTTCTTCTTTTTCTTCTTTTAGACCAGCTATATCTGCAAAGGTTACTTTATTATCACTATTTGAATCATTTAAAATAGCTCTTGACTTAGAAAAACTATTGGCATCTTGACTGACTTGGTTTCTTGATTGGAAAAGTTTGAAAAACATGAAAAGCAAAATAGCTGTCATAAGAATTTGCACTATTGATGATATTTTATCAAAATTATCTCCAGGACTATAAAAATAATCTATTTTTCCCTTTTCTACCTTATCTTTTAAATAATCTTTATAAAAATCACTTTGAGCCTGACCTGATATAAAAGCTACAAGAGTCTTATCATCTTTGGTCAGCATTGTCAACTTTTCGTTCTTTTGGTCAATTCTTTTTATATTATCTTTTTCTATTTCTTCTATTGCCTTGTTTATGTTTACCTCATTAGGATCTAAAACTCCAAAAAATCTGGAGAATATAGAAAAAACTAAGATAAACATAAGTATAGAAGGCAAAATACTTCCAAATCTTCTTTTATTGTTGTTCATATACTGATCTTTTTAATACTCCTATATATGGTAAGCCCCTGTATAATTGGGCATAATCCAAACCATAGCCAACTACAAATTCATTCGGAATCTTAAAACCTGTCCAGTCAGGAACTATAGCTGTTTCCCTTCTTTCTGGCTTATCAAGTAGAGTTATTATTTTGACATCTTTTGCTCCTCTATTTATCAAAGATTCCTTTAAATATTTAAGAGTTCTACCTGTATCAATGATATCTTCTACTATAAGAACTTCTTGGCCTTGTATATCAGTATCTAAATCTTTAATAATTTTGATATTACCAGAAGATTGGGTAGAATCACCATATGATGAAACATCCATAAACTCAAGTTTTATGTCAATTTTTAAATTTTTGGATAAATCAGTCATAAACATAACAGAGCCTTTCAAAATACCGATAAGAATAAGAGTAGACTTGTCCTTATAATACTCATTTAATTGATTGGCAAGTTTTTTTATTCTTTTTTGTAAACTATCTTCATCGATCAAAACCTTATCAATTACTTCTTCTAAATCTCTTATCATACTTCCTCCAATTCTATCATAAGTATTTGTTTTGTATTAGCTTCAATTTTTGCATAATTTGACCTTCTAAAAGGTGCAATCCAAATTATTGTATCCTTAGATAAAATAATAGGGATTGTATCTCTTATATTTCTGTCAATTTTTTGGTCAATAAAAAAGTCTTTAAGCTTTTTAGTCTGACCATTATCAAAGGCTAAAAACCTGTCTTTAGCTCTTCTAGTTCTAACTAAAAGAGGAAATTCTAACTTATCATAATCAAAAAACTCCCTATTGTTCCTCTTTGAATTTTTGTAAGTTTTTAGATCAATAATATCCGTTCTTATTCTATATCTTCCAAAGTCACATTGAGCTTTTGGGTAAAGTTTTACTTCTTTGGAAAAATCATTTTCTTTTTCAAAAAAATCACTTGTATAAAAATCATAAGTCTTGTAGTTTTTTTGGAAAATAATATTATCCTTTTTTATAATTTTACCGCTTTGCATATTAACAAGAGATGCAAAATTATGAATATTTAGCCTTGAAAAATTATTTAAAGACTTATTAAGCTCTTCTACGCATTTTCTTATAATCCTATATCTTAAAGGATTATCTAAATTTTCAAAAGCTTTCCTATCAAGACTAAGATGCTTACTATCTTTTGTCTTTAAAAGATTAAAAAAAGACTCATTTTCTATAGACTCTATTATAGAAAGGTCATCTTTTGCTATAAGTGATAAATTTATTAATGAATCCTTAAAGCTAGGATTTATTTCTTCTATTTTAGGAATAATTTCTAGCCTAATTCTATTTCTGGTGTAGTCTGTTTGGAGATTAGTAGAGTCTATATGATAATTTATATTTTCCATATCTAGGTAAGATAATATCTCTTTTTTAGAAAAAGAAAGAATAGGTCTAATTATATCTTCTGACTTATAATCCATAGCTTTTAGACCATCAAGGCCAGTACCTCTAATTATTCTCATAAGTATAGTTTCTGCTTGGTCATCCTTGTTGTGACCAACAGCAATTTTTGCCTTAGGATAAGTTTTACAAATCCTTCTAAAAAGATCGTACCTAAGTCTTCTACCTGCATCTTCAGGTGATAGCTTTTCTTTTTTTGCAAAATCATCCATAGACTTTCTTTCTACAAAATAAGTATAGCCCAAAGTTTTAGCAGTTTCTATAACCAAGTTTTCATCATCAATTGCATCTTTTCTATGTAAATGGTTTAAATGCACTAAGACAATATCAAAATCAAAATAAGCTTGAACTTCTCTAAGTGCATAAATCATAAACTGACTATCAGGTCCTCCACTTGCTCCAATAATAATAGTATCTTTGGGACTAATAAGCTTATAGTCTATAATATCATTTTTTAATCTATTTATTATTTCCGTCTTTGTAAACATACTCATCTTTTTTTACCATGCCAAGTCTTTCTCTAGCTATCTTTTCCTTAAATTCATCTGAATTTCTCATTTCATAATCAGATTTTAATCCAGCTATATCTACTTTGACATTTTCTATTTGAGAGTTTTTTTCTTTAATTTGCTGATTTAAGATAGAAATTTGTTCATGGATAGCTTGATTCATCTTTTTAAAACCAAAAAAAGCTATGGTGATAAGAATGACAAGAGAAATAAGGTATTTCCTATTATTTTTTTTACGATTTCTTAAATACTTTTGATTCTTATTCATTTATAACCTCATACATTTGTTCTGCATTTGCTTTTTTTGACCCTTCAAGAAGGTTTAGTACCCTAACTTTGAGATTACTTTTACCAAAAACAACTTCAATTTCGTCATTTACTTTCACTTCAAAACTAGGTTTTGCAAGCTTTCCATTAAGAAAGACCCTGCCTTTTTCACAAGCTTCTTTAGCAAGTTGTCTTCTTTTAATAATTCTAGAATTTTTCAAAAATTTATCAATTCTCATATAATCACCTATTGATATTATAACAAAACTTTGCTTATATAGCTATTAATTTAGCTATCTTATAATAAGATTTTACTAGATTTTACCTACTTGCCTTTATTTCTTAAAAGCATATAAAATTTGAAATGGTATAATAATTGCGGTGATAAGAGATGATTAATAATATTATGCATATAGATTGTGATGCTTTTTATGCATCTTGTGAAGAATTAAGAAATCCTCATTTAAAAGCTCATCCCATGGCTGTTGGTGGGCTTAGTAATAAATCAATAATTACTACTGCCAATTATAAGGCTAGAAAGTTTGGAATTTGTTCTGCAATGCCAGTTTTTATGGCCAAAGAAAAATGTAGAGACCTTATTATTGTTCCTGTTGATAGAAAGTACTATATAAAAAAATCTAGGGAGATTTTTGCTATAGTAAAAACTTATGCAAGGGTTTTTGAACAAGTTTCTATAGATGAGGCTTATATAGAAATAAACTCAATTGATAATCCCTATAAGCTTGCCCAAAATTTACAACAAGAAGTTTTAAAAAAGACAGGCATAGGAATTTCTATAGGCATATCTTATAATAAATTTTTGGCAAAACTTGGTTCGGATTGGAACAAACCTAGGGGCATAAAAGAAATTAAAAGGCAAGATTTGGATAAAATTCTGCCTAATCTACCCATAAGTAAAGTCCATGGGCTTGGTAAAAAAACTTGCCTAGACTTAGAGTCTTTTGGTATATATAAGATTTCTGATTTGTTAAAACTTGATAAGGACTTTTTGGAAGAAAGATTTGGCAAAAATGGTAGCTATATATATCAAGTTATTAGAGGAGTTGACAAAAGAAAAGTTAAGCCTCGACAAAATAGAAAATCAATAGCAAGAGAAACTACCTTTAAGGAAAACACCAAGGATAAAGAAATATTATTTGCTTATCTGGATGATCTTGCCATAGATTTGGAAGAAGATTTGAAGGCAAAAAACATCCAAGCGAGAACTGTCAATATAAAGATAAAATATGATGATTTTTCAAGTCATACCAAAAGCCTAACCTTGCAAGAACCCTTATATAAGGCTTGTGATATAAGCTCTGTTGCAAAAAATCTCTTTAATGAAATTTTTGATAAAAAATCTTTAAGGCTTATAGGAATCTCACTTTCAAAGCTTTCCAACAAAGATACTAGCCAATTATCATTTATCTAATTTTAAAAAGGAAGACTATTTTTAGCCTTCCCTTTACTTATATATCTAATGATTCGTTATCATCCTCACTAGACTTATCTTCATCTGTATCTTCACTGCTATGTGAACCTATGTTTGTATTTACAGAACTTCTTATTTCTGCTTCGATTTCATTCATAACATCTTCATTTTCTTCAAGATATTTTTTTACATTTTCCCTACCTTGGCCAAGTTTTTCATTCTTGTAAGAAAACCATGAACCAGCCTTATCAACTATATCCATATCTACAGCTGTATCTAGTATTACACCAGATTTTGAAATTCCGGTGCCATACATAATATCAAACTCTACTACTTTAAATGGTGGGGCAACCTTGTTTTTTACAACCTTAACCCTAGTTCTATTACCAACCATTTGATCCTTATCTTGGATAGTTTTTATCCTTCTAATATCTAGTCTAACTGATGAATAGAATTTTAGAGCCCTACCACCTGTTGTAGTTTCTGGATTACCAAACATTACTCCTATTTTTTCTCTTAATTGGTTTATAAAGATAACCGTGCAGTTTGTTTTTGAAATTATACCAGTTAGTCTTCTCAAAGCTTGACTCATAAGCCTAGCTTGAAGTCCCATATGGCTATCTCCCATTTCACCCTCGATTTCTGCTCTAGGAACTAGGGCCGCAACAGAGTCTATGACTACTAAATCTATAGCATTAGATCTAACCAAGGACTCAGCTATATCTAAAGCTTGTTCGCCGGTATCTGGTTGAGATAAGATAAGCTCATCTATATCTACGCCCAATCTTTTGGCATATTCTGCATCTAAGGCATGTTCTGCATCTATAAAGGCACATGTATTGCCAAGTTTTTGGTCTTCTGCTATACAATGAAGAGTTAGGGTTGTTTTTCCTGATGATTCAGGTCCAAAGATTTCTATTACTCTTCCCCTAGGAAGTCCTCCTACTCCAAGGGCTAGGTCAAGATTTATAGCTCCTGTTGGAATAACTGATACATCAACCTTTGGCGCTTCTCCCATCTTCATAATAGCGCCCTTGCCATATTTTTTTTCTATATTTTTAAAGGCCAAATCTAAGGCTTTTTGTTTTTCTTTATCCATTTTTACCTCTTTTTCTCTTTTACTTTAAATATTATCTAAGTCTAACACTTGCCTATTTTTATAAAGATAGTCCCAGCCTGAATAAATTGTCAAAACTACAGCTATATAGAAAATTACTATACCAATTTTATTGAAAGCTTGATTGTTAATAAGCAAAAATACTATAGCAAAGCATTGGCTAAGTGTTTTAAGTTTTCCACCCTTGCTAGCTGCTATGGTGATATTTCTCATCTGAGCTATAGTTCTAAAGCCTGTTATAATCAATTCTCTTGCAATGATAATTATTACAGCCCAAGCTGGTATTATTTGTGATTGTGTCAAAACTATGAAAGCTGCCATAGTAAGTACTTTATCTACTAATGGATCTGCAAATTTTCCAAAAGTAGTTACTAAATTTCTGCTTCTTGCCAAATGACCATCCAAAGCATCTGTCAAAGCTGCTATTGCAAAGACTATAGCTGCTATATTGTAATTTGTCCCATATATATAATATAAGACTACAAAAACTGGTACCAAAATCATTCTTACTGTTGTTACTTTGTTAGCAATATTCATATTATTCTCCCTCTAAATATGTTCTATCTACCAATACTTTTCTTGGTTTGCTACCTTCATATCCTCCTACCAGACCCCTTTGTTCAAGTTGATCTATTATCCTTCCAGCTCTAGCATAACCGATTTTAAGCTTTCTTTGCAAGAGTGATACGGATGCTGTTTGTTCATTTACTATAATTTCTATAGCTTCAGGTAAAAGTTCATCTTCATCTAGATTTTCTACAGGTTGATTTTTTTCTTCTACAATTTCTATAGCATCTTCATTATACTCTGATTTATGAACTTCTTTAATAGATTCTACAACCCTTAATACTTCACCATCGCTTACAAAGGCTCCCTGAATTCTAGTTGGCTTCATTGCATCGGATGGTGCAAAAAGCATATCTCCCTTGCCCAAAAGTTTTTCTGCTCCAGCCATATCAAGGATTGTCCTTGAATCTATTTGACTTGAAACAGCAAAAGCTATCCTTGATGGTATATTTGCCTTGATTGTTCCTGTGATTACATCAACAGTAGGTCTTTGTGTTGCAATTATTAAGTGAATACCACAAGCTCTAGATTTTTGAGCAAGTCTTGTAATATAATCTTCAACTTCACCTGCAGCTGTCATCATAAGGTCTGATAACTCATCAATAATAATTATTATATAAGGAAGTTTCTCTATAGTATCATCCATCACCTGCATTTGTCTATAAGATGAAATGTCCCTTACATGCGTTTCTTCAAATAGCTTGTATCGCCTTTCCATTTCTTTTATAGCCCAATACAAGGATGATGATGCTTTTTTGGGATCAGTTATAACTGGCATAATAAGATGTGGTATACCATTATAGATAGAAAGTTCAACAACCTTAGGATCAATCATCAAAAGTTTAACCTCATCTGGGGCATGTTTGTATAAAACAGACATGATTATGGTATTTATACAAACAGACTTACCCGAACCTGTTGCTCCTGAAACCAAAAGATGGGGCATTTTTTCTATACCAGTTACTACTGGAGTTCCTGAAATAGATTTGCCTATGGCAAAAGGAATTTGATACTTTGAATTAACAAATTCATCTGAACTAATCATATCCTTAAAGCCAACTATTTCCTTATTAGAATTGGATACTTCTATACCAACATGAGATTTACCAGGAATTGGAGCCTCTATCCTTATTTCGCTAGTGGCAAGGGCCAAAGATAAATCATCTGAAAGATTTAAAATCCTAGATACTTTGACTCCCCTATCAGGTTTTAATTCATAGCAAGTTACTGTAGGACCTACATTAATTTGTACAACCCTACCTCCTATACCAAATGATTTTAGAGTTTCTTCTATCATCCTTGCCTTATTTTTTATATCTTTATTATCAATCTTGTGATTTTTTTCAGTATCCTGCAATAAATCTATTGATGGATAATTATAGTTTGAAAATTCTTTTTTAAATGACTGATCAAAGTCTGAAAATTCTACTTGTTTAGTTTTATAATCCTTTATTTCTGCATCATTTAACCTATTTTCTTCTAAAGTTTGTTTATCATCGGAAATAGCATCGTATCTTTCATAGATGCTTTTTTCTTCCTTGCCCTTATCTTCTTTTTTTTCAATTATTCTTTTCTTTTTTCTTGATTTTTCTTTTTTTTCTTTAATTGATTTTATAAAAAGACCAAGGCTTGTAAATAGCTTTAGCAATATATTTTTAAGCAAGATAAAAAATTCCTTATAGGAAATTGGACTTAATCCTATCAAAAATCCTATCCATAAGGCTATATATAAAACCCACATCCCAACACTTCCTATTAGGCCTATTAAGTAAAATCCAATAATAAGTCCAAGCCTTCCACCAGATGTAAAACTTGTTGTTTCGATAGCTTTTAGACTTAAATCCAAATTATTTCTAAGGTAAGGAGCGGCTAATATAGCCATTGTAATAAGTACTATTAAATATAATAGGACAAATGATTTTAGGTTTTTAATATACTTATCCAAATAAGAAAATAAAAAACTTACAAAAATCACTATGGGTATTATGAAAGCTAGTAAACCAAAGGCTCTAGTAAAACTAGTAGTTATGATTTTTCCCAAAGATCCTGTATTTGAAAATATCAAAAATACCAGACTTAATAGAGATAAAGCCATGATAAGAAGATCTAGAGATTTTTTATTAAATTTTTTATTAGTTTTATTTTTTGTAAAACTTTTAGTAAAAGAGCTCTTGGACTTTCTTTTTCTGCCTGTATTTGCCATAAATCTCCTTATTAAATATATTTAGGTTTTTAAAGGTAACCCATAATCCCTTATAGATTAATTATTATTAATCTTATCAACTAAAGCATAAATTATTTATCTATGCTCTTTATTATCTTCTTAATCTTATGTATAAATTATATAACATCGGCTAAAATAAATAAACTGCCATAAAGGCAGCCTCTTTATCTAAAATTTTAGTTATTGTTAGAACTTCCTTTTTTAGCTTCTTCTATCAAAAGAGCTTTTCTTGAAAGGTTTATTCTTCCTTGTCTATCAATTTCTGTAACCTTAACTTTTACTTGATCTCCAACTTTTAAAGCATCTTCAACTTTCTCTGTTCTTTTTATATCAATTTGAGAAATGTGTAAAAGTCCTTCTTTGCCAATAGCTATTTCTACAAAAGCTCCGAAGTTCATAATTCTTGTAACTGTACCTGTATATACATCTCCTGGTTTTGGATCTGTTACTATACCCTTAATCATTTCTATAGCTTTTTTTCCGCTTTGGCCATCTTCACTTGCTACAGTAATGTGTCCATTATCTTCTGTTTCAATTTTTACACCTGTTGCATCAATTATCTTATTGATTGTTTTTCCACCTGAACCAATTACATCCCTAACTTTCTCTGGGTCAATATCTATAGCAAAAATTCTTGGCGCATATTTAGAAATTTCTTTTCTAGGTTCTTTTATAGCACCTTCGATAACATCTAGAATTTGCATCCTTGCAATTTTTGCATTTTCTAAGGATACTTCAAGAACTTCTCTAGTGATACCTGCAATTTTCATATCCATTTGTAAAGCAGTGATACCATCTCTAGTTCCTGCGACCTTAAAGTCCATATCTCCCAAATGATCTTCCAAGCCTTGGATATCGGTAAGGATTGAAATAGAATCTTCTTCTTTGATAAGGCCCATAGCAATACCTGCAACTGGTTTTTTAATTGGAACTCCAGCATCCATTAGCGAAAGTGTTGATCCACAAATTGAAGCTTGTGAACTTGAACCATTTGAAGATAATACCTCAGATACTACTCTTATTGTATAAGGAAATTCTTCTCTAGTTGGCAATACTGGAATTAGAGCCCTTTCTGCCAAATGTCCATGACCTATTTCCCTTCTACCAGGTGCCCTTAAAGGTTTTATATCTCCAACGCAGAAAGGTGGAAAATTATATTGGTGAATAT
Source organism: Peptoniphilaceae bacterium (assembly GCA_028723425.1). Lineage (GTDB taxonomy): Bacteria > Bacillota > Clostridia > Tissierellales > Peptoniphilaceae > Anaerococcus. The sequence continues at coordinate 39,589 of JAQYEZ010000040.1, read as the reverse complement.
ATCTTTTAGTAATTTCATGTCTATTCATAGAATCGATAACTTGTTCTTCACCTGGGGAGCCTAGAGTTACTACTGATAAAACTTGAGTTTGTCCTCTCTTGAAAAGTCCTGAACCGTGAGCTCTTGGTAATAAACCAACTTCTGCTGATAGCGGTCTTATTTCTTGCATTTGACGTCCATCAGGTCTTATCTTATCTATAGATATCATTCTTCTTACTTCTTTTTTCATGATATTATCTATAGTTCTGTGGATTTCATCGCTACTTTCTGGATACTCTTCCAAGAATTCTTCTTTGCAAGTTTCTTCTATCCTATTGATATTATCTTCTCTTTCAACCTTGTCAGTTGTTCTAATAGAATTTTTTATATCTTGTGAATATTTTTCAATAATCTTTTTTTGTAGTTCTGTTTCTTCTACTTCTTCTACAAGTTGCTTATCTTTGCCAATATCATCTATAATAGTTTGGATAAATCTAGTAATTTCTTTAATTTCATCATGGGCTAAAAGCATAGCCTCAAGCATTTCTTCTTCAGAAAGTTCATTTGCTCCAGCTTCTACCATGTTAATAGCATCGAAAGTTCCTGCAACGGTTAGGTCAAGATCAGAATTTTTTCTTTGTTCAAAATTTGGATTTACTATAAGCTCACCAGCAACCTTTCCTATTGATACAGCTCCAACTGGTCCAGAAAAAGGAATATCTGATATACCAAGTGCAATTGAAGCCCCTATAGTTGTTAGACAATCTGGTTGATTGTCATCATCTACAGATAGGGTAGTTGCAACTATTTGAACATCATTGTAGTAGTTTTCTGGAAATAGAGGTCTTAGAGGTCTATCCATTTGTCTTGCTATTAAAGTAGCATGGTCTGATGCCTTTCCCTCTCTTTTGATAAAACCACCAGGAATTTTTCCTACTGCATATAGTTTTTCTTGGTAGTCACAGAGAAGTGGGAAAAAATCAATTCCTTCTCTTGGTTTCTCACTTGCAACAGCAGTTACAAGTAAAATAGTATCTCCTGACCTAATCAAACATTCTCCGTTGGTTTGTTCTGCAACCTTACCTATAGTTATATTAAGGTCATATCCCGATTGTGACTTGTATTTATAAGTTTTTTCCATTATGTCTCCTATTTTTTTCTTATAAAAAAGACGGGTATACCCCGTCAATTATTATCCTCTTATTCCAGTTTTTTCGATGATTTGACGATATCTTTCGATGTCTCTATCTTTTAAATAGTTTAGAAGTCCTCTTCTACGTCTAATCATTTTATAAAGTCCTCTTCTAGAAGAGTGGTCTTTTTTATTTACTTTTAAGTGTTCTGTAAGTTCTTTAATTCTTTCTGTAAGAATAGCGATTTGTACTTCTGGTGAACCAGTATCTTTTTCATCTAATTGGAACTCTTTAATAATTGCTTGTTTTTTGTCTTTTGTTAACATTATTATTTCCTCCTAAAATTAATCCACCATTACCAAGGCTAAGTCGAGGAACCTACAACCATAGTAAAGGCATTAATGAAATTATATCAAAAAAATTCTTTCGTGTAAACCAATTTAAGCTTTTTTATATTTTTCTTTTAGCCTATAGGCTAGCTTTTTATCCTCATTCATTTGCTCTATAAGACCATCTTTTGAGTCAAACTTGTAGTCAGGTCTTAAATATTCCAAATACTCAATGGTCATTTCTTTGCCATAGACATCTTCTGAAAAATCTAGTATATAGGTTTCAATCTTTATTTTTTCATTTTCAAAGGTAGGATTTGTTCCAACATCAGTTAGGGCAAAGTAAGTATTATTGTCTAGATAAACTTTGCTAAAATAAACCCCAAACTTTGGACTTACATATTTGAAATTTGGATTTAGATTTGCAGTTGGAAAATTTAATAATCTTCCTCTTTGCTTTCCCTTAACTATAGTCCCTTTCATCCTATAGGGTCTTTCTAGTTCTCTATTAGCCTTTGCTAAATCTCCTTTTCTAATCATCTTTCTGATATCTGTAGAATTAATTATCCTATCTTCATCCATCTCAAAGTCTACAACATATGTTTTATAATCATATTCATCTTCATGAGCTTTTAGGGTGTTTTTATCACCTATTGCCCCCTTACCAAAGAAATAATTATCACCAATAATTACATACTTAGCATTTAGTTTTTCATAGAGTATTTTTTCTATAAAATCTTCTGGAGACAGATTCTTAAATTTCTCATTAAAGTCCAAAAGACAGAAACATTTAATTCCCAAGTCTGCTAAAATTTCTATCTTATCTTCCAAAGATGTTAGGTATTCTCTTTCACCATTTAAAATATTTTTTGTATTTTCCTTAAAAAGTAAAACCGATGGAGTTAGATCATATTGATTTGAAAGCTCTATATTCTTTTTCATTAATTTTCTGTGACCCTTGTGGATTCCATCAAAATTGCCCAAAGAAACAGTTTTGGGATGAATATCTATTTCGTTTTTATCTAAATCAAAAATTCTTATATTATTTGTCATAAAAAACTTTCTCCATTTTTAATAGTTTCTTTTCTCCATTTTTAATAGAATTTCCAAGTCCAATAAATTCTCCACCACAATAAACCTTAACTGGATTTTTTAAACTAAACTTATCTACAACCATAGTCATGCCATTTATAGCTTGTTTAAAATAGGCTTTGTCCAAATTAATGCTAGGTAAAAAAGTAAGGGGAAAATCACTTGGGTACATTTTTCTTAATAAGTAATCTCTACCAAGTTTTTCTAAATCCTGGCTTTTAATTGAATCTTCTATCCTAAAAACTCCAACTTGTGATCTTGTAAGATTATTGACATAGGCGAAAGTTCCCATCCTCAAACCTATATCATCTATCAAAGTTCTAATATAAGTCCCCTTTGAACATTTAACTCTAAATATTGCTTTAGGAAAAGAAAAATCAATAAGCTCCAACCTATAAATATTGACTTTCCTTTCTTTTCTTTCAATTTCTATACCATCTCTAGCAAGTTCATAAAGCTTTTTTCCCTTATGTTTTAAAGCCGAATACATGGGTGGAATTTGGACTATCTCTCCCTTAAACTCATCAAGAATTTTTAAAAGCTCATCTTTTTCGAAAGTTTTATGGCTTTGGTCTATAAACTTACCTGCAAAGTCCAAAGTATCAGTTCTTTTACCAAAAATAGCCTCGCATATATATTCTTTTTCTTCATCCATTATATAGGGGCTAAGCCTTGTAGCCTTGCCAATAACCACCGGCAAAACTCCGCTCGCTTCAAGATCCAAGGTTCCTGTATGGCCAACTTTTTTTATGCCCAAAGTTTTTTTTACTAGGTAGACACATTTTTGGGAAGATATTCCTTTTTCTTTATTGATATTTAGAATTCCACTTGTCATTAGCCCATATCCTTAAGAATTTCTAAAAGCCTAAGCTCTGCTTTTTCAAAACTCTCATCAAACATAGAAAAGCCAGAGGCTCTTATATGACCCCCGCCACCATTTTCCCTTGCAACTTTTGAAACATCTATATAATCCTTGCTCCTAAGACTAACCTTGTATTCATTAGGACCATTCTCTTTTAATATACAACTAAGCTCTACTCCTTTTAAATCTCTAAGCATATTAACTATAGACTCGCTATCTCCTATTTGAAGTCCATATTTTTCAACATCAGCCTTTCTTATACCAACATAAGCCTTGTTATCAAAGAAATTCACTTTTGATAAAATTTCTGTTTCAAATTTCATCTTAGATATTTCCTTGTTTTGATAAAGATTTTTGTATATATCTTGGAAATCTGCCCCATATTCCAAAAGCTTTCCAGCCACATCAAAAGTTTGTTTCGAAACATTTTCGTACATAAATCTACCCGTATCTGTAACTATTCCAGTATATAAAAGATAAGCAATAGTTTGATCCATAGGTAAATTTAATCTTTCTATTATTTCAAATATAAGCTCACAAGTTGCAGGAGACTTATTTTCTATAATATTTAAATCACAAGATATTTTTCCTCCAACATGGTGATCTACTACTATAGTTTTAGGAGTTTTCTTAAAAATATCTACTGCTTTACCTAATCTATCAATCTCCGAGCAGTCAAGGGTGATAAATAAATCGTAATTATCCTCATCTAAATCTTTGTAATAATTTAAATCTGGTAGGAAATTTAAATAATCATCAATTTCAGATATTTTTATAACATCAACTTTTTTACCATATAGTGCCAAAGATCTGCGTAAAGATAGAGATGACCCAAGGGCATCTCCATCTGGATTGACATGTGCAGAAATCAATATTCTTTCACTTTGATCAATCATCTTTTTAAAAAGATCGATTTTTTCTTGCTCAATTCTCATCATCAATATGATTCCTTTTGTCTTTTTCTATTGTTTCTTTGATAAGCTTATCCATATAGACACCTCTTTTTATAGATATGTCTTCTTTGAACCTAAACTCTGGCATTAATCTTAAACGCATCCTTTCTCCAATAAGAAGTTTGATATAGCCTTTAGCTTGTTCAAGGGCGTCAAATACTGCTTTTTGTTTAGTGCTATCTCCTAAAACTGATACAAAAATATCGGCATAGGATAAATCATTTGTTACCTCTACTTCTGTTATAGATACTAGAACATCATCGGTTAGCCTTGGGTCATTTAAATCATCTCTAAGAATTTTTGAGAGCTCTTTTTGCATTTGTGCTGATATTCTAGCTGTTCTTCTTTTATCCATTAGTCTCTTTCAACCTCAATCATTTCATAGGCTTCCATATCATCGCCTTCTTTAATGTCGTTAAATCTTTCAAGACCTATTCCGCCTTCATAACCATTGTTTAGTTCTTTGGCATCATCTTTAAATCTCTTCATTGATGCTATAGGACCATCAAATATAACCACATTGTCCCTTAGAAGTCTTATATTTGCCTTTTTTGGAATAGAACCATTGGTCACAAGTACTCCTGCTATAGTTCCTGCCCCTGGCACCTTAAATGTTTGTTGAACTCTAGCTCTTCCCCAAACTTTTTCTTTAAATTCTGGATCTAGCATACCTTTTAGAGCTTTTTCTACATCTTCTATAGCTTCATATATAACAGAATAGGTTCTGATTTCTATTTTATTTTCTTCTGCCATTTGTAAAGCCCCTTGGGTTGGTCTTACATTAAATCCTATAATGATGGCATTTGAAGCTTGGGCTAAAAGTACATCTGATTCTGTAATTCCACCAACAGATCCTGCTATGACATTAACCTTTACTTCTTCATTTGAAAGTTCTATAAATGAGCTTGATACAGCATCAACAGTACCCTTAACATCTGTCTTAACAATAATGTTTAACTCTTTTAAGTCGCCTTCTTGTATGTCAGAATACATGGATTCTAGATTTGTGTTTGATTGTTGGATAAGTCTTTCTTCTCTTTTTTGTTCTCTAGCACGGTCAGCGTATTCTCTAGCAGTTTTTTCATCATCAACAACATATATCTTATCTCCTGCTTCAGCTACATCAGATAAGCCCAAGATTTGTGCAGGCATTGATGGAGTTACCTTATCTATTGGTTCTCCTTTTGAATTAAACATTGCTCTTATCCTACCTGATGTTGATCCTGTTACAACATAATCTGAAGCATGTAGAGTTCCTTTTTGTACTAAAACTGTTGCAATTGGTCCTCTTGATTTATCAAGTTGGGCTTCTATAATAAGACCTACAGCAGCCCTATTAGGATTAGCTTTTAATTCTTGCATTTCTGCTATTAGGAGGACCATTTCTAAAAGTTCTTCTATACCTTGACCAGTATGAGCAGAAACTTCTACCATTATTGTATCTCCACCCCATTCTTCTGCTACAAGTTTATATTGCATTAATTCTTGTTTTACCTTGTTTGGATCTGCACCTTCCTTATCCATTTTGTTTATGGCAACAAGAATTGGGATTCCTGCAGCTTTGGCATGGTTTATAGCTTCTACCGTTTGAGGCATAACCCCATCATCAGCAGCAACTACTAAAATAGCAATATCTGTTGATTGGGCTCCTCTCATTCTCATTTGTGTGAAGGCTTCATGACCAGGTGTATCTAAGAATACAATAGTCTTGCCGTTAATTTCTACGGTTGAAGCCCCTATATGTTGGGTAATACCTCCTGCTTCACCACTTGTAACATTTGTATTTCTAATCGCATCAAGGATAGATGTTTTACCGTGGTCAACATGGCCCATAACGGAAACTACTGGTGGTCTTACTATTAAATCTTCTTCTTTATCTTCATAATCAAGGTCTTTGGCTTGCATTTGTGCTTCATCGATTTTTTCTTCCAAAGTAATTTCCTTGTCAAATTCCAAGGCAATAAGTTCAGCTTGATCAAAGCTAATTTGATCGTTAAGACCTGCCATTACTCCTAATTGAATCAATTTACCTATAACCATGTTAGAATTTTCACCAATTTTATCAGCAAAGGCTTTGACAGATGTAGTTTCTGGTATAAAAATTACCCCATCTTTTTTTGCTTCTGAATGATTATCTAATTTTGTGGTTTTCTTGCCCTTATTTTTCTTTGCTTTTCTATTCTTCTTTTTCTTTCTTTGCTTTTGTGAAGGGCTATCGTCTTCTTCATCCTTGAAATTGTTAAAAGCTTTATTATTTTTCTTTTTATTATCTTTTTTATCTTGTGCTTTCTTTTCTTTCTTGTTATCTTCTTTAAAATAAGAAGCTACAAGTTCAAGATCTTCCCCTGATAAAACTGACATGTGGGACTTTATATCCAAACCAAATTCATCTTTAAGTTTTGTTACCATTTCCTTCGCTGGCATATTGTATTCTTTTGCTAATTCATAAATTCTAACTTTTTTAGCCATCTAATCACCTCATTTTATTTCATAAGCACTAATCTCCTCATAAAGATCATTATTAACCTCAGTTTTAAAAACTTTTGCTAGCTTATTTGTTTTCTTTGCTTTCTCTATACATTGGCTTGATTTGCAAATGTAGGCTCCTCTGCCGTTTTTTCTTCCACTTTCATCAACAACTATGCCTTCTTCTTTGTTATTAACAATTCTTAAAAGGTCATTTTTATCTTTTACTTGTCCACAAACAACGCATTTTCTTTGTGGAATTTTTTTAGTCTTCATAATTATTTGATTTTCTATCTTCTTCTTCTAAATCGTAAAAATCATCATCTGTATCAGCAGTTACTTCTACTTCTTCATTTTCATCTATTATATTTTCTAGATTTTGCTTATCCTCTGCTAATAATTCTTCTGTTTTTTCATCTTCATTTAAGCCAAGAATTTCATCAATTTCTTCTTGGCTAAGGCTTTGATATTCTCCCTCACTTTTTATATCTATCTTCCAACCAGTTAGTCTTGCTGCAAGTCTAGCGTTTTGTCCTTCCTTGCCTATAGCCAAGGATAATTGATCATTTCTTACAACTACCAAGGACTGTTTTTTATCCTCATTAACAAGTGTATCTATAATCTCTGCTGGAGAAAGGGCATTTGAAATATAAGTTTTGATATCTTTATCATAATTTATTATATCTATTTTTTCTCCATGTAATTCTTCAACAATAGAATTTACCCTAGCACCCTTAAAACCAATACAAGCTCCAACGCTATCAATTTCTTCATCATTAGAAAATACTGCCATCTTTGTCCTAGAACCTGCTTCTCTTGCTATAGCATAGATTTCTATCAAACCATTAGTAATTTCAGGCACTTCAAGTTCAAAAAGTCTTACAACCAAATTTTCATTTGCTCTAGAAAGAATTACTTGCGGTTCCTTTGTAGTATTTTTTACATCTTTAATCAAAACTTTAATTCTTTCATTTACTTGATAAGTTTCGTTTTTTACTTGTTCTTTAAGTGGTATAATGCCCTCAATTTTATCAAGATTCACATATATATTGTATTTATCACTTCTTTGAACAGTTCCAGTAATGATCTCATTTATCCTATCTAAGTATTCACCATAAATAGAATCTCTTTGAGCATCCCTTATTTTTTGGATTACTATATTTCTAGCAGTTTGAGCTGCAACTCTACCAAAGTTTTTAGGAGCAATCTTTACCCTACATATATCGCCAACATTAAGCTTTGAATCAATTTTACAAGCATCTTGGACTAGTATTTCTTTTATAGGGTCTAAAACTTCATCAACAACAGTTTTTAAAGAATAGACCTCAATTTCTCCACTATCTTGGTTTATATTAACATCAACATTTTCATTATTATCGTAATTTTTTTGATAAGATTTAACCAAAGCTTTTTCTAGAGCTTCTAAAATAACTTCCTTGCTAACACTTTTAGACTTCTCTAGTTCTTCTAAGGCAACTATAAATTCTTTGTTCATCACTCCCCCTAGAAAACTATCTCAATTTTGATAGTCTTAATATCATCTTTTTTTACAAGTCTTTCTTCATTATTTTCTAGCCTAAATACTAGATCTTTTTCTCCGATTTCTTTAATCTTTCCAATAAACACTTCACCATTTATTAGCCTTATTTCAAGTAATTCATCTTTGTTTCTTTCAAGGTCTCTGTCAGTTTTTAGAGGTCTTGATAAGTCAGGCGAAGATACTTCCAAATAATATGATTTGTTAATCAAATCAAGTTGATCAAGCTTTTTATCCAAAAATTCAGAAACTTTCTCACAGTCTGTAACATCTATTCCATCTTCCTTATAGATATAAAACCTAAGAAATCTTTCTCCATTTTCTGATACAAACTCAACATCAACTAGCTCATAGCCTAAATCTTCTATATCTTTGCCAAATTCATTCTTTAATTTAGTAATTAAATCCATAACTTCACCCCATTTCTCACATTTTGACCTTACAAAAATAAAAGAGTGGAAAATTTCCACTCGAATTTATATTTATTATACTATTTTATCAAATTTATATCAAGGTTTGCTTACCTAAAAGACTGGAATTAATCCTTAGAAAAAATCATAAGAGTCCTTTTGCCTCTTTATTATAAATCAAAAAGAGACATTTGATTTTCTTCTTGGATTCCATCTACTATGCCCAATCTTTTTAAGGAAGCTAGAGCATTTTTATTAAGGCAAGTCCTCGCTTTTAGATCTTCAAGCGAAATAAACTCTCCTTTTTCTCTCTCTTTTCCTATATCAATAGCCATAGCCTCTGATACATCATCCACAGCTGCCAAAGGAGGAAGTACATTTTTATCTTTTACTAAAAATTTTGTAGGATGAGAGGCATAAAGATCAGCTTTTTCCAAATGTATATCTCTTGCTTCCATTTCTTCTGCAACCTCTAAAAGTGACCTAATATTTTTATCTCTTTGAGATAGATTTGCTTGGCTATTTAATTCTTCCAATGAATATTGGATAGCTTTTAAGCCGTTAATAATGGTTGAATATTGGAAATCATTAAGTTTTGTAGTGTAATAAGTTGCATAAAATGCTTGAGGATAGTAAACCTTATAGTAGGCAATTCTATAAGACATTAGACAATATGCTACAGCATGAGCCTTAGGGAAAAGATATTTAATCTTTAAACAAGATTCTATATACCATTCTGGCACATTATTTTCTCTCATGTAGGCTATAGTTTCTTGGTCTAGACTTTTTCCTTTTCTAACTTTTTCCATGATTTGGAATGATTTTTTCTTATCAAGACCCATATTAATCAAATAGTTCATAATATCATCTCTTGTTGAAATGATTTGGTCAAAGTCTGCAGTCTTTGATGTAACTAGGTCTTGGGCATTGTTTAGCCAAACATCTGTACCATGGGAAAGACCAGAAATTCTTGTCATTTCAGAAAACTTCTTTGGGTAGGTGTCCTTTAACATGGAGCGAACAAAAGACGTCCCAAATTCTGGTATACCCAAGGTTCCAATTTCGTTATTGGAAAAGTCATGTTTAATATTAAGGGCCTGAGTTGATGAGAAGATTGACATTACCTTTTGATCATCCATTTTAATCTTTAAGGGATCTGTTCCTGTCAAATCTTGCAAGGCTCTAATAATTGTAGGAACATCATGGCCCAAAAGATCAAGTTTTAAGATAACTCCATGCATCATGTTATAGGTAAAATGAGTTGTTTTTATATCTCCCCTAGGATCGTCTGCCGGATATTGGACAGGAGAAAACTCTGTTATATCATTATCTCTTGGTACAACCATTAACCCACCCGGATGTTGACCAGTGGTTCTTTTTACATCTAATAGGCCCCTTTGATATTTTCTAATTTGAGCGTTGGTCAAGGTCAAATTTTGATCTTCTGCATATTTTTTTATATAACCAAATGCTGTATTATCCTTAATTGTTCCGATCGTTCCAGCTCTAAACACTTTTCCCTTACCAAAGAATTCTTCTGTGTACTTGTGAATAGTTGGTTGATATTCTCCAGCAAAGTTTAAGTCTATATCAGGTTCTTTGTCCCCTTCAAAGCCTAGGAAAACCTCAAAAGGTATAGTGTGTCCATCCTTATTTAATTGATGACCACATTTGGGACATTTCTTATCAGGAAGGTCTATACCAGCAGAAACTGAACCGTCTGTAATAAATTCTGAGTATTTGCATTCTGGGCAAACATAGTGAGCAACTAAAGGATTTACCTCTGTTATATCTGCCATAGTAGCAGCAAAGGAAGATCCTACAGATCCTCTTGATCCAACCAAGTATCCATCTTCATTTGATTTTCTTACCAATTCTTTGGCTATTATATATAAAACTGCATAGCCATTGCCTATAATAGAATCAAGTTCTCTTTTTAATCTTTTTTCAACAATTTCTGGCAAAGGATCTCCATAGATTGACTTAGCCTTTGTATAGCAAGCATCTGTGAGCATTTTATCTGATCCATCTATTTTTGGAGGAAATGTTTTGTTTGGTATCGGTCTAATATTTTCTATTGTTTCAGCAAGTTTTTTTGGATTATTTATTACCAAGTCATACTTTGTTTGATCATCAAAATATGAAAAATCTTCTAGCATTTCATTGGTTGTTCTTAGATAATAAAGAGGATTATACTCGTGGTATTTAAAAAATTGACCCTTGTGGAGGATATTTCTTAGTTCATAATCACCAGGATTTAAGTATCGAACTCCACCAGTAGCACATACTAATTTACCATGTTTTTTTCCAAGCTCTACAATCTTTTTGTTTATTTCTTTTACTTGATCATAATTTCTAAAATTGCCTTGATTAATCTCATCAACAAATATAGAAAGTGGTTCTACTTGATAGAAATCAAAGAAAGATGCAATTTTTTCAATATAGGCTTCTTTCATATTATTTTTTATAGCCTTAAATAATAAACCATCATGACCACCAGATCCCAAGATAATCCCATCCCTATATTTTTCTATCAAATCAAAGGGAGTTTTGGCTTCCATATAAAAATATTTCATCCTAGTTTCGGATATAATCCTATAAAGATTTTGTAAACCTGTTTTGTTTTTTGCAAAAATTAGAGATGAAAATTCTTCATGTCTTCCTATAGGCCAGGCTGTTTTAAGCTTATTTATATCCTTTAGAGCAAGTTTTTGGTCATCATAAATCATCTCATACAACTTAATAAAGACTTTGGCAGTGGCTGTCGCATCATCACTTGCCCTATGGTGATTAATTAGCTCTACATTTAACTTTCTTGCAAGCTTATCTAGTGAAAATCTTCCCATATCTGGGAAAACTGCCCTTGCCATAGGCAAGGTATCAAGATAAATTGGCTCAAATTCTATTCCCAATCTTAGGCAATTTTCCCTAACAAAACCTATATCAAAATCGGCATTTTGTCCTACAAAAAATGCATCTTTGGAAAAATCTAAAAACCTTGGCAATACTTCATCTATAGTTGGCTTACCTGCAACCATTTCATTTGTAATTCCTGTGATTTCTTGTACTTTTTCTGGTATGAATTTTTCAGGATTTAACAGCTCATTAAATACTTCTACTATCTGACCTTTGGAAACCCTAACTGCCCCTATTTCTGTGATCTTATCATCATAGGCTGATAAGCCTGTTGTCTCCAAGTCAAATACTATATAATCCTTATCTTCTAAAGTTTTTATATTTGGGTCAATCTCCTTATCTGTGTAATTAGTAAGTATTCTTAAATCTCTATCAACCAAGAGTAATTCTGCCCCAAGAAGCATTTTGATGTCATTTGCTGTAAGATCATTATATAAATCAGGCAGAGCTTGCAAGGTTGCAGTATCTGTTATACCTACTGTGTCATGGCCCCATTCTTTTAAAGTATTTAAAAGTTCTTTAGGATCTACAAAACCATCCAAGTTGGTCATCTTTGTATGAACTTCCAGTTCTATTCTCTTTTCTGGATAAGTATCAAGTCTTTTAGATAGTTTGGCCTCTCTTATAGAATTTACAGTAAAGACATCCTCATGAGCGTAATTATCGTAATTTAAAACTCCCTCTACTTGTACTCCCATTTTATTTTTAAGTCCTGAAACTTTTTGCTTATTTTTTGGATTAATAAACATTTTACAGGATACAGCATCAGTCTTATCTTCCAAGTCAAAAGTATATATGAAAAATCCACTCTTTGTTTCAAATATATCAAGGCCATAGACCCTACCAATTAAGGAAAGTGTCATCCCTTTTTTATCATAAAGACTAGCTATATCTACTAGATCTGCTTTTATCTTTCTCCCATAATTTAGACCTTCTTCTACTGTCTCTTTTGACTTAGTCTCTTTTTTCTTGGAATTTTTAAGAGCATCCATCATGTTTTCAAGTTCAACTTTTTTCTTGTCATAAATTTCAGACACATGCGAATCTTTTTCTAATTTATCTTCTTTTTTCTCTAAACTCTGATCTTCTTTTTCTGTTTTAACAAAGTCATTTTCCTTTAAATCTTCATTAACCCTTCCATATTGCATATCATAAAGGTCATCTGCACTTTGATTTTGTGGATAATCATAAGACATATAAGCAGGCAAAATATCTTCTTCATCTTTATCATTTTTTATAAACTTAATAGAAAGATTAGTGTAGGAAAAATATTCTTCCAAGTTTCTTATATCTTCCTCTTTTAGCTTATTATCTCCATTTATAAAAAGCTTTAAAGAATTACTTTTCTTTTTATATATGGCTTGTTCTATAAAAAATGTATTTTCTTTTATTTTTATAAGCTTACTTAGGTCAATTTTCATCTGAGCAATCCTTCATTATTGTTCCTATTAACTCATCTACAATCTTATCTTCATCAACTTTCCTAATAGTTTTTCCTTTTTTAAATAAAAAGCCATAACCTTTTGCACAAGCTATGCCATAGTCAGCTTCCTTTGCCTCTCCAGGTCCATTTACAGGACAGCCCATAATTGCAACTTTTAAGTTTTTATTAATACCTGCAATCTTTCTTTCAACTTCCTGAGCAATTTTTGGTAAATCTACTGTAGTTCTTGAACAAGTTGGACAAGAAATCAAATCAATTCCATCTCTTCTCAATCCTAAAGCTTTTAATATAGCTTTACCTGCCTTGATTTCTTCCAAGGGATCTCCTGTTATAGAAACTCTTATTGTATCTCCAATCCCATCTTTAAGTAAAGAACCAAGTCCTATGGATGATTTAACAAGAGCTGTATACAAAGGACCTGCCTCTGTAACGCCCAAGTGTAGGGGATAATCAACTAGGCTTGAAAGTTTTCTATAAGAATCAATCATTGTATTAACATCTGAAGATTTTACAGAAATTATTATGTCAAAAAAGTCTAATTCTTCCAAAGTTTTTACCTCTTCTATTGCCGAATAAACTAAGGAATCTACATTTACCCCATGGTATTTTTCTATCATTGACTTATGAACAGAACCAGAATTTACTCCTATTCTAATAGGAATATTTTTCTCTTTACACTTATTTACAACTTCGATTACCTTATCTTTTGAACCGATATTACCTGGATTTATCCTTAAAGCATCACAGCCATTTTCTACAGCCAAAAGTGCAAGTTTATAGTCAAATTGAATATCTGCTACAAAGGGGATATTAGTTCTTTTTTTAATCTGGCTTATAGCTTTTGCATCTTCTACTGTGTTAATTGCAGATCTAGATATGTCACATCCTAAATTTTCTAAGGCATTTATTTGATCTACAACCTTATCAATATCTGATGTTTGATAAGTTGTCATTGATTGGATAGAAATAGGAGAGTCCCCTCCTATGGCAACATCTCCTACATAAATCTTTCTGGTTAATTTTCTCAAAATTTCCTCCTATAATATTAGATTTACTATGTCTTTTATGGTAACTACAAAAATAAGTCCCAAAAGTAAAACAAAACCGACCACAGTAGCCTTTTGCTCTATTTTTCTATTTACTGGTTTTTTTGTTATCATTTCATAAATACTTGTTAAAATCTTTGATCCATCCAAAGCCGGTATAGGCAAAAGATTGAAAAATCCTAGATTTACTGATATATAAGCAAAGAAATATAACAAATTAAAAATCCCTTGATTTGCTTGGTTGCCCAATTCTTTGACCACACCAACAGGTCCTGATAGTGCAGAAAATCCTATAGCTCCAGAGAATAAGGCCCCAAAAACTCCAAATATACCCAAGATATTTTTCCATACTTCATAAAAACCTAAGCCAAGTGATTTGACAAAGCCTTTTTTTTCAAGTTTTGAAAAAAGACCTAAAAAAGCTTTACCATTTTCAAATTTCACTTTAACTTTATAATTAATTTCTTTACCCTTTCTCCTAACTCTTATTGGAATTTCTTCATTTTTATTTTTCTTATCCTTATAAAAGTCATTAAGAGCTAAAGAAATCTGATCAAAGTGTTTTATATCCTTATTGCCTATTTTTATTATCCTATCATTTTCTCTTATTCCTGCAAGATAGGCTGTAGAATTTTCCATAAAGCCTCCTACTTTATTGGTTGAAGTACCAACATTTGCAATAATAAAAGCAAAAATTAATCCAGCAAAAATAAGATTGGTCAAAGGTCCTGCAAGTATGGTTAAAAACCTTGCAAAGGCAGGCGAATTATTAAAGGATCTTGGATCATTAGAATCATCTTCTTCTCCTTCCATAGCACAATAGCCACCAATTGGAAGTAAATTTAAAGAATAGGTAGTTTCACCCTTTTTTTTTGAATAAATTCTTGGCCCCATGCCAACAGCAAACTCATTTACCTTAATTCCACTTTTCTTAGCTATGATAAAATGCCCAAATTCATGAATTAAAATCAAAAATAAAAACATAAAAATAGCTATTATAACTGACTTCATCTTTTCTTCTCCTTAGTCTATAAAATTGATAGCAAGTAAAGAATTGGACTTACAAAAAGCATGGAATCAAACCTATCTAATATGCCCCCGTGACCTGGTATTAAATTCCCAAAATCCTTAACTTTACATTGCCTTTTAATATATGATGCTATCAAGTCACCAATTTGTGATAGGATAGCAGAAACTATTGTAAACAATATGATGATTAGAGTATTGTGGCTGATATTCATCATATTAGAATAAAATAAATTTAAAATAGTTGCTCCAACTATACCACCCAAAAATCCTTCCACGGTTTTATTTGGTGAAATATGAGAAATTGACCTTATCTTATGTTTGCCAAAAATAGAACCAACAAGATAAGCACAAGTATCTGAGCCCCAAGCTATAATGTAAAGCATAAAAATATATCTAGGATCTCTTAGCCTAATCATGTTTGACATTAAAAGTGAAACATAGGCAATGATAAAAAACATTGGCAAAAAATCACTAAATACATATTTTTTATTAAAAATCATATATATAAAAACCAACATCAAAAGCAAAGCAAAAGAAATAATTGAATACTTCTTATCGTTAAAATAGGCTTCAACCATAAGTAATAAATCTAAGGCCATAGTCAATAAAATAGGAGTGTTAAAGCCTAAATTTTTAAAGGCATTTATAAGTTCTTTTACTGCTATTATCGAGAATATAGTAACACCCAAGCTTAAATATGGATGTCCTAAAAAAGTTATTGATAGTAGGACTGCAAGTATAATAAGTCCACCAAAAAGTCTCTTAATCAGATTCATTAACTCCTCCATATCTTCTATCTCTTCTGCTAAAATCTTCCAAGGCCAAGTCAAATTCTTCCTTAGTAAAATCAGGCCACAAAACAGGTGTAAAATATAATTCAGTATAGGCCAATTGATAAATAAGGAAGTTAGAAATCCTAAAATCTCCACCAGTTCTTATCATCAAATCTGGATCTGGCATAGATTTGGTGTATAGATGATTTGAAATAGTAGCCTCATCTATAGCTTTAGCCTCTATTCCTTCCTTAACTATAGCTTTTACGGCTCTTACAATATCTGCCCTACCTCCATAGTTTAAAGCCATATTTAAATAAAGTCCATCATAATTCTTAGTCTTTTCCATAGCTTCGATACAGGACTTTCTAGCAAAATCTGGAAGTCTAGATATATCTCCTAAGATATTTAATTTTACATTATTTTCTATCAACAAGTTTATTTTTGTTTCTATAAATTTAAAAAGAAGCCTCATAAGATAAGAAACCTCTTTTTCTGGTCTCTTCCAATTTTCTGTTGAAAAAGCATACAAGGTTAGGTATTTTACCCCTCTATCTTTGGCATAAAGAGCAATATCTACAACATTATCGGCTCCTATTTTATGCCCGTAAGTCCTTGGTTTATTTCTTTTTTTTGCCCATCTTCCGTTACCATCAAGTATTATGGCAACATGGTCTGGTATTTTAATTTCCTTCATTTTATCCTCTTATTTCTTAAAAAATCTCTATAATATTATACCATAGAAAAATCTAGTTAAAGTTAGAAAAATAAAGGACTCCTACAAAAAATTTGCAAGAATCCTTATTGTGAAGACTTATTTGTTATTAATATTTTTTTAATAGCTTCTTATAAAAATAAAAATCACCTTTTACATAAACTCATAAAGTACGACGAAGTGAAAAACAATTGTAAAAAATAAGATTATCCATCAATCTAAATACATATGCTCTTTAATTTACAATTTTTTGCTTAAAATTTTCATATTTTCTATTTTTATTATCTTATCATAATATTTCTTATAATCTATATCTCTCCTATGAGAAATAGAAATTAGAGTTTTGTCAAGTTTTGAGAATATTTCTTCCAAGCTTAAAGCCAAGCCCAAATCTAAAGCAGATGTTGCCTCATCTATTAGTATTATTGGTGTATCTTTGTAAAGGGCTCTAGCTATTTCTATTCTTTGCTTTTCACCACCTGATAGGTTTGATCCAGAGTCTTTCAGAACTGTATCTATACCTTTATCCAAGCTTTTTATTAGACTATTTAGTCCTGATTTTTCTATAGCATATGATAATTTTTTTTGATCAATTTCTTCTTTATCTTCATAAAGTATAATATTTTCCAAAATAGATTCCCTAAAAATCATTGGGTGTTGAGGAATTACTGAAATTAGTTTAAATAGCTCATCTTTTTGAATTGATTCAAGATTTTTATTTTCCAAATAAATATTTCCAGAAGATGGATATATTTCTTTTGTCAATAATTTTAATATGGTTGATTTTCCACTTCCGCTTTGACCACTAATTATTACATGTTCTTTCTTTTCTATTTCAAAGGAAACTCTATCAAATATCTTCTTATCTCCGTATGAAAAATCAAGGCTGTCAAAATATATATATTTATTTGAATTAGATGTTTCAGCTTTATTTACTTCATGATTTGTAGCTAATCTTTTTTCTTCTATATAAGATGTTTCTTTTTCAATTCTTTTTCTAATTTTTCTTGAAGAAATAATATTACCATAAGCATCAGCAATTTCTTGCATTGGATATATAATGATATTCATAAGACTTATTAGCACAGGAAGGTAAAACTCATCAATTTTCCCCTTGTAGATAAAAATTGCTGATAGAAGCATTAGAAAAGTTTGAAGTATTATAGAGATAATATTTACTAATGAGATTCTTTTATTATTAAAGAATATGGATACGCCATGATCTTTTTCAAGTTTTTCCGTCCTTTGATTAAATCTTTTTAAGAAAGCTTTTGTCTTGTTATACCTATATAAGGTAGAATATCCATAAAAGCCATCATTCAAACTTTCATTATACTTATTTAAAGATGACATATAAGATTCGTTTTTATCAGCTGATGAACTTGATGCTGCCTTTGCTATTATCATCAAGACTATACCAAAGACAAAAATTATCAAAGTTAGCTCTACATTTATTCTAAATCCATAAGCCAAACACAAGGTTAATAGAAAAAAATTAGATATTATGCCTTCTATGGAAAAAAGAAAATTCTCTTCTATGTATTTTAAATCATTGTTAAATAAGGATATATATGACGCCTTATCTTTACTATCATAATACAAGGCCGCTCTATTTAATATATTTGCCATAAGATCATTTTTAACTCTAATATTCCAAGCCGCTGATACTTCCCCCTTTAATTTAGCCCTATAATATCTCAATAATATAGAAACTATGGACCAAACCATAAAAAATTTTAGGCCATAATAAATCAAATCCTTACTTTTATACAGGGCAATCTTGGAAATAATTTCTACTAATCGAGTTAAAAAATATGATTCCAAATTGCTGACCATAGACACTAAAATAAAGATAATAAAAATTGGTGTGATTTTTATAAATTTAAACTTTTGCTTTTCTTCATTCAAAACATAAAACTCCTTTTTTTATTGATTCATCATTTTTTGATTTTCTTATAACTATTTTAAATAAATTCATAAAGTACATCAACCACTTCTTCCAAAGAAGTTTTTCCTTGAAGAACTTTTTCAAAGCCGTTTGCTATCATTGGTCTAAAGTCGGTTTTTTCTATGTAATTTTTAAAAGATATTTCTGATATATCACCATCTTTAATCATTTCTTTAAAGTCGTTTGTTAGGATAAAAACTTCTTCAACGGCTTCTCTGCCAAGGTAACCGTCGTTACATTTATCACAGCCGACTGGCCTATAGATTTTTTGGTCCCTATCTATTTTTTTATATTTTGATATTAGCCTATATTCTTCATCATTTAGCCTATCTTGCTTTTTACAGTCACAAAGCTTTCTTACAAGTCTTTGGCTGGCAACTGTATTTATGGATGATGATAGTAAATAATCATCAATTCCCAAATCTTTTAGTCTTATTATGGATGATAGAGCGCTTTTGGTGTGAAGGGTTGTTAGTACTAAATGTCCTGTTATTGCAGATCTTATAGCCATTTGAGCCGTTTCAGTATCCCTTATTTCACCTATCATTATTACATCAGGATCTTGACGCAAGATAGATCTTAGACCATTTGCAAAGCTTAGTCCTATTTTTTCATTTATAGCTATTTGGTTTATGCCTTTTATTTTGTATTCCACAGGATCTTCAATTGTTACTATGTTTAAGGCTTCTGAATTTAAGTTGTTGAGTAAAGTATAAAGAGATGTTGATTTTCCAGAGCCTGTAGGCCCTGAAAATATTATCATACCAGATTTTTGTCTAAGGCTATTTTTTAGTTTTTCTTTTGATTCTAAAGTAAAGCCTAAGAGATTTGAATTTGATTTAAACTCTTCGAAAGATAGAACTCTTATTACTATCTTTTCTCCGTTGACAGTGTTGATTGATGATATTCTAAAGTCAACATCTGGGTATTTATCTATAGAAAGTCTTGAATCTTGAGGACGTCTTTTTTCTGCTATATCCATTTTACTTATTAATTTAATTTTTGTGATTAGTTTTAGATAGTAATCTTTATCTAAAGTCAAAATTTCCTTTAGCTTACCATCTATTCTAAGCCTTATCCTTGCGGACTTATCAAGCCCTTCTATGTGGATATCTGAAGATTTTTTAATAAGAGCAAGATCCAACAAATCCTCTATAAATCTATCTATATCAGTGTTTATTAATTCTACATTTAGCATTTTATTTACCTACTATTTTGGATTAGATCCTATATTTTTTTATGAATTTGAACTATTTTTGAACTTTTCTTTATTAAATTCTCCTAAAGAGTTTGCAACAATGATAGTACCAACTGCATCCCCTGTTAAGTTTATTGCTGTTCTTGACATATCTAGAATTCTATCTATTCCCATAATCATAGCTATTCCTTCAACTGGTAGACCTACAGATGTAAGGACCATTGACAAAGTTACAAGTCCTACTGAAGGAATTGCCGCTGTTCCTATTGATGCTATTGTAGCTGTCAAGATGACTGTTAAATAATCATTTGGAGTAAGTTTTATTCCATAGACATTTGCTATAAAAACTACAGCTACTCCTTGCATGATTGCTGTTCCATCCATGTTTATTGTTGCTCCAAGTGGTATGGTAAAGGATGAAATTTTGGTATCAACTCCAATTTCTTCTAGCCTTTTTATATTGGCAGGTACAGCTGCTGAAGATGAGGCAGTAGAAAATCCAAAGGTCATAACTTGTAAAAACTTCTTTAAAAATGCAAATGGATTTATCCTTACAAAAACAAATAAGAGTAACATATAAACCAAAAGTAGTTGAGCTGCTAGACCCAAAAATACCGATATCATGTAGGTAATCATAGAAAGTATGGCATCATAGCCAAGACTTGTAAAAGTCCTTGTTATTAGGAAAAAGACACCTATTGGAGCAAGTTTCATTACTCCCTTAGTCATTTCCATCATGAAATCATTCATTTCTGTAACAATATTGCCCAAAGTTTCTACTCTATCTTGAAGTTTTGATAAAATTATTCCAAATACTACTGCAAATACAATGATTTGGATCATATTTCCTTCTGACATAGCTTGTATAGGATTGGTTGGAATGAATTCTAGTATTGTATCTGTAAAAGAGATTTTAGTATTTTTAGGTAAATCGACTGCAGTTGATGTATTTTCTACCTTCATACCAAGGCCTGGATTGATTATTTTTGCTATGCTAAGGGCTATAACAATAGCTATTGCAGTTGTAATTAGGTAGTATATTAATATTCTTCCTCCTATAGATCCAAGAGTTTTTGTATCTCCCATATTCCTTACCCCATCTACTATAGAGAAGAAAACCAAAGGAACTACCAACATTTGCATAGCCCTAATAAATAATTGACCTATTACATAAAATATTCCATCAACAAGTATATCATCCCTAAAATGACCTTGTGGCATTAGATAATGGAGAAGTATGCCTAAGATTAAGCCTCCAATAAGTGCCATAAAGATTTTTGTGGTTAAACTTAATTTCTTTTTAAATTTCACTTAGTCCCTCCATTTCCATATATTTTTTAAGTGCTTGGTCCCAATCAGCAAATTCATAAGTTTTTATTAAATTTAGGGCATAGTTATCAATAGCTCTAAAAAATGGTCTCAAACTTACAGCTTCACGATTTTTGCTATAAACTATTTGTGCTTTTAAATTAGCATATTTTAATATTTTATGAACAAATTCTTCCATAGAGCAATAGCCTTCACTTGATGCATGGTAGAGTCCATAATTACTAGAAATCATCAAACGAATTATAAACTGTGCAAGTTCATAGGCAGGAGTTGGTGAGAAAAATTGCCCCCTAGCTATTTCTACCTTGCCTGTTTCTTTGGCTTGTCTAATTATTTCTTCAACAAAGGAATTTTCCTTAGAATAAAGGCGTGAAACTCTCAAAATAAAATATCTATGAGCAAAATATCTTACCATTTGTTCTCCAAGATACTTGCTCTTACCATAAACTGTATTAGGTTTAGGACTATCTATTTCTTTGTAAGGATGAATGGTATTTCCATCAAAAACATCTGCTGTAGAAAGTTGAAAGAGTTTAGCCTTTACCCTTGATGATGCAATAGCTATGTGCTTTGCCCCAATTGTATTAAGTAAATAGGCGGCATCGGGATTTTCTTCACATTTTTCCCTATTAGAAAGACCCGAAGAATTTATTATTACCTTGGGTCTATTCCTATCCACAAATCTATTTACCTGATTAATATCTGTTATATCTACTTCATTTTTATCTGTTGCTATTATTTCTGCTTCAAGTGGATCTAGTTGCCTAGTCAAAGCTTGCCCAAGCCTGCCACTAGCGCCACTTATCCAAATAACATCTTGTCTCATAATATCCTCCTATATAAAAATTTTTTAAAATATTAATCAAAAATATATTTTATAAATCACTATAATATAATTATACCCAATTTGTCTGATATATAAATTCCTATTTTTGCATGCTTATATAGTAATGAATTAAAACTACTAATAATTATTTTTTTGTATGCTATAATTAAGTTAAGATGAAATTTAGAGCAGATAAAAAAGAAAGACTTGATAAATATATTTCTGATAAATTTGAAACAATTCCTAGAAATAAAATCAAGGATTTTATTAAAAAAAATTTAATAAGAGTTAACAATAATATAAAAAAACCATCCTACAAGTTGGAAATTGGAGATCTTGTTAGTATTTCGGATGAACTTTTTAAAAAAGCTGAAATTTTGCCTGAAAAGATGGACTTAAAAGTTGTTTTTGAAAATAATGACTATGCAGTTATAGATAAAGATGAAAATGTAATAGTTCATCCAGCAGGTCCCATAGTTTCAGGCACTTTAGTAAATGGTATAATGGAAAGATTTAAGAGCCTTTCGGATCTAGGAGGAGAAAATAGGCTGGGTATAGTACACAGACTTGATAAAGACACAACTGGTCTTATTATTATTGCAAAAAATAACAAGGCCTACTTATATTTTAAAAATCTTTTCCAAGAAAGGAAAGTTGATAAGACTTACATTACTATAGTTCATGGTAACTTTGATAAGAAATTTGGCCATATTGAAACCTACATAGATAGAAATAAATACAATAGGAAAAAAATGGCCGTCTCGGATGAAGGAAGAATAGCTATAACAACCTATGAAGTTTTAAAAGAAGTTGAGGGATATTCGCTCTTAGAAGTAAAAATAAAAACCGGGAGAACTCACCAAATCAGACTTCATATGCAATATATAAACCACCCAATCCTTGGGGATAGCTTATATGGCAATATAAAAACTAAGTTTAATCTCAAGTCCCAACTACTCCATTGTAAAAAATTAAGTTTTACTGATATGGATGGTAATTACGTAACCTATCAGGCAGATGTTCACGAAACATTTAAAAAATATGCTAAAATACTAAATTTAGAGCTTTAAAAAAAAACTGACAATCCTATATTAGACAAGGTTTGCCAGTTTTCTATTATTATATAGACCAGTATTTTTCATCCAAAGCCCTGTATCTTACAGCTTCTAGGATGTGTTTACTTTCTATATTTTCCTTGCCATCAAGGTCTGCTATTGTCCTTGACATCTTTAGAATTTTGTTAAAAGATCTGACAGAAAAATTATATTTTTTGAAGGCAAGAGAAGCCACTTTTTCAGTTTCTTTGTCTAGTTTTATATATTTTTTCATAAGCCTTGTGTTAAGACTTGAGTTGGTTTTAACTTTTTCATTCTTATATCTTTCTTTTTGAATAAATCTCGCCCTTTCAACTTCTTTTTTCATTTCAGCCGATGATTTAGACTTGCTATTATCTTTCAAATCTTCATATTTAACTGGTTTTATTTCTATATGGATATCTATCCTATCAAGTATGGGAGATGATATTTTATTTAGATATCTTCTTATTTCAGTTTGAGAACAAGTACATTCTTTTAAAGGATTGCCGTAGTTGCCGCAAGGGCAGGGATTCATAGCAGCTATTAGTATAAAGTCTGAAGGATACCTTAAAGATGCCTGTGCACGAGAGATAATTATTTCCCCATTTTCTAAAGGCTCTCTCAATGCTTCTATAGTTTTTTTAGAAAATTCTGGAAATTCATCCAAAAACAAGACTCCATTGTGGGCAAGAGTTATTTCTCCTGGTTTGGGTAGGCTTTGGCCTCCACCAATTAGGGCAGCTTCGCTTGCTGAGTGGTGGGGTGATCTAAAGGGTCTCTTGTTCATAAGTTTTCCAGATTCCAAAAGCCCCATAACCGAATAAATTTTTGTAACCTCAACTTTTTCTTCAAAGTCCATATCAGGAAGAATTGTAGGCAAATGCTTAGCAGAAAAAGTTTTTCCAGAGCCGGGAGGACCTATCATTAAAAGATTGTGGTTGCCAGCCGCTGAAATTTGCAAAGCCCTCTTCAAGCTCTCTTGGCCTTTTATATCTGCAAAGTCTAAGTCATAGCTAACTTTATCTGACGAATTAGCTAAACTTAGCTTATAGGGATTTATTTCTTTATCATTGTTTAAATAAGCTATTAATGAATTAAGATTTTCAAAAGGATAGATGTCAATATCTTTGATAATTGCACATTCGTCTTTATTAGCAGCTCCTATTATAAATTTTTTATATCCTTTTTCCCTCATGGATATAATCATGGCCAAGGCACCTTTTATAGGCAAGATTCTCCCATCAAGGGAAAGCTCACCCAAAAAGCAAAAGTCATCATGAGAAAAAGTAACTACTCCCATAGATGATAAGAGAGATATAGCAATTGGTAAATCAAGTTGAGTTCCTTCTTTTTTTAAATCAGCGGGTGATAAGTTTATGGTAATTCTTCCTTGGGGAAACTTGTAACCAGAATTGATAAGGGCAACTCTAATCCTGTCTTTGGATTCTTTGATAGATGAATCTGGAAGGCCTACAATATTAAAAGCAGGTAGACCATTTGTAATATCAGATTCAACTTCAACTTCTTTGCCTTCAAGACCTATTAAGGTACAAGTGTTGGTTTTTGAATACATGAAAAGCTCCTAAAGTTTATTTGTTAATATAAGTATAACACATATAAGATTTAGTGGTTAGACAAATACAGACTGTCGGCAAAAAGCTTAAAATAGTAGGCTTTTTTTAGTCTAAAAATATTGATTAATTAAAAGAAGAAAAGTAAAATAGTCTATAAATATAAGCTAATTTTTATACGAATTCTAGGAGGATTATATGGAGCAAACTTCTTTATTTGACAGTTCAGAAAATAATCCCAATTTAGATCTATTAGAATTAGAAGAAGATCAGAAGAAAATAGGAGATAAACACAAGGTTTATAAGACAAGTT
This sequence comes from Peptoniphilaceae bacterium, assembly GCA_028723425.1. Classification (GTDB taxonomy): domain Bacteria; phylum Bacillota; class Clostridia; order Tissierellales; family Peptoniphilaceae; genus Anaerococcus. The sequence goes on along the minus strand of JAQYEZ010000040.1, from coordinate 14,644 downwards.
TTATTGAAACAGACTTTATGTCTACAGATGACATTTTTTCTGGCTTTGATGAAATAAGAGCAATAACTTTTTCTTATGACTTAGCCTTTGTAGAAAAAATTATGAAGATGTTTGAATATGGCGAGATTGTCTTGGGTGGAAGATTTATGGTGAATAGAGATTCAAAACTTCACGAGCTTACAGCTGAGGCCTACAAGCTTAATGAGCTTATGATCTTGTCAGAAACAGCTGTTGATTGTCTTAGAGAAAGAAAATCTCTAGTAGAAATGATGAGCAAAGGAGATTTATATATAAGATCTCCAAGATGTATTATTGATCATAGAAAAATATATTTATTAAATTCCGATGATGGAAGAACTAGGGTTGTTAAAGGTTCGGCTAATTTTACCAGAGGAGCTTTTTCTGGATCTCAAAATGAAACCTACGAAATAGATGATTCAAAAGAGGCCTATGAGGCTTATTTAAAAGACTTTCAAACAGCTTGGATTTTGTCTGATGAAATTCAAGAAGAAGTTGTTGGAGTTGAAAAAACAGGTGATCCTGAAAAAGATATTCCAGTCATAAAAAAAGTAAAAGAGACACAAAAGGCTATCTTGTTAGAAGAGGCAAAAAAAGATGAATCTTATTATGAAATGGTAAGATATGCCATTAATGTAGATAAGGCAATTAAGAAAAATAAAGCACTACTTGCTAATGTAAAGCTTGATTCAAAAAAAGGCTTTATTGAAATTGTACCTGAAACAATAAAGAAAATAAAAACTAACGCAAGAAGTGAAAAAAGAAAGAAATTAGAAATAAAAGAAATAGTAAAGGATTATCCAAGTCTTAACATTAATTACGGTACCAAAGAGGCTTTTATGGATGAAGAAAAATTAGACTTACATCCTACAGACGACCAAATAAGAAATGATATTGACGTCTTGTTTGAGGCTTTGGGCAATTATGAAAAGGACTTTATAGGAAACACTAATAAAGCTACTCTTAATCATTATAAATTGTTAAATATCCTTTTTTGCTCTCCCTTTAATGCAAAAATTAGATGCCTTGCAGATATTAAGCAAATTCCAACATCAAGCCTACCACTCTTTGCTCTTTTATCATCTCCTGGATCAAATTCTGGTAAAACTTTTATGGCAGAGCTTATACTTAAACTTATGACAAATAAACTCCTAAAGGGATATTCCATGAAACAAATTCCTACAAAAGATATAGACCTAATACAAGGTCAAAATAAGGGCTTGCCTATATTTATTGATGAAATAGATGGTAAGTATTATAGTCGTTTAAAAGCAGATATAAAAAATAACAATTACTGTGAAATTTTACAAAGAGATAACCAACCCCTCTTATTATTTGCTCAAAATCAACAAAAGGATCCTGATGAACCAGAAAGAAAAAGAATGCCTTTCTTAAAATATGATATCAACCTAAAAAGTGATATTGATACATCTGCCTATGAAGCTATCGGCAAAAGTTTAAAATATAAGGCTACAAATGCTTTGTTTAGAGAATATTTAAGGAGAATGATAGACGAGGTAGAAGGAATTATTGACTATATAATTAAAGCAGAAGACATACCAAATAACTATTATCCTGATTTAATCAACGTTTCATCTAAAGTATTAATAGACATTTTTACTGAATTAGGTTATGAATTGCCAAAATATGTAAGAGAATTAACTTGGAATGAAGACCTATCTTACAGGGCAAATAGTATGCTTGTAGATTCTTTTGAAGAAATTAGAAATCTTTGGAAGTTACAGCCAAAAAACTTTAAGGTCAACAAAGCCACTGTTATGATAATACTTGGATCTGACCCTAATTCAAAAAAACTTGCTGAAAGTTGGGAAAATATGTTGCCTCCTGAAATAAATGCAAAGGCCTCAGCTTATAGAGATAAGACAGAGATAGTTATGAATCGTAAGGAATTAGAAAAAAGATTAGGCTTAAAATTTAGTATGTTCTCTCGATTATTCAATAAATAAAAGATAGATTTTATGTCAATATATATTTATAGCAAAATAAGTGAAAAAATTGATATCTTTGAAGATATAATAGAACTTATCAAAGAAAAAAGCCATGAAATCTATCTTAGTATCGAGCATAAAAGAAATTTTGGAGAACTTTCAAGAATAAAAGAAGAAATGAAGCAAGATGATATACTAATTATTGGTAAATTAAGTTCTTTGGGCATTAATAAAGCTTATATTTTAAAAGAGCTTAATTATTTTATTAGTGAGAAAAAATATTTAGTTATTGCAAATATTGAATCAACATATAAATACGGTCTTAGTCAACCTATGAATCAAGCAGTTTTAAAGACACTTTTTGATTCAATTTCTCTTACAGATACAAATATAATTAACTTAGGATCTAATAAAAGATCTAATGCAGGTCGAAGCAAAATTGAATTTCCTGATAATTGGGATGATCTCTATGAGGCTTGGAAAAAAGAAGAAATTAGCTCAAAGGAATTTATGGCAAAATCTGGTCTTAAAAAGGCAACTTTTTATAATATGATTACCGAATATAGGGATATTTTAGAAGCTAATAAGCGTTTTATAAAAAAATATAAGTTAGCCTAAAGTAGAGTCTAGTAAGCTAAAAATTTGAAAGAAAAAACTCGCCCAAAGCGAGTTTCTTCTTTTCTTGTTCAAAAATAAATAAAATATAGGTTGAAAAAATCAAAACTTTTATTACTAAAACAGTAATTAACCTTTTCAGTAATATGTTAACATTTTGCCCACTTAGCTGTCAAGGCTTGTCATTTTTACATATTTTTTCAAAATAAATTAAATGTAAAACTATACCTTTAATCTCTTATCATTCATATATACTTGATCTATGATAGCAGATCCCAAACATAGCTCTCCCTTATAGAAAACTGCGGCTTGACCTGGTGTTACTGCCTTGGTATCATCATAGGTTACTTCTACTTTTGTCTTGTCAAGTACTTTTACATGTGCCTTTATATCTTTTTGTCTATATCTAAACTTTGCAGTACAGTCAAATTCTTTTTCTGTTTGTTTGTTTGAAATAGTGGAAAAATCCGTTCCAATAAGTCTATTTGAGTAAAGGAGTGGATTATCTTTTCCTTGGCAGACCAAAAGTTCATTTTTTTCTAAGTCTTTACCATAAACAAACCAAGCTTCACCTTCACCACCTATACCTAAGCCTCTCCTTTGGCCTATAGTATGATACATAAGGCCGTCATGTTTGCCTAAAATATTTCCTTGCGTATCAACAATATTGCCAGGCTTTGCAGGTAAATAATGAGATAAAAATTCATTAAAGTTTCTCTCACCAATAAAGCAAATTCCCGTAGAATCTTTTTTTTCAGCAGTAGCAAGATTGTGCTCTTTGGCTATTCTTCTTACATCTTGTTTTTGTAAAGCTCCAACAGGAAATAAAACATCTTTTATTTGGTCTTGAGATAGTTGGCTTAAAAAATATGTTTGGTCCTTATTTGCATCAAGTCCCCTTAGCATTTGAGTTTCTTCATCATTTCTTCTTAGTCTAGCATAGTGACCAGTTGCCACATAGTCTGCCCCTAAATCCTTGGCATAGTCAAGGAAAGCCCTAAATTTTATTTCCTTATTGCACATTATATCAGGATTTGGCGTTCTACCTTTTTTGTATTCTGATAGAAAATATGAAAATACCCTATCATAGTATTCTTTTTCAAAATTTATAGAATAATAATCTATACCAATTTGATTGCAAACTTTTACGGCGTCTTCATAGTCAACTTCTGCTGTACAAACTCCATTTTCGTCAGTATCATCCCAGTTTTTCATAAAAATACCGGTGACATCATAGCCATCTTCTTTTAAAAGAAGGGCTGCAACTGAGGAATCAACTCCGCCACTTATTCCTATAACTACTTTAATATCTTTCTTATCTTTCATTAATCCCTCTTACTTTTTTTAAAATTTCTATAGTCCTATCAACATCATCCTTAGTATTTGTAAAGCCAAAGGAAAATCTAACAGAATGCAAGGCACGGTTTTTATCATACATATTTGAGATTACATTAGAAGCTTCGACAGAGCCTGCCCTACAAGCAGATCCTACAGATATTGAAACTTTATGCATATCTAAAAATGTTAGCAAAAATTCACTTTTTACATTCGGAAAATAAATATTTAAAATATGGTCTGAAGACTTATCAAGATCTCCATTTATTTTATAAGAAAAATCTGCTTGGCTTAATTTTTCCAAAAAATATTTTTTTATCTCTCTTATTTGACTTCTTTCGCCTATAATCTTTTCTATAGATTCTGCCATAGAATAAGCTCCCATTACAAAAGAAGTTCCTGCTCTTCTATCTTTTTCCTGTTCTCCACCTTTTATAAATGAATCTATATTTTTTCTAGCATATAGGATTCCAAAACCATTAAAGCCACCAATTTTATGACCTGATAAAGAAAGAGAATCGCAGCCTAATTCTTCTACATCTATGTCAACATGACCCAAGGCTTGGACACAATCTACATGAAACCAAACATCCTTATCTTTTAAAAACTTGCCAATTTCTTTGACAGGTTGGATAACTCCAGTTTCATTATTTACATACATAACAGCTACAAGCTTAACATCATCTGTTAGCATTTTCTTTAAATCTTCGATTCTTACACTACCATCTTCTTTTGTAGGTAAATAGCTTGTATTTTCTTTTTCTACAGTATTTAAAATAGAATCATGTTCTATATTTGTCGTTAAAACTTTTTTACCTTTAAAATTATTTAGAATTGTATTATTTGACTCACTAGCTCCAGAAGTAAAAATAATATTTGAAGCCTTGGCATTTAAGGCCTTAGCAATTTTCTGCCTGGAGTTTTCAAGAATTTTTTTACTTTCCCTGCCATATTTGTGAAGGCTATCAGGGTTACCATCAAATTTTTCACTATTTTCTAAAATTTTTGCCAGTACATCTTTTCTTTTAATAGATGTAGCAGCGTAATCAAAATATATCATAAAATCACTCCAAAGCTAGATTATACTACAAATTTACTTACTTAAAAATTCTATTTGGAAAAATCCAATATTTTATAATCATATCCCAAATCTTTTACGAAATTCTTTATGTCCTCACCATAAAAAATACCTGTTCTAGTATTATCTCCTACATGGAAACAACATTTTTCTTGAGCAAATAAGGCCTTATCAAAAATTACTTCAACATCTTTTTCTTCATTGTTTAAAAGACCAAATACTGAAACTGAACCTGGTTTTAAGCCTATTTTATTATACATTTTATCTGGGGATGAGAAATGGATGTTTTTTTCTTCTAAAATTGTATCAAATTCTTTCATAGAAACTTGTGTATCAACGTCCATAGCTATCATATAGTATTTTTTGTTTTTCTTATTTGTCAAAAAGAATGTCTTTGTTCTTACAGCCTCATAGCCTTTTACACTTTCCTCTGCATCCTCTGCGCTTTCTACAGGTGGATGTTCTAACAATATATAGTCATAGCCTTTATCATCCAATAGCTTTATTATATCTTCATATGTATACATATTTTTCTCCTCATTTATTATTAAAATTTATATCTATTGACATTAGTAACAATGTACTAGTTTTTATTATTTATTCAATTAAAAACATAAAAACAGTCAAAAGACCATTCTTCTTAATTTATCAATCTTTAGTAAAGTTTAGTTTTTAATTTTTTAAAAACTAAAGCTGCTGCATATAAGTTTGCAACAGCTCTAGCTTACTACTTAAATTCATCAATCAATATATTTTTTAAAACCTTAGCTTCTTCTTCAGTAAGAGTAATCCCCTTACTCATTCTACTATGATCTTCGTTCCAATCCCTAATATCATACTTAGGATTTCTCTCATTCCAGGAAACTAAATTTAATTCCTTGGTCCAACCCTTAGCATTGGTTGAAAGAACTCCAATGTTTTCTACAATATCATATTTTAATGTTGCCATTTTTTCCTCCTAAGAACTATAGTTATTTTTGGGCAGGGCTTTAAGCATCATATAGTCCAACTCTTCTATAGCTTCTTCCATTTTCCTAATATTTCTTCTAATTTTCTTATTTTCATTTACAAGTTCTTCTTCATCAAGCTTTATAACAGAATCTATAGTCTTTAAAAAATATGCTACTTTCTCATCCTTAAATTTGCAAGATATCTGTCCTATATTACTAGAATTGGCCTTTTCTACAAATTGGAAAAGTCCATTTTTCTTTAGGAGAAAATATGCTTGCAAAAAGGCACTGGATTTAAATTTATCACAAGAAAATTCTTTCTTTTGCATATTCTCAAAAGACATTATAGAAAAATTAAGTTCAAGTTCTATTCTAGCTTGTTTTATTTTTAAATCTATTAAATCATTTTGTAAATAACTGTAGCTTTCATTAGTCATAGGATTTCCTCGACAACTAATATACCATAGTTACATTTTTATAACAAGATTTAAAATATAAAGAAAAATTCTCACTTATTTTAATAAGAGCCAAAAATTTTATTTTTAATAAAGCTTTATATGTTTTTATCATCTTCTTTTTCAGGTAAGATAAAGCTTAAAATCAAGGCTATTACAAATACATTGGCAACTGGATTTCCAGAAAAAACATCTCTTAAAAGTTTTGGAAATACATTGTAAATTTCAGGCATTTGTGTAAAACCAATCCCTATACTTAAAGATAAGGCTGATATAGTTGTATTTCTATGGGTAAAACCACATCTTGCAATCATGCCCATACCACTAATTACTATAGAACCAAACATCATAATTGTACAACCACCCAAAACAGCTTGGGGAAGTGTAGAAAAGAAAGCTCCAATTGGTGGGAATAAACCTGCAATTATCAAAGTCAAAGCACCAAACATAATTGTAAATCTATTAACTACCTTAGTCATTGCTATAAGTCCAACATTTTGGCTAAAAGATGTAATAGGAGTGCAGCCAAATAATCCAGAAACTGCAGATAAAAAACCATCACAAGCAAGAGATCCCTGTACCTCTTTTTCAGTAATATCTCTTCCTAAACCACCGGCACATACCGCGGTAGTATCACCTATTGTTTCAGCAGCAGAAACCAGATAAACAACTACCAAGGCAATAATTGCATTAATATTAAATTGTGGAACAAAAGGCAAAAAATGTGGAATTGATATAAACTTACTTTGAAGGATAGGAGTAAAATCAACCATTCCCATTGAAATAGATAATATGTAACCAACAATTAAGCCAAATAAGACTGACAATTGTTTCCAAAAACCCTTAGAAAAAACATTAAATAATAAACAAGATACAAGAGTAAGGCTACCTACAATTAGATTTTGACTTGATCCAAAATCTTTAGCTCCTTGACCTCCACCAAAAGATGCAGCTCCAACTGCAAGCAAAGAAAAACCAATAGATGTAACTACACAAGCAGAAACTATTGGCGATATGTACTTTCTCCAATACTTAGCACTTAAACCTAAAAGTCCCTCAATACAACCCCCAACAATTACAGCTCCTACCATTGTTTGGTAATTAAAAGTAGTTGCAACATAAATTAAGGAAGCTAAAAATGTAAAACTTATGCCCATAATAACTGGCAATTTAGAACCAATCTTCCAAACAGGATAAAGTTGGATAAGAGAACCCAAGCCTGCAATGAACATAGCATTTTGAATTAGCATAGCCAAATCAATTTGAATTTCAGGATGAGCTTTTAGACTTGCACCAACAACCAAAATAATAGGTGCTAAATTTGAAACAAACATTGCCAAAACGTGTTGAAGACCAAAAGGAATTGCCTTGCTTATGGGTACTCTTCCTTCTAGCTGATAAATATTTTCAACACTCACATTAATATTTTTTTCATTTTTCATATTTTCCTCCAAATGAATAAAGAATTATTTATTTATATTATTACATATTTTATAAAAAAAATAAATATAATAGACTATATCGTAATAATAATCATAAGTGTCTAATATTTTTTGCTAGGTCTGATACTTATTTTGTATACTGAAAGAAAAAAAGTGATGAGAAGAATAATTAAATTCTCCTACACCACTTTTAATCTTACTTCTTAATTTCTTTACCTAAGCACATAACTTAGGCAATGGCTCCTCCTGTAACTTCTATATCATTATCATAATTTGCTATAGTTTTGACTGCAGCATTTAGTCCTTTAACTATATCTTCTAAGGACATAGAAGCTGTATTAGGCTTATCAAGTACTTGTTCTGGTAAGAATGGTACATGAATAAAACCTGCTTTTTTTATGCCATATTTTTCTGACAAATATAGAGCTTGATACATTATATGATTACAAACAAAGGTACCAGCAGAGTTTGAAACAGACGCAGGTATATTTTCTTTTCTGATTTCTTCTACAATTCTTTTTATTGGAATTGTTGCAAAATAGGCGTTTTTTCCGTCTTCCCTTATAGGAAGATCTATAGGTTGGTTACCTTCATTATCCTCTATTCTTGCATCATCTTGATTTATAGCAACTCTTTCTACTGTAATATCGAACCTACCACCAGCTTGACCTACACAAAGAATTGCTTGGGGTTTAAATTCTTTTATAGCTTTTTCTAAAACATCAGCTGATTTATGAAAAACTGTTGGAATTTCTATTTTTTTTATTTCAGCATTTTCTATATTTTCACTTATTTTTTTTACTGACTCAATAGCAGGGTTAGTTTTTTCTCCACCAAATGGGTCAAATCCTGTAATTAAAATTTTCATTTCTATCTTCCTTTCTATTATATTTTTACCACTTTTAGCTATATATAAACAAATTATATAAATAAAAGCTAAAAGGCTAAGAAATACATCAGTAAAATATGAATCACTATCATAATAATAGCTATTGGGAATTGAGCCTTTATTACCCCATTTTCATCTTTCATTTCAAGTAATACAGCAGGCAACATATTGAAGTTTCCTGCCATTGGTGTTAATAAAGTTCCACAATAACCTGCAGTCATTGCCAAAGCTCCTGCAATAGCTGGATTTGCTCCTTGTGCTAGTACAAAGGGAACTCCAATACCTGCTGTTATTACTGTAAAAGCGGCAAAGGCATTTCCCATAATCATAGTAAAGATTACCATGCCTAAAACATAGGCTATAACTCCAGCCAAAATATTTGTTTCTGGTATGAAACCTCCTATTAAAGATGAAATAAGTTCTCCTACTCCAGCTGCAGTAAAGATTGCTCCCAAAGAAGCTAAAAGTTGTGGCAAAATTCCCAAAGGTCCAACAGATTGAACCAACCTATCGGATTCTTGTGCGATTTCTTTAGGAGAAGCTTTTGTGATAATCATAGCTATAAGAATTGCTATAGCTGTAGAGATTCCAAGAGCGGCCTTGCTTGAACCCTCAACAAAGTTTGCTATCAATAGAGCTATAACTGCCATAGCTATAACAGGAATAAATATTAAATTGCCAAGTTTTTTGCCTGCTTTTTCTTGTTCTTCTTCTGTGGCTGTATTTTTTGCTTTATTTACAACCCTATTGCCAAGATTTAGTAAGCCAAGAACAACTACCAAAATTCCATTTATATAGGCTGGTAAATAAGAACCAAAAACAAATAAAATAGCAAGAACAAACCAAAAAACAGCTGTAGTTATTTTTTGGCTAGCATCGGGAGACTTTACTACCTTTAGACCTGTATAGAAAAACTGTAAACCAATAATTATATAAATAATTTCTAGAATTTTTGCAAAAATATCTTCCATTATTTGCCTCCATTGATCTCTTTTAACTTTTTATCATCAATAATATTTTTGATAAATACCAGGATAAACACAATTATAGCTACAGGAATAGAGTATTTTGCTATATCAATATTGCTAGCGGGATATCCTAAAGATTCCAAAGTTCCAGAAATCAAAAGAACTCCGCCTGCGCCAACAAAGGTATTTTGAGCAAAGAAATTTCCAAAATTTTCCATAGAAGCAGATCTTGCTTTAATTTTTTCCTTAACCTTTTCATTGATAGACCCCTCATTTGCCTCAAAAGAAGCTTGGGCCATAGGCTCTATAATTGGTCTTACCATCTCAGCATGACCTCCTAACTTAATTGAGAAGAAGCCAGCTATCTCTTTTATGAACATATAAATAGTCAAAAACTTACCTGTAGTAAGATTTTTTCTGCTGTTAATAAGATCAACCGCCTTTTGTTTCAACCCATTTTTTTCACTCAAACCAATAACAGGTAAAGTTATAATAAATAGAGTAACTATCCTATTATCAACAAAAGCTTGACCCAAAACATTCAAAAATTCCATAAGCGACATTCCTGAAACAATAGCTGTAACAAAGCCAGCCAAAACAACTATAAACATAGTATTAAGTTTTAACATAAAGCCTAAGACTATGATTAAAACACCAATCAATTTTAAATATTCCATTTTCCCCTTTCCTTTCTTTAGTGTTAATGTGATATAAATCAATATATATAATCTCACAAATTGATTCTTTTTGTCAATCTTATATAATACTTTTGCCTTATATCGTTATAAAATAAAGCCTCATATAAGTAGCCTAAGATTTTATAAATTATCCTAAAAAATATCAGCTCCCAAGCAAAAAGGAGGAGCTGATAAAAAATTTTAAAAAACTAATTTTCTATTTAAACACATACTTACTCAATCTATCAAAAGCTTCCAATACCCTTGTATAAGGTAGGGCTAAATTCATTCTTATAGCATATTTACTTTGGAAAGGTCTTCCATCTTGCCAAGCTACACCAACATCCCAGCCTGCTTTTAATATCTTTTCAACATCGACATCATTCTTTTTACAATATTTCTCAAGATCAAGAAATAGCATATAGGTACCTTCAGGCTTATTTACAGAAACTCCATCAAAATTTTTCTTTATATAATTATAGGCATAATTTATATTTTTGGATAAAACTTCTAATAATTGGTCTAGCCACTCTCCACCTTCTTTCTTATAGGCCCCTATTAAGGCATGCATAGATAGCACATTCATTTCATTATAATGGGATAATGATGATTCCTTATCTAGCCTATTTCTTAAATATTTATTGTAAATTACATGATATGAGCCAACTAAACCAGCAAGATTAAATGTTTTGCTTGGAGCATAAAGAGCCACAGTATTTTCTCTTGCATAGGCACTTACAGTTTGTGTTGGGGTGTATTTATGGCCGTTGATCAATAAATCAGACCATATTTCATCAGAAATTACCTTTACATGATATTTTTCAAAAATATCCATAGCTTTTTTAATTTCCTCTTTAGTCCAAACCCTGCCAGTTGGATTATGTGGGTTACAAAAAATAGTAGCTGATATATTATTATCTACTATTTTTTTCTCCATATCCTCGTAATCCATAATCCATTTTCCATTTTCATCTTTTATAAGTTGAGAATGAATTATATTGTAGCCATTATTTTCAAGACTCATAGTAAATCCAATATAGGTAGGAGCATGAACTAATACATTATCCCCTTTTGAGCAAAACACATTAAGAGCAGAAACAAGTCCACCCAATACACCATTTTCATATCCTATATATTCTTTTTTAAGATCAGCTACACCTTTTCTATTCTTGTGCCAATCAATTATTGCATTAAAATATTCATCTGTAGGTGAAAAATAACCAAAGGCTGGATGTTTGACCCTTTCGATTATCTCATCTTGAATAGTAGGAACAGTTGGAAAATTCATATCAGCAACCCACATGGGAATTACATCAAAACCCTCTTTAGGTTTATCAGGACTAATCCCAGGTCTTGTACCCAATCCATCAACAGCCAAAGCATCTTTTCCATGTCTTTCTAAAATACTTTCAAAATCAAATTTCATAAAACTTTCCCTTCTTATAAATTTTCTGCTTGTAAAGCTTTTCTAACAATTTCCCTTTTATTTTCCTCTAAATTCTCTTTCTTCACAGCTTTTTGTTTTATTCTTAACCATGATAGAGTAAACATAATAACTATCATTATAGAAACTATTATACTATCCCTAAAGGTTAAATCTTTAAAAAGATTAAAAGCTACAACTCCAGCACAAAATGCTCCTATCAGGCTAAGAATTTGATATAAGATTTTTGGAATCCTTATACTTCTTCTCTCCCATTGAGATGGATATTTATTAGGTATAGTTATACATGCCAAGTTCATGTATACATTCATTATCATAGTTGGTATCATTACCAAAGAAACAGCTGAATCTAAAGACATTCCTGTTAATATAGGTATTAATGAAATTAAATAAAACATCAAATATACCATATAAGGATATTCTTCAGTTGTTCGTTTATTAAATACTTTTGGTAGCCATCCATCTTTTGCAATTTGAATAAATGGATATCTAAACATAGCTAAGCCACCAAGTAAAGAAGTTGAAACAGCACCTACCCCACCTGCTACTACAAAAAACAAAAATAGTCCATGTGGTAAAATTTCCTTAGCAGTAACACTAATATTTTGATTTGCTATCATGTCATAAGGTAACACACCTCCTGCTACATATGCCATTAAACCATATACTATTGATAATATTATAGTTACTATAATTATACCTAAAGGAATTGTTTTTTTAGGATTTTCTGTTACCGCTGCCATAGAAACTGGTACTAATGTTGTCTCCTGGCAAGCCCAGCCCATAACTGCAAGTGCACTTACAAATCCAGAAAAACCATTTCTGAAAAATCCTCCGTCATATGTACTGTTGAAAAATTCATTAGGGTTAACTTTTATAACACCAAAAATTATAAACATTGCTAAAGACAATACCAACACTACAGTTATTACGTTCTGCAAAATTGTTAAAAATCTAGATCCTTTTATTGTGCTTAAAAAAAACAATGTAATTATTACTAATGTTATTAATTTATAATGATTTGCTATATTTGGGAATAGAATCATCAAGTAATCAGTTATAGCTATTGCATAGCCTGCCATTGCAAAACCATTTATTACTGAAATGTAGCCACCTACACCTGAAAACAATGGGTTAAATAGCATTGCTTTCATACTATAATCTCCACCTTCTAATACAAACATAGATGTCATAGCTAAATTATACCAGTAAGCTAATAGCATAAAGAAACACCCTAAGATAACAACTGGAAATATACTTCTTCCAGTATATGCTATACCAAATCCTAATAGAACAAATATTCCTGTTCCAATAGCACCACCAAGTCCTAAGCCTATTATGTTCCAAATATTGAGTTTTTTACCTTTCTCGCTCATAAAATCTCCTATAAAAACGATTTTCTAATATGTTGCCACAAAATTAAAGCTTTAATCTCATTTATTTAAATCATTTAATTATTAAATGATTTAACTATTTATATGATAATCCTTTTCCTGACTATTGTCAATAGCTTCTTGCTAATTCTTATAGTATAATGTAAATGCTGAAATTTTAAGGAGATTTAATGAATATTAATAATTTACCATCTGATAACATTGAAAATATAATAAAATGCCAACAAAACGATATTGAAAGTTCTTATAAAACGATGAATGATAGTTTTGACGAATTATATGAATTCATCCTAGTTTTCTATGATTATTTATATACTAAACATAATTATGGTGATGGAATTCCTAGAACTATGATAGAAATACATATATTAACAGAGATAAACGATAATCCAGGAACAACAATAACAAATCTAGCACGAAAATGGCACAGGACAACCAGTGCTGTATCTCAAATAATTAAAAATTATGTAAACTTAGGTTTAGTAACTAGAAGTAGAAATAAAAAAGACGGAAAAATTAATAATTTATTTATAACTAAAAAAGGAAAAGAACTAGTTAATAACCATAAAAAATATGATATTGAGCACATAAATGATTTAATAAATACATTTTTAGAACAATCATCTGTTGAAGAAATCAAAAGTTTTTTTAAATTAGTATCAATATTTAAAAATTATTTATTAGAAGAATGACTTATTTATAAGAAAATTTTCTAATATATAAAATTACAAATTTCTCATTCTTATTTAGCCAAAAATATAAATTCAGGACCCAGAAGATCAAACTCGGATTATTTTTTAGTCAAAAAAAGACCAGGCTTTGCTGATCTTTTCTTATTTGGCTAATTCCTGGTAAAGACCATCTTGTTATGGTCTTTACCCCGAAAATTACTTTATTTTCTCTTTATATATAATCTGTAAGGCCTTGGGATTTTATTTTATGATTATTGTCTCTCTTTTAATTTTCGTGCGACCGGGCCCGGGAGAGCAAACTCGGTTTTTTTTCTAACTCAAAAAAAGACCAGGCTTTGCTGATCTTTCCTTATTTGGCAACTTCCTGGTAAAGACCATCTTGCTATGGTCTTTACCCCGAAAATTACTGATTGACTTTCTAGTCTTATTCGTAAGGCTTTAGGGTTTATTTTATGATTATTAGCTTTGTTTTAATTTTCGTGCGACCGGGGCCCGGGAGAGCTCTTCTTGTATTTTTTTATACAATCGAGTAGGGCTAATTAAATAGCCCTCTCACACCACCGTACGTGCCGTTCGGCATACGGCGGTTCAATTTAGTTCTCACATGTCCTGCTTATATAGTAATCATAAGGATCGACTAATCCTGTATTTGTTAGTCTTTCTTTTGTTATTGCTCTTACTAGGCAGGTTTTTGTTGCTACAAAGTAGTACCTATCTCCACAGTAGGCTGTCAATCTT
>JAQYEZ010000039.1 GCA_028723425.1 Peptoniphilaceae bacterium | reverse complement strand
GTCTGTTCCATGCCTCCTCCTTCCTATTTACTTCATTGATCTGTGAATCTATATATCAGATCCTTCCTTCTCCCTATCCACATCTACTGTCAGTTCCATCTGATTAATCTCATTGACCAGGTCATTAATCCTATCCATATTGTTTTTAAGCTTTTCAAATTCATTACTAAGTTCATCAAGTTTTTCTCTAAAGTCATCTAGCCCCTTGATCTTGATTTTTAAATTCAAACTTTTCTTCTCCATAATCTTTCCTTATTTCTTAAACCAGGATCTAATAACCTCTCTGGTATATTCTTCTAAGTCCTCTTCCTCGAAGTCGTCTAAATCGTAATGATTAACTACATACTTACAAAGTCCTTCAACAGCAGCCTTATAAGATATAAGCTTAATAGTAGCCAAAATACTATAAATCAACAAAATCCATATCATAATCTCTCCTAACATCTAATCTTCGTAGAGCTCCCACCAGTTAAATTTAAAATATTCACCAAACATTTTAGCCTTCTCAACTGGCAAGGCCCTAATCCCTCTTTCATAATTGCCTATAGCTCTATCATTAACCCCTATAATTTTGCCCATCTCTTTCTGACTTAATTTATGCTTATTTCTCAATTCTTTTAGTTTTTCCATACTATATATAGTGCCTCCTCTTTTTTATAACCACAATATGTGGTACGATATTACTATAATAACTAGAGAGGAGGTGATACATATGTCAAAGCTTGACCCAAAACCAACAACTTGCAATCCATTAAAAACATGGGATGACTTAAATTTTCTAATACAAGCGTCCTTTAAAGCTTGTAAAAAAGGTTCACAGCCATCAGCTACATTTGATTTGAATGAGTATGATATAGATGAAGCTGAATTAAAATCTGAACTTGAGCTAGCTGGATATAAAATAGAAAAAATTTACGGCTCTTGCTACACTATAGTATAGATTTACTAACCTTAGATTCTAATAAATTAACTTTAGATTCTAAGGTTTTTAATCTATTATCAAAGTCATCATCTTTAAACTTGACACGAACCCTATAACCTTCGCTAGGGCATAGAATTTCATTTATTCTAGCGATAACCTTAGGGTCTTTTTCATCAGTTTCTATAATTATTTCTTTGATATCTTCTGCTAAATAACCTTCGTCTTGTTTTTTACATTTAAACTCCATCTAAGCACAACCTCCCTTTATATCTTCAATACGATAAGTATCATATAAAATTTGATTAACATCTTGTCTAACTATGCTAATCAATTTCTTTTTCTTACTAACAACTATAGAAATAGACTCTCTTTTATTTCTTCCTGTTAGTGAGAGATTTTTTATTTTCTTTTTTCTTTTCCAAAACATAATCTACTCCCTTATTTGAGCTTATTATTAACCCTATTGTTATCTAAGCTATTCCTTCCTTGGAGTAGTTTTACTTTTTCTTTATCGATCTCTTTGTATGAAAATTTTATAAAGACATCTTTATCCGTAAAATTTTTATTAGCCAACTCAATAAATTTGCTTCGATTACCCTTTTTCTCTCCCATAACCTCCTCCTTCCTTATTGCTTGACAAACTACATTAATTTATAATCTCCTCCACAATCTCGTATAATAAAACCAAGAAAGGAGGTGCGACAAATGAGTTTCTCAATAACAGTAAATGTTGATGACCTATACAAAATGGCCAAAAAACTTAAAGATGACAATATGGATACTGTCAACATCATGCTCCTAGAAGATGAACTTGAAGATGGCGTTGAATATGAAGAAGACGACCTATTGCCACCAGCTCTAGCCTTCACTGCCTACACCAAAGACTCTCCAGAAATTGGGATAGACTATGAAGAAATAGAAGAAGCTTAAACTTAGCCCTGGTTTATCCAGGGTTTTTGTGTCTCTGCTCCACCAACAAGATTCCCGTCCTTATCGTAAAGCTCTATCCTATACTCCATCCTAATTCCCCACTTATTCTTGAAAAATCTCCTAAACTGAAATAATCTATGAATAAATTTCTCGTAAATCTTTTCAAACTTATCTCCCATAATCTCCTCCTTCCTTATTCCTTAACAAATAACATTAATTTATAATCTCCTCCACAATCTCGTATAATAAAACTAAGAAAGGAGGTGACTATATGCCAGTTAATATAAAATTAGATATCAACAAACTCGCTGATGATACTATCAGTCCTATCACTAAAAGAGTATCAACAACCTTAATCTCTATCTGGGACTTAACATTCGGTCATATTGATAACGTGAATGAAAAATACCAGCTTAGAAAAGAACAAGAATTAAATGATTACAAGCAACAATTGGAAACAGAAATCAATAAAATTGATCCAGATAACTTAGTTGAACCTAAACTATCCGTAGTAGGTCCAGCACTAGAAAGCTCTAAATTCTATTATGAAGAAAAAGAACTTAGATCAATGTTTGCTAAACTTGTAGCTTCATCAATGGATAGTTCAAAAACAACAAAAGTTAGAACATCTTTCACTCATATAATTCAGCAATTAGATAAGATAGATGCACTAAATCTGTTATCTTTCCAAGATAAAACTCGAAAGCCTATAGCAAGAGCTGAAACTGGATACAATTCATATAGATTTACCAATGATAATAGATACCAATACATTTTCTTTTCTAGTCATGATATAGAACCTCTATCAGATGCAATGTCTTCTTCTATAGATAATTTACAAAGATTAGGTCTAGTAGAAGTAACCTTTGATAGATGGTATAAAGATGAATCTATATATGATAAACATCATAATGATTCCTATATCTTCTCATACACATCTGGCATACCTAAGATAGGAAATGGCTATATGCCTGCAGAACATGGGCTAATCTATTTAACTACTCTAGGAATACAATTCATAGACGTTTGTCTCTAAAGTATTCTTTCAATACATCAAGAGTTATATTTTTTACTTCAATAAGAAACTCTTGATGTTCTTTTTCTCTTGTGGCATTGAACCTAATTGAGATAAAAAGGCTGACTGCTAACGAGACTAAAAAGCTTATTAAAATATCTCCCATAATCTCCTCCTTCCTTATTGCCTGACAAACGACATTATTTTATAATCTCCTCCACAATCTCGTATAATAAAACCAAGAAAGGAGGTGCGACAAATGACTAAATCTTTAAAAACTCATATAATTGATTCATATAGTAATTTAATAAAAATAGAAGACTTCGACCTAAATCATAACCAGTTAATACTATTAACATCTCTTGGCA
>JAQYEZ010000038.1 GCA_028723425.1 Peptoniphilaceae bacterium | reverse complement strand
GAGAAAAAAATATCCTATTGTGTCCAGCCAATTTAATTGGCTGACGAATCCTTCGAGGATGGGGTTTGGGGCAAAGCCCCAAGGAAAAAACCGGGCTAATGTTTTGATATTTTTACTGACATTTTAATTTGCGCTTGACACAAAAGATGAACGTGGGGCAAAACTAGCAAGATCTTTAAGTCTAGATCTTTTAGTTTTGATGCTTTATATACTTGGTGTATTTTTTATTTTATCTGTTACTATACCAGACGAACTGGGAAAGATAAGGTGGATAAATAAATTTGGCCACCTACAAGGAAACTTAATATATCAATTTCCATCCATAGTATTTGGAATACTCTTTATATTTTTGGGGCTTATTAACAGTAAAAAGGTCAAGAGGGCTTTTTATCCAACCATAATGATATTGATTTTGAGTCTATTTTATGCAAGGATAACTTCATTTAGCCTTTATACCTTATCCTATATAACTTTTTGCCTAATCTTGGCTTATTTTAGCAAAGATTTACTTTATAAGGAAGGCTTAGTTTATTCTTATGAAGATAAAACAAAATTAGCTATTTTTCTAAATATAATAGCCTTTGTTTCTATTATGGTTATGGCAAGAAACTACCATATTATGAGGATAAATAGGATACATGATTTTGTGATTGTTCCCTTTGAAGTTGTCTTGGTAAAAATAATTATTTTAGTAATAATTTTATTTATTAGTGTAATTTTACTTAATCTTTATTTGAGGTTAAAAAAAGTTAGCCTAGGAGAAAAAGTAGATTTTTCTAAAATTGATTATTTACTTGAGACTTATCCTTCACCTACAACAGCAGGTCTTGTTTATTTAGCAGATAAAGAAGTATTCTATTATGTAGATGAAAATAATGATTTGAAAGCTTGCTTACAATTTTTCACTTATAAAGATAAGCTAATAGTTATGGGAGCTCCATTTGGAGATCCAGACTATTATCAAAAGATAATAGATGAGTTTATAAAAAAGGCAGATTTGTATGACTATAATCCTATCTTTTATGAAATATCAGAAAAATATCTTATGAATTTGCACGATTATGGTTTCCAATTTATGAAGTTTGGAGAATCAGCAAGTGTAAGGGTCGAAGAGTTTTCTCTTGAAGGAAAAAAGAACAAGTCCTTTAGAAATGTAATTAACAAATTTGAAAAGGCTGATTTTTCATTTGAGGTAATAAGGCCTCCTTATGATAAAGAACTAATAAACAAACTAAAAAATATATCCGATAAATGGCTTAACGGCAGAAAGGAAATGGGATTTTCTCTAGGATTTTTTGACAAAGATTACTTACAAAAGTCAGATATTGCTATAGTAAAAGATGAAAATGGAGATCCTATAGCCTTTGCAAATATTCTTCCAAATGGCAAGTCAAATACTTTAACTATTGATTTGATGAGATTTGATGAAGAAAAATCACCCAACGGAACCATGGATTACTTGTTTATTAATTTATTCTTATATTGTAAGAATATAGGCAAGGAATATTTTGATTTAGGAATGGCACCCCTATATAATGTTGGTGTAAATGAAAATAGTTTCTTACAAGAAAAGCTAGCGTTTTTGGTTTATAAATTCGGGGATAGAATATATTCATTTGAAGGCTTGAGAAATTATAAGAAAAAATTTGCTACTAATTGGACTCCGCTTTATATTTCCTATAGTAGAAAAAGCTTTATATTTTACCTAGTGTTGATTTTATTTAAGGTAGAAAGAATAGCCAAAGATAAAAAAGAAAATTTAAATAAGTAATATTTGATGATAAAAGTTGGATTAGACTCAAAAATAATCCAACTTTTATCTTTTTTAGTATACTTTTAAAGCTAAATTTTAGACTCATCATATTCTATATAGTTAAAATAGTGATCTAGCTCGTTAAAGTCCTCATTTTGGTAACGATCTATGACTTCGTTAGACATTGACATAATAAGATCTATGATATATTTTCTTAAAGATTTAGTTCCAAACATTTTTGAAGTGTACTTATATCTTGCAGAGGTAAACTTTCTATGATGGATAATATAGGAAAGAAGATCAACTCCTTCTACTTGTTTTTTACCAAATAAGGGTCTTGCTAGTAAATTTATTAGATCTTTTAGGTTATTTAATTTTTTCTCAAGCATAAAAATTGTAATCTTTGCTGCAAGCCCCTTAGAAATTAACAAATCGTTATAAAATTTACTTTTTGATCCATCTTTTTTAAAGACAATAGAGCTAAATATATGATCATATACAGAGTTTATTTCATCTTTTGTATAGGATAAGATTTGGTCTATTATATTGTAATTAGGGTTGTTTAACTTATTTATAAATTTTTCTATATATAGAGGTCTTTCTTCTTCGTCCAAGGCCTTATATTGATAAAGATAGTTTGAAAAATCATAGATTGTTTCTTTAGAATTTTCATCAAGTGGCATGGATAGAAATTTTCTTACCAATAATTCATAAGTATCTATTATATATTCTTTGGAAATTATTTTATCTTCAATTTGCCTTAACATATTTTCTAAGGCTCTTTCTATAGAAGCTGATCTTATAATGATCCTTGAGCCCATAAATCTTATAAGAAAAGCAAAGTCTTTTTTGTATACAGTTATTGAAATATTAACATTTTTTATAGCCTTTGGAAAATATTTTAATAAGAGCGGAAAAATTTCATTAATATATCCACTTCTTGGAAGCTCTCTTTTTAGGAAAGTGGATCCGTATTTTAGGATTTCATTTTTTAAGTTTATATTGTAGATTTCTGGTTTGTTTGCTTGAGTTTTAACATAATTAAAAACAACATCTTTTAAAGAAAGTTGATTTTCTAGGGTATAGTAAGTTGCATCTGTGACTATTTCTACATTTCCTTTTAGGTTTATAAAAGTAAAATCTTTAATAAATTGAGTCTTTACATCTAGTGAAAAACCCGAAAAATCTTCTACATCATCCACAATCTTAATATGTCTAATTGGCAAAGGATAAGTAACAATTGAACCTGTTTGGATATTGAATATTTCATTGCCGGCTTGGGATTTAAACTTTGCAGTACCATTTTCATGAAGATGACCTGTAAAAATAAACTTTACAGACCTATCGGCTAAAACTTCTATAGGAGTTTTATCATTAAGTCTAGGATCTTCAGACTTATATTTTCTAGCCCAATTTTTAATAATAAAGGGAGCAAAGACTAACTCCTGATTTCTAAAATTTGGGATAATAGCATGGTGGGCTATCATGATAATCAAGTCTTTTCTTTTTTTTGCTGCATCTATCATGTCCAAGGCCCAAATCATTTGGTTTTCTTCCAAATAGCCTGGAACATTTTCCTTAAAATCTAGATGATTATTTTCAAAATCACATGAGTAAATGGAAGTATCAAGGGCTATTATGCTTATGCCATTGGTATCTTTATTTTCTTGTTTAATTCGTGCCATGTAGGATAAAAATCCGTGAGCATAATACATAGCATTACTTTCTCTTTTATAAGCCTCATTTACCTTATTTAGATAGGATTTAAAAATTTGGCTATCCTTATACATTTCAATTTTATCAAAGCCTTGATAAGTAAAGTCGTAGATATCTAGAAAGTCTTTTGGAGAAATATTTTCTGCCCTACTATTATTTTTGTAGTCATAAGACTTGCTATTGTTAATATCATGATTACCAGGTAGGATGAATATTTTTCTTTTCTCATCTTCATTTTTCCATGCCCTTAGTATTTGACTAACTCTTTTGTGAGATAGTTTTTCCCCATCCTTGGTTAAATCGCCTGTTAACAACAAATAGGAAGTGTTTTTTTCGCTTACTAGTTCCAAAGATCTTTCTAACAAGGCTTCTGATTCTACTAAAAGCTTTCTATCAAATTTTGTAAAAGTTTCAAAATCTTTGTTATCTACCATCAGCTCCTTTGCTAAAACATGAGTATCGCTAATAATAGAGAAGATAAAAGAATTTTTGTTTTGCATTAATACCGCCTGCCTTTTAGTGATTATTTTGATATTACTTATCTTATATCCATAATTTAAATTTTCTAATAGTTTTTATTATTAGCTATCATAGCTAAAAGCAAAGAAAATTTCAAATCTTTGCTTATTTATTGTACTTGAAATTCTTGTTTATGTATAAGATTAAAGTAAAATGAATACACTAGCTCATTTTATCATTTAAAAAAAATAGCCTATATGATAGAATAAATTGAAAGGATGAATATGAATGAGAAGATAAATGTAAATAGGGCCATCAACATAATGGCTATTGCAATAATTACCATATTTATGGTTCTTATGGCAAACTATACGCTGATTAGTTTGGCGATTGTACCAATTATTTTTGCTATTTTTTTGGTAAATGAAAAACTGATTGATTCAATTATATTATTATTTTTGCTAGGGCTTATATCTTTTGTCCTAAGTTTTACAGCAAAAATTAATGTTGTGTTTTTAACAGCTTTAATCTTAGGCTTAATAATTAGCATAACTATAAAGCTTGATTTAAATGATACCGATGCTTTAATAATAGTATTTATTTTAAGTGCACTTTTTTTAAATATTTTCTATTATTATTTAATCAGAACAAATGCTATAGATATATCTAAAGTGATAGACCAAGTTGTAAGCATGCTAAAAAATGAAGGCTTAGCTTATCCAAGAGAGATTCTTGAAAAAAGTTTTAGAAACATACCTGCTATTCTTGCTATTATAGGCTTTATATATGCTCTTATAGCTCTAAAAACAACAAGGAATTATTTAAATTATAAGGATGAATCTTTCAGAGATTTTTCAAAAATAAATACTTTAAAATTAACTATAAGAGAAGTTGTTATAGGATTATTGCTAGCTTTGCTTTTGATAGGAGGGGCAAAATATGTGGGTCTTGACCAAGCTATGGTTAGGGCAAATGCCATATCAATTGGAATTTCACTTTTACAAATAAACGGTATTTTTACTATGGATTATGTTATAGAGAAAAAACAATCCAAAGTTTATAGAATATTTACCTGGATTTTGGTTTTCTTATTATTTAGTTTTTTGTCACTATTTTTCCTTATTTTGGGAGGAATTGACTTAATATTTAACCTAAGAGGAGCTTTATATGCAAGAAAAAAATAGGCTGTTAAAGAATGAAAACTATGTATTGATTTTATCCTTACCAATACTTATTTCTGTAATCCTATTATTTTATAAATTATATTTGGGAATTTTGGGACTGGCTTTAACTGTAGGACTTTATTTTTATCTTAAAGAAATAGAAGAAAAGAACAAAAATCTCCTACAAGCTTATGTGGATGGTGTAAGCTATTCTTTTGACTCGATTTCTAAAAATATTATTTTTGAAATGCCCTTTCCAATTTTGATTTTGGAAAAAGATAAAAGGATTAAATGGCATAATAGTAAATTTAGGGCACTTTTTGAAGATGATTCTATAGTTGGAAAAAATGTAGGAAATTTTATTCCTGAATTTAAAAATCAAGAATTTAATGATCAAATAAAACAACCTCTTAAGATAAATATAGGCGATGAAACTTATGAATTTTACTTTTCTTATGTTGAAGATGATAAGGGAGATTTGATATTCCTCTATGGAATTTCAAACACATATGATGAGTCAATAAAAAAGCTTTTTAAGGATAGACTTTTAGTGAGCATGCTAATATATTTTGATAACTATGATGATGTCAAAAATATAACAGAAGCTGCTAGGAAAACTGGTCTAATGGGTAAGGTTGATAGGACTATTATCCAATATTTCCAAGAACATAATGCTATTATAGTAAGATATGAAAATGATAAGTACATTGCTATATTAAATTATAAAGACTATAGGGCTATATATGATAGCAAATTTTCTATATTAGATAAGGTAAGAGGAATTGAGGGTAAAAATGCTATAAATCCAACCTTATCTATTGGTGTTGGCTATGCTGGTTCTACTCCTGATGAAGTATATGAAGATTCAAAAATGGCAATTGATATAGCCTTAAGCCGTGGTGGAGACCAAGCTGTAATTAAACTTGAAGATAATTATGAATATTTTGGAGGAAAATCTAAAGCTACAGAAAAAATTTCCAAAGTTAAATCAAGAGTTATCTCTCATGCTTTAAGAAGACTAATTGAAAATTCTTCAGATATTTATGTTATGGGTCACAATAACCCAGACATGGATTCTTTTGGGTCAGCACTTGGAGTTTATGAATGTGCTAAGTTTATAGGAAAAGATGTTCATTTTGTCTTAGAGGCCGTTACAAAGCCTATAGAAAATATTTATAAGAGAACAGTTAATAGTCTGGATGGCTTTAAAGATGATGTAATAACAGAAAATCAAGCTTTGGAAAGAATTTCTCCTCAAAGTTTAATAATTGTTACCGATAACTATAGGAAAAATTCTACTGAAGCTCCAAGTTTATTGGATAAAACTGATCAAATAGTTATAATTGACCACCATAGAAGAGGTAAAGATTATATTAAAAATGCCACAATATCTTATATAGAACCCTATGCTTCATCAGCATCAGAGCTTGTTACTGAAATAATGAACTACTTTGATGAGTCCTTCAAGGCAAGGACACCTGTAGCAGAGGGGCTTTTGGCAGGAATAACTGTCGATACGAAAAACTTTGTTTATCAAACAGGAGTAAGAACTTTTGAAGCAGCATCAATACTTAAAAGATGGGGAGCAGATTCAATCATCATAAAAACCATGTTTAAAGATGATTTTGAAATAGTAAGATATAAATCAGAAGTTATATCAGATGCCATTGTTTTTGATAATGTTGTTGCAATAGGACACTTTAACAGAGATATTGATGGGTCAACCTTGATAGCAAGTCAAGCAGCCGATGACCTTTTAAATATAAATGGAGTCAAGGCAAGTTTTGTTTTGACAAGATCAAATGATAGAATCCATATTTCGGGTAGAAGTTTGGGTGATATATCAGTACAATTAATATTAGAGCGTATTGGCGGTGGTGGTCATTTGACATCTGCTGCTACTCAGCTAGACATGTCTATGGAAGATGCAGAAGATATGTTAAAAAAAGCAATAAAAGAATATTTTATGGAGGAAAAGGAAAATGAAAGTAATATTAACTGAAAATGTAGTTAGAGTTGGAAAAAAGGGCGAATTAATAAATGTAAAGACTGGATATTTTAGAAATTATTTGTTACCAAATAATCTTGCCGTGGTTGCTGATAAGGAAAATATGGCAAAATTTGAGGCTATGCAAGCACAGTTAAAGGCTGAGGAAGAAAAAAATAGAGCAGAAGCAGAAAAAACAAAGTCAAAAATAGAAGAAAATTCAGTTTCTATCAAAGTAAAAGCTGGTGAAGAAGGAAAACTCTTTGGTTCTGTAACTAATAAGGACATAGCAGAAGCCCTATTAGAAAAAGGAATAGAAGTTGATAAAAAGAAAATATCTTTAGAAGAAGATATAGTAAAAACTGGTCAATACAAAGCAAATATCAGATTATTCCCAGAAGTTATAGCAGAATTAAAAGTTTTAGTTGAGGCAGAATAATGGTTGATAGTCTTAGGCAACTGCCTAATGACTTCTTATCAGAAAAGGCCATTATTGGTTGTATATTAAAGAAAAACTCAACCATTGATCAAGCTATACAAATCATAAAACCGGTAGAGTTTTACGATTCTAGGACTCAAAGGATATATAAAACAATAGTAAAAATGTATTCTAAGGATATAAAGATTGATGAAGTTAGCCTAACTAGTCAACTTAAAAACGAAAACATCCTAGAAGAAGTGGGAGGAGAGGAGTTTATCACAGAAATAACACTCTCCTCATTTTATACTCCAAATATTGACCAATACTGTAAGGCTGTAAAAGAAAAAGCCATTTTAAGAAGTCTAATTCAAGCAGCTGATGAAATTACAGAAGACTCTTATAGTCAAAAAGATGATGTAAAGAATATAGTAGAAAGAGCAGAGTCTAGAGTCTTTGAGATTACACAAGATAATATAGATTCTGGCCTTATTAGAGTTTCAGAAACTATGGATGAAACTCTAAAACAACTAAACGAACTTTCCCTAAATGAAGGCAAAATAACAGGAGTAACTACTGGCATATCCTCCATAGATCTTAAATTATCAGGTCTACAAAGTTCACAACTTATACTTTTGGCAGCAAGACCTGCTATGGGAAAGACTGCCCTAGGTTTAACAATAGCTTGGAATGCAGCTAAGGCTGGTCAAGCTGTAGCATTTTTCTCACTTGAAATGTCTAACTACCAACTTAATCAAAGACTAATTTCTATGGCAAGTTTAGTAGATTTGGAAAAAATCATCAATGGAAGAATATCAGATGAAGAGTGGCCTTTGATTATTGAAGGTGTTAAAGCAATAAAAGATAAGGATCTTTATGTTGATGAAACTTCAGGAATAACCCTTTCAGAGTTAAGAAGTAAGTGTAAGAGACTTCAGGCGGAAAATGGACTAAATTTGGTCGTCATAGACTATCTACAACTTATGAGAGGAGAGGGAAGATTTGATAATAGGCAACAAGAAATAGCTAATATTTCCAGAGGTTTAAAATCTTTATCCAAGGAATTAAACTGTCCAGTTCTTGCCCTAGCTCAACTTTCCCGTGAGGCTGATAAGAGAAGTGACCACAAGCCAATTCTTTCTGATCTTAGAGAATCAGGAGCTATAGAACAAGATGCTGATGTAGTTATGCTTTTATATAGAGAAGATTATTATGATGAAGAGGATAATCCAAATCTTGCCAAAGTTATTTTAGCCAAGCATAGGAACGGCCCAACTGGTTTAATGGAACTTTTCTTTCATAAAACTTGTACAACATTTAGAGATTTTGATTACAGAGAAGAATAGAATGGCCAAGAAGATATTAAAAGATAAAAAAGATTTTAGGGTATATCTTAAAAGAATAGAATATGAGGATGCCATAGGTGTCCAAAGATGGGGCAATTTTGATAATCCTTGGATGGAAGGTTACAATTATGGATTTTTTACAGAGGCTGAAGTAAGATACTGGTATTCTACTATAACAGGCCCAAGAAAAAGATACTTTGCAGTAAGAAGGAAAGAAGATGATCTCTTTATTGGTTTTTTGGGCCTAAAAAATTATAATACCTTAGCAAAAACGGCAAAACTTGGCATAGTATTTGATGCAGATTTTGTTTCTTTAGGCTATGGATATGAAGCAATGCAGATACTTTTAGATTATTTTTTTGATGATATAAAATTTAAAGAGCTATATCTAGACGTAAATGACTTTAACATAAGAGCTTTAAGGCTTTATCAAAAACTTGGTTTTAAGGTCTATGACCACACACTAGAGGTTTTTGAAAATCAAAAGATAGATCCTGATTTTACATATTTTGAAGTACATAAGGGAATAATATATACAAAAATTACCAAAATGAAAATTAGAAAAGAATACAGGTGATAATTTGAAATTTCAAATGCAAAATATACAAGTTGATATGGGGACAACTCCTTTTGAAAATATGTTTTTAAATACCTATGTGCAAATGGCAGATGGGGATAGTTTAAAATCATTTCTATTAATTTATAAAGATTGCTTAAATGGTGGAGTTGATTTAGAAAAAATCCAAAGACAATTAGGTTTTGACGATAAGACCATGAATCAGACCATAGAATATTGGATTAACATGGGCTTATTTAGGAGAAAAATTTCTAATGAAGGAGAAGAATACATAGAAATAGTTTCTTTGAGGCAGGCCTATTTTGGAAAGACAAGCCAAATGAAAATGGAACAAAACCAAAAAGCCATAGATTTGGCAGAAAGAAAATCAGCCATGTTTGAAACTGTTGAAAGAATTATAGAAAGAACACTAACGCCCAACGATATTGCAAGGATTCATGAGACTATGGATGAATATAATTCCAGTCCAGAGCTTGTAATCGAGGCCTTTAGACAGGCTAAGGAAGTTGGCAATGTAGATGTAAAATATGTAATGGGCTTTTTAAAGACTTGGAGAGATCAAAATATTTTCTCCTTAAATGACTTAAAGATTATGGAAGAAAGGCGAAAACTTACTAGAAAAAGATCACCTCGTCAATACAAAAGAAGACAAAATCCATCATCTACACCAAATACCAACAAGGATATTTCATTTGCCCAAAAGGCTAGAGAAGAAAGATTAAAAAGAATGGAGGAGTTGAAAAATAAAAAATGAGCTCCAAACAAAAAGTATCAGATATTTTAGAACAAAGAAGAAAAGATAATCAAAAAGATTTGGAAAATAGAATAAATGAGATTTATAAAAATATTCCCCAAATTTCTTATATAGACAAAAGAATAAAAGAACTTGGTTTTAGTGCTGTAAGTCTTGCCTTTAAGGATGGCGAAACCAAGGCTTATGAAGAAAAGATTAAAGAACTTTCACAAAAGAAAAAAAATCTGCTTGTTGAAAATGGATATCCAAAAGACTACCTAGAAATGCATTATCACTGTAATATTTGTAAAGATACAGGCTTTGTTGGAAATAAGGTATGTATTTGTAGGAAACAACTTTCCATAGAAGAAAAATACTCACAATCAAATATAAGAGATGTAATTATGAGGGAAAATTTCAGTACCTTTAATATAAATCTTTTCTCTAAAAATAAATATTTTGATTATGGAGTAAGTCCCTTTTCCAATATAGAATATGTGATTAAGGATGTAAAAAAATATATAGAAAATTTCCAAAAAGAAAGAAGAAATATCTATATTTTTGGAGATGTTGGTAGGGGAAAAACTTTCCTTATAAATTCAATAGCTAAAGAGCTTCTTGACAGGAATTTTTCTGTGATTTATCTTACTGCTACAAAATTATTTAGATTTATGAATGACTATCTCTATGCTTTTTCAGAAAGAAAAGAAGCTTTGCAAGATAAGTACGACCTAATATTTACCTGTGATTTGTTGATAATAGATGATTTGGGAGCAGAGGCAGGAAGAGATTCTGACAAGGCCAACCTTTTTGATATAGTAAATGAGAGAATAAATGCAGAAAAGCCTATAATTTTTTCTTCTAATTTTGATGAAGATGGACTAAAGGAAATATACGAAGAAAGAGTATTTTCAAGAATAATTGGCTCTTCCACAATCTATGAAATATTTGGCGAGGATTTAAGATTAAAAGATTTTTCTTAGGAGATAAAATGTATAAGGATCAAAATAACTTTCTGGTAAACAGAAATCAAATGCAAGAAATAGATAACTATGCTATAAATACCTTAAAAATTCCATCTATATGCTTGGTTGAAAGGGCAGCTCTAGCTGTATTAAAGAATATAGATTTAAAAATCAGGCATTCATTTGCTATAGTTGTAGGAGTTGGAAACAACGGGGCTGATGGACTTGCACTTGCAAGAAATCTTTTGGCCATGGGTAAGTATGTTGATATATATATAGTCGGAAATTTATCCAAGAAAAGCAAAGATTTCTCTTTAAATCTAGAAGCTGTAAAGATGATGACAGATAATGTTTATCAAGTAAACACTATAGCAGATATAGAATTTATGGAGAAAAATTTGGATAAGGTTAATACTATAGTTGATGGCATATTTGGAACTGGTTTATCAAGGACAATAGAAGGCCAATTTGCCTTTGTTATAGATCTTATTAATAGAAAAACAACTTATACTATATCTATCGATTTGCCATCAGGTCTTGATGCTAGTAGTGGAGAAAGCTTGGGAGATGTAGTAGACAGTGACCTTGTAGTAACAATGCAGTTAATGAAAGAAGGTCTTGAAAAAAATCCTTACTTTAAAAACAAGACTGTAATTGAAGATATAGGCCTACCACTTATGGCTATAGAAAAAGTTCTTACCAAAAATAAAGAATAAGCCCTTATAAGTTGAAAAAATTTTTATATAAAGTATTTTTAATCCTAAATTTAACAGTAAATAAAAAGCTCTGTAATGTTGCAATTGTAATCATTACAGAGCTTTTCTTTTCTTTTTATACTAAATATTAGAAATATCAATGCTTATCTACTCACTCTTTTATATAATGCAGATGAAAATTAAAGAAAATACGTTTAAAATAATGACAACGTATTGACATAAGCCAAATAAAGCTATAAAATAAAGGTAAGAATGGAGGTTGATACGATGGGAACAACAAATTTAAACATAAGAACAGATAAGGAAATAAAAGAGCAAGCAGAAGTTATCTTTTCAGAATTAGGACTTAATATGACAACAGCCATTAATATGTTTTTAAGAACAGCCATTAGAGAAAATGGAATTCCATTTTCCTTGAAATTAGATATTCCTAATGCCTTAACAAGGTCAGCTATTGATGAAGGAAGAAGGATTGCTAAGGATAAAAGGGTAGAAGGATTTTCTAATATAGAAGACCTTAAGAAGGCCTTGGAAGTATGAAATACCAGATAAAATTTACATCACAGTTTAAAAAAGATATTAAACTTGCTAAGAAACAGAAAAAAGATTTAGATAAACTATTTGAAGTTATAGATCAACTTGCCCAAGGCAAGGCATTAGAAAGTAAATATAGAGACCATTCTCTTACTGGAAACTATAGGGAAACAAGAGAGTGTCATATTGAACCTGATTGGCTCTTAATATATGAGTACCAAGAGGATGTCCTTATGCTTTTGCTTTATAGACTAGGTTCTCATTCAGACCTATTTTTAAAGAAAAAATAAATTGAAAAGAATATGTGAAATTAGTAGGAACAGTAATTCTAAAAAGAGTTACTGTTTTTTTGTATGATGGCCATGTTCTAATGCTAGTGTGAAAGTCCCTAAGCTAAATCGTGGCTTGACGATCAGGAACAGGATATAAGGCGTGTCAGGTTGGTAAGTTAGCAAAAGATAACAAAACCCAAAAGACAACCATAAACTCAAAGCGTAAATTCTGCAAGTAAACGATGAAAGTATTAGAACTTATCGCTCAGAAGATATAGAAACAGCAGAAAAAAGATTAGCTGAATTTCTAAGAAAATGGTCAAGCAAATATCCTAAACTTAGAAAAATGTTAGAAGGAAAAAAACAGAACTTATAAGTTAGAGTTTACACAAAAATTTGACATTACCCTCATGTTTGGAATACTTATTTAGTGATTAGTATAAAAAATTAATATTTGTAACCATTAGTTTATTTTCTTTTTACATTTTTCATATATATTTTTATCATAGCTGTAGTAGACTAGGGAATGTGTGGAAAGGAGAGCCATTTGTCAAAGATAAGTTTAAAAAATGTATGCAAACAATATGAACCAAATGAAGAGTTTGCAGTAAAAGATTTTTCTTTAGAAATAGAAGATAATGAATTTATTGTTTTTGTAGGACCTTCCGGTTGTGGGAAATCTACGACGCTAAGAATGATTGCAGGTTTAGAGAAAGTAAGTAGGGGAGAAATATATATAAACGATAGGCTGGTAAATGATGTAAGTCCAAAAGATAGAAACCTTGCCATGGTTTTTCAATCCTATGCCCTATATCCTCATTTGACAGTCTATGATAATATTGGTTTTGGCTTAAAATTAAGAAAAATTGATAAAAACCTAAGGGATAAAAAAATCAAAGAAACTGCCAATATGCTAGATTTAAGCAAGTACCTCGATAGGAAACCAAGTGAATTGTCAGGTGGTCAAAAGCAAAGAGTAGCTTTAGGACGTGCAATTGTTAAGGATACGGATATTTTCCTTATGGATGAGCCTCTATCAAATCTTGATGCTAAATTAAGAAGTCAAATGCGTGAGGAAATTGTTGAACTTGCTCGAAATCTTAAAGCAACTGTTATATATGTAACCCATGACCAAACGGAAGCGATGACTATGGCTACAAGGATTGTTTGCTTGAAGGACGGCCTAATCCAACAGATAGGAAGTCCGCAGGAGCTATATAAAAATCCTGTAAATAAATTTGTTGCAGGCTTTTTAGGTTCACCTGCTATGAATTTTATAGACGGATATATAAAGGATAAAAAATTCGTAACAGCTGACGGATATATCCTAATAGAAAATATAAACTCAGAAGATAGACCAATTTGCTTGGGTATAAGGCCTGAAGATATATTTATAGGAGAAAAGGGTCTCTTCTTTGATGTAAATTTAGTAGAATTATTGGGAGCTGATATAAATATAGTCGGCAAACTTTATAAGGAAAAATTGATAATAAAAACTGCTTCTAATAGATTAATAAAAGCTGGAGAAAAAATTCAGATTAATTTTAGAAAAGAAGCTGTAAGATTCTTTAATAGGGAAAATGGGGAAAGAGTTTATTTGGAGGTTTTGGATAATGACTGAATTGGTAAGCTCTAAAAGTAAAAATTTAAATAAGAAAAAGGTACAGATATTTGAAAAAACCAATATGAAGCCTATAGAATTTGTGATCTATATTGTACTTCCACTTTTACCTTTGATAGTTTTTTGGTTTTTTCCTATGATAGTTTCTTTTTTAATAAGCTTTACAGATTGGGACTACATAAGTCCTAACTATAATCTTGTTAATTTTTCTAATTACTCGGAGATACTTTCTTCAGGAGAATTTTTACAGGCTTTAAAAAACACTGTTGTATTTGGCTTTGCTACAGTTATCCCTACACTAATTTTAGGCTTTATTTTTGCCTTACTCTTAGAAGGAAATATAAAATTTAAGTCTTTATTTAAGAGCTTTTTATTTTCTCCTTGGATAACACCGATGGTTGCAATGTCAATAGTCTGGAGTTGGATGTTTAGACCTGATATTGGGCTTATAAATAAAATATTATCAGTATTTGGTGCTAAGGGACCGGCTTGGCTTTCTGATCCGACTTTTGCCATGCTTGCAGTAATAATTGTAACGGTTTGGAAAAATGCAGGCCGGGCTATGATATTTTATACGGATACCATGGCAAAGATTCCTAAGGAACTTTTTGAAGTTGGATCTTTAGAAGGGATGACATTTTTTCAAAAGATAAAATACATTTATTTGCCTCAGACAAGAAATACAAGCTTCTTTCTATTGATTATAAACTTAATTTCCTCAATCCAAGCTTATGACCAATTTTCAGTTCTAACCGGCGGAGGACCTTCAGGAACAACAAGAACCTTACTATACTTATTCTATCAAATGGCATTTGAGCAATTTAATATGGGGAAAGCGACGGCTGTTTCCGTAATCATAGTTATAATTACAGCCCTCCTATCCATAATGATGTATCTTGTAAGAAAGAGGAGCGAAAAATGAAGAGAACTTTAAGATACCTTGTATTAATTATTTTAAGCTTTATGACCTTCTTTCCACTTTTATGGATGATAACAAACTCTTTTAAAAGTACGGAAACTATAATGAGAAGTCCCTTAAATCTATTGCCTGATTTTTGGGATCTTAGAAATTTTACCGGAGCTTTGAAACTTGCCCCCTTTGATCTTTATATAGCAAACTCTGCATTTACGGCTGTAATAATTGTAATCTTACAACTTTTTTTAGGCATACTTTTTGCCTATGGCCTTTATAGGTTTAAGTTTAAGGGCAGTAAGGTTCTATTTAATTTAGTACTTTTAACCTATATGTTACCGGCAGCTGCAACCTATGTACCAAGTTATGTAATACTTTCAAAATTAGACCTTATAGATACGCTAATGGGAATTATAGTTTCAAATGCTATTGCAGTATTTACTATTTATATGTTATACACATCCTTTATTCAAATACCAAAAGACCTCATAGAAGCGGCCGAAGTTGACGGAGCAACAAATTGGCAAATTTTATGGAGGGTTATAGTTCCATTTTGTAAATCCAGTATTTTGACAAACGCTCTTATACAATTTGTAACCATGTATAACAACTACATGTGGCCTTCACTAATTACAAATAGTAAAAGTAAATATTTAATATCGGTAGGTTTAAATAAATTTTTCACATCTCAAGGAAATTTTGGAGAAAACTTACCCCTACTAATGGCAGGTAACACTATATCAGTCTTGCCATTACTGATTATTTTTATAGTACTTCAAAAGTATTTTATAAAAGGCATAAGTGATAACGGAGTAAAGGGATAAAAGGAGGAAGAAATGAAAACAATAAGGAAACTATCTCTTACACTAGCAACAATTTTTGCCTTAACTGCTTGCTCACCGGCAGCAGAAGAGGCAAAAAAAGAAGAAAAGGCTAAAAACAATGAAACAAGTATTGAAGAAAGTAGTCAAACTAATGAAAAAAGCTCAAAAGAAGGACCAGTTGAGATTCAATTTTGGTATGGTCTAGGCTCAGTAGCAGGCGAAACAATGGAAGGAATAATTGATGACTTCAACAAAAGCCAAGATGAGGTAAAAGTTACCGGAGTTCAACAAGCTGACTACACAGAAACTTACCAAAAAGTTCAAGCTGCTATAGCTGCAAACAAACCACCAGCAGTCTACATATCAGAGACTATGGTTCAACAAGCGCAAGCGGGAATTTTAACTGATTTATCAAAATACTTGGACTCTAGTAAAGTAGATTTAGGTGATTATCTAGATGTATTTATGAATCCTGCAAAAATTGATGGAAAAGTTTATGCAATACCTGCTTATGGAACAACTCAAGTTATGTATTACAGAAAAGACCTCTTAGATAAGGCAGGTATAGATCCTAAGGATGCTTTCTCAAGCTGGGAAAAAGTATATGAAACATCAAAAACTATGCAAGAAAAAAATATTACTAAATGGGGTCACTTGCCAATGTGGGGTAAAGATAATTTAGTTGATCTTGCCCTATCTAATGGAGGAAAAATTCTTTCAGACGATGGAAAGAAAGTCTTAATTAACTCTACAGAATGGGTTGATGCTTGGGACTTTATTAGAAAACAAATTAATGATAATAAAACTTGTATGATAGAATCCGGTGGCGAAGGATGGGAATATTGGTACAGAACAATAGATGATGTTATGAATGGGGATGCAATGAGCTACACTGGTTCATCAGGAGATAAGGGAAACCTTGACTTTTCTAAAATTGATTCAGCAAAACAACCTGGTCTAAACGGCAATAAAGCAAAACCTATTGCAGTTGCCCTCTATCTAGCAGTACCTAAAAAAACGTCAGAAGAGCAAAAAAAGGCTGCTTGTAAATGGATAGAATACTTCACTAGCCCTGAAAATTCTGCTTTTTGGTCACAAAAAATAGGATATATACCAGTAAGAAAATCAGCAATGGAAGTTGAAAGCTATAAAAAATTTACAGAAGAAAATCCATATGCAAAAATCCCCTATGAACAAGCTTTAACTGCAAGTCCTGCCTTTATTGACCCAACTGATGGAAAAATTAGTGATGCTTTAAGCATAGCTGCAGATAAGATAGAATTGCAAAATATTCCTGCAAAAGATGCTTTAGATGAAGCTTGTAAAACTGCTCAAGAAGCACTTGATAAGGTTAATAATAAGTAATG
Source organism: Peptoniphilaceae bacterium (assembly GCA_028723425.1). Lineage (GTDB taxonomy): Bacteria > Bacillota > Clostridia > Tissierellales > Peptoniphilaceae > Anaerococcus. The sequence goes on along the minus strand of JAQYEZ010000038.1, from coordinate 63,891 downwards.
GAAAAAATATTTAATATAAAAATAGGTAAAAACGGCTTCGGCCGTTTTCAATTTCCTATAAATGATAATACTTCATCCTTAAGTTTTAAACTTTCCGGTGACCTATCATTTATAAGTCTAATGATATATGATGGATTGAATAAACTTGTAGGACAAATCGTAACAAACAAAAATGTAGAAAGAAATCTTTCAAGGGATATTTGCTATTCTTCACCCGGCTTTAAAAGGCTAAAAAATTATGGAAATTTTACAGTTGAATACATTTATTTTTCAAAGGATAAAAAGCCACTTCTCTTTGAAGTCTATAAAGATATAAATTTAAGTCAAAAGATTAATGATTTTCCAATAGGAGAAGATAAAATACTAAGTATTGATAAAAGATGGTATGGAGGGGATTTTCACACTCACACAATCTTTTCGGATGGAAAAATGACAAGAGTTAATAATAATAAAAAAGCAATTGAAGAAGGACTTGACTTTTTTTCACCTACTGACCACAATTTCAACCATTTTTCTTGGCCTAAAAATTCCCCTCTTATAATTGCTGGTACGGAAATCACCAGTGTCTTTGGTCATGTGAATGTATTTTTTGAAAATGAATCAATTTTTGAAAAATTTTCCCTAAAATCATTACTAGATGAAGAAAGTTTCTTAAAAGTTGTAAATTCACTTAGTAATAAGGTTTTTTCAATAAACCACCCATTTATGGCAGAATGGAAATTTACTCTAGGCGATTTTAAACTTAAAAACTTAAAATTTATGGAAATAATTAATGATCCCACCTATTCTGATTCAAAATTAGCCACCAAACTTGCCCTAAAAGCTTGGAATATTCTCTTAAATAATGGTTATCTGGTATATGGACTTGGCGGTAGTGATAGCCATCTTTTACCTTACGAGAAATATGAAGGAAGTATCTTACCTTCCCTAATAGGAGATCCTAGAACTTATGTATACTCAAATGAATTATCATTAAAAGGTATAAAAGAAAATATGTTAAAAGGGAATATTTCAGTATCTAGGGGAAAGCTTATAGAAGTAAAAAATGAAGGAGATACTTTTTTACTTAAATTTTTTGATAAAGAATTTTTAGGAAAAAAACTAATCGCAAATTGGATTTTAGACGGTAAAGTTATAAAAAAAGACTTAAACCTAAATTCCAAGTTAAAGCTTGACCTAAATCAAGCCTATCACTGGCTTAGAGTTGATATTATCGATAGTGATGATGATTTATTTGCTTTTACAAATCCTTATTTCTTTAATTTAGAAAAGGTCAGTCATAAAATTTTTACATGGAAAGAACTTTGCGAGGAAGTTTACAATGATTAAAGCAATCTTGTTTGATAAGGATGGAACCTTACTTGAATATTCAGATTTTCGGATACTTGCAACAAGAAAGTTCATATCTTCTTTTAAGTTAGATTCTTTAAAAGCGACTGAACTTTTAAGGCTTTTGGGCATAGAAAAAGATAAAGTTTTAGAAAATTCTTTACTGGCATCAGCTACCATAGAAGATATTGCTTTTTTTATAGCAGCTTATATGAATGAAGATAGAAGTATAATATACAAAAGACTGGACAATTTTTATTATAAGGCTTTGGTAAAAAACAAAGAACAAATAAGACCAACTTGTGATTTAAAAAAACTTTTTGATTTTTTAAAGGGAAAAAATATTAAAATTGGACTTGTCACTTCCGATAATTTTAGGCAAGCAAAATACTCCTTTGAATATTTAGGTTTAAGCTCTTATATTGATTTTTATGCTTGTGGTGATTTATATAAGAAAAAACCTAATAAAGAATCTTTATATGCTTTTTTAGATAAATTTTCTCTTTCTGAAAAAGAACTTGCAGTATGCGGAGATAGTATAGTTGATATGGAATTTGCAAGTGCAGATAATTTAAAAATTGGAGTATTATCTGGAACCGGAAAGGCAAATACTCTTATTAAATATGCAGATATTTTAATTAATTCCCCAGAGGGAATTATCAAATTACTCTAATTATACAAATAAAATCTTATTTTAAATTTTTAAAATTAATTAACTTTCCTTACAATATGGCAAAGTCAGGCTCTTAAAGTCTTAAGAATAAGGAATAATTACTAAAGATTTGAAAAAATTCTTTTTATAAAGTATACTTAATGTAATTGAATAAGGCGATGATAAGAAGTAGTAGTTGACAAAGACCTTTAGAGAGAAGATGGTTGGTGAAAATCTTTGGTTGGAAGCGATGAATCCGTCTTTGAGCCTATAAGTAAGATGAGGACAATAGATTTATTGTTAAAATAGGGTGGCACCACGAGAACTTCGTCCCTTGGTTGGAGTTTAAGTGGTGTCTATTTTTTTGGAGGAAAATATGTTAGATATTAAATTTGTTAGAGAAAATCCTGATTTAGTTAAGGAGAATATAAAAAAGAAGTTTCAAGATAAGAAACTACCACTAGTTGATGAAGCTATAGAACTTGATGAAAAGCTTAGAGAAGTAAAAACTGAAGGTGATAGACTTAGATCACTTAGAAATAAAACTTCTAAAGAAATTGGCGCTTTGATGGGTCAAAAAAAATTCGAAGAAGCAGAAAAAGCTAAAAAAGAAGTTGCAGATATCAACGATAAATTACTTAGCTTGGAAGAAGATACTAAAAATTACAGCGAAGAATTAAAGAAAAGAATGCAAGTTATCCCACAAATGATAGCAGATGATGTGCCAATAGGAAAAGATGATACAGAAAATGTGGAACTTGAAAAATTTGGTCAACCTATTGTTCCTGATTTTGAAATTCCTTATCACGTTGATATTATGGAATCTTTTGATGGCATAAATTTGGATGCATCAAGAAATACTTCTGGTGCTGGTTTTTATTATTTGAGAGGCGATATAGCTAGATTACATTCTTCTATCTTATCTTACGCTAGAGATTTTATGATTGATAGGGGTTATACATATTATATTCCACCATTTATGATTAGATCAGATGTTGTTACAGGTGTAATGTCTTTTGAAGAAATGGAAAATATGATGTATAAAATCGATGGTGAAGATCTTTATTTAATTGGTACAAGTGAACATTCTATGATTGGTAAATTTATCAATACAATTAATGAAGAAGAAAAAATGCCTCTAAAAATGACCTCTTATTCACCATGCTTTAGAAAAGAAGTTGGAGCCCATGGTATAGAGGAAAGAGGAGTTTATAGAATTCATCAATTTGAAAAACAAGAGATGGTTATAATTTGTAAGCCAGAAGATTCTATGAAATATTACGAAGAGTTATGGCATAATACAGTTGACTTCTTTAGAAGTCTTGATATTCCTGTTAGAACTTTAGAGTGCTGTTCAGGAGATCTTGCTGACTTAAAAGTTAAGTCACTAGATGTTGAAGCATGGTCACCTAGACAAAAAAAATACTTTGAAGTAGGATCTTGCTCTAATCTTGGAGATGCCCAAGCAAGAAGACTTGGTATAAGATTAAGAGGAGAAAAAGGAAATTACTTTGCTCATACTTTGAACAATACAGTAGTAGCACCACCAAGAATGCTTATTGCTTTTCTTGAAAACTTGCTACAAGCAGATGGATCTGTTAGAATTCCACAACCTTTACAAATGTATATGGGTGGAAAAGAAAAGATAGTTCCAGTAAAAAATAAAATTTAAAAATCAATACAATAAAAAAGCTGTTGAAGTATTAAAATATTTTCAGCAGCTTTTTTCTGAGTAAGTTTAGATTTGTTTCAAATTATTTATCAATATTTACAAGAAAATATCACAATAATTTAAAAAGGATAGAAAAATGGATAAGATTAACTCATCGTAGAAATAAAAAGTAAGCTAGTTTTGATAAAATTATTATAAAGGCTAATCTGATACTAATTTTTAGGGCTTTTACAAATATAGTAGATTGAAAGGATTGATAAATGTTAATTAGGGCTGGTAGAGTTATAGATCCTCTTAGTGGATTTGACCAAATAGCAGATGTTTTGATAAAAAATGGAAAGATAGTAAAGATAGCAAAAAAGATAGAAGGAGATTTTGATCAGGTAATTGATGCTAAAGGCTTGGTTGTAAGCCCAGGGCTTATAGATATGCATGTCCACTTTAGACAACCAGGCATGACTCATAAGGAAACTATAGAAAGTGGCTCTATGGCAGCAGCAAGGGGTGGCTTTACATCTGTAATTGCTATGGCAAATACAAAGCCTGTAATTGATAATCCACATACCTTGAAAGAAGTTCTTTTAATAATGCAAAAACAAGATATTAAAGTTTATTCGGCTGCAGCTATCTCCAAAAATTTTGGAGGAAAAGAACTTACAGATATGAAAACTCTTAAAGAGATGGGGGCAAAGGTCTTTACAGATGATGGGGTTGGCTTAGATAATCAAGATTTTATAAAAAAAGCTATGAAAAAAGCTAAAGAATTAGATCTTGTATTAAGTTTTCATGAAGAAGATAAGTCTTTTATCAAAAATCCAGGTTTTAACAAGGGGAAAATTGCAGAATCTCTTGGTATAGACGGTGCACCCAATGTTAGTGAAGATGTTATGGTAGCAAGAGATGGAGCCTTGGCTCTTCATTATGGAACAAAAATAGATATACAACATATATCATCTGCTAATTCTGTTGAGCTTGTTAGAGCCTATAAAAAAATGGGGGCAAATATTTTTGCTGAAGCAACTCCACATCATTTTAGCTTAACTGAAGAGGCCATAATTGAACATAAAGCACTTGCTAAAATGAATCCACCTTTAAGGACTGAAAAGGATAGACTTGCAATAATAAGAGGCTTACAAGATGATACCATAGAAGTAATTGCAACTGATCATGCTCCCCACACTGATGAAGAAAAAAATATAAAAGACATAAGAAAAGCACCAAGTGGGATTATAGGACTTGAAACAGCTCTATCTTTGGCTATAACAAATTTAGTTAGGCCAGGATATTTAACTTTAAAAGAAGTTATAAAGAAAATGTCCTACAATCCAGCAAGGCTAATAGGACTTGAGGGAGGAATTTTGCAAGAAGGATATCCAGCAGATCTTGTAATTTTTGATGAAGATAGGCTTGTAAAATATAGTAAGTTTAAATCTAAGTCATCCAATAGTCCATTTAAGGATAAACTACTTTTTGGCTTAGTTTTATATACACTTGTAGATGGAAAGATTATTTATAGAAATGAGGACTATTATGAAGAAGAAAAATAAGATAATCATGGGAATTTTTATTGTACTTTTGCTATTGGCAATGATTCCCTTCAGTTTTACAAAATCAGCAGAACCTTATATATTTGGCTTTTTACCATTTCCACTTTTTTACTGGTGGATATTGATGTTTGTAAACTTGATTTTTGTTTTGATAGTTGCGCATGATTTTGTAAAAAATGAGAAAGATGAGGAAGATTAAGAATGGATAAATCTTTAGCAAGTTTTTTAATAGTAGTTATTTACTTATGTTTGATGCTAGGGGTAACTATAGTAAATTCAAAAAAGAAAAAATCAACAGATACTCAAAGTTTTTTCTTGGCTAATAGGGGAGTTGGTGGTCTTTTGATGGCTTTGACAATGATAGCTGGTATGCAATCAACCTTTGCTTTTCTTGGTGGACCAGGCATGTACTATACTCATGGTATTTCTTATATTGTAATTGTTCTAAGCCAAGTTTGGGTTGCTTTCATGGTTATTTATTTTGGAAATAAGATTAGAAAACAGGCCAAAAAATACGGCTATATGTCTATAGGGGATTATTTCCAAGATAGATTTAAATCAGGATATTTAAAGATTTTGGCATCAAGTATTTCTGTACTTATGACTTTGATATTTTTATCTATGCAGTATGTAGGAAATGCCACAGCCTTATCTATAATAACTGGAGATCTTCTTAATTATAAAGTTGCTCTGTTGATTTCTGTAGTCTTTTCACTTTTATATGTAATGATAGGTGGGGCTGGAGGGGTTGTCCTTTTGGATGCTTTTCAGGCAGTAATTCTGATGGCAGGTATTGTAGTTGCTGCAATTATAGCAATCAAACCTTTTGGTGGAGTTGTTGAATTATTCCAAGCAACAAGAAATTCTGCCCCAGAACTTTTATCAAGACCAGGCCCTCAAGGAACTTACACCAATGCTTATTGGCTTATGCAATTTATAGTCCTACCTTTTGGAATTTGGCTTTGCCCATATATTTGGTCAAAATCCCTTATGGCAAAAGATACAAATTCATTGGCAAAATCTGCTATAAGTGTGCCTGTATCTCAAGTTTTGATTTTTGGATTTTCAGCTTTATTTATTGGCTTAGCAGGTCATAATATGTTGGGGAATTTGGACAGAGCAGACCAAGTCCTACCAATTATGATGATAGAAAACACCAGTTGGATAGTAGCAGCCCTTGTAATGGCAGCTGCCATGTCTGCAGGTTTATCAACTATAAATGCTATGCTCTTATCTTGTGCACAACTAGTATCTCAAGACTTGATTTTCTTTAACAAAAAAGAAAAGATTTCAAATCGAACTAATATGAGAGTTTCAAGAATAATCATTGTCCTTATAGCAATTATAGCCTCTATAATAGCAATAAGACCTCCAAAAGCCTTAGTTCAAGTAGTTCAAGATGTTGCCTATACAGGTCTTGCTCAGCTTGCTCCTGCTTTTATCTTAGGGCTTTATTGGAAATATGCTTCAAAAGAAGGAGCTAGTCTTGGTATGACAATGGGAGTTATAGTATTATTTGTCTTTAGGCTATTGAATATTTCTCCCTTAAATATTCCAGGATTTTTGTGGGCCTTTGTCATAAATATTTTAATTAATGTATTAGTATCTTTGATCTTAAAGAAAAGAATAAATGTTAGTGAAGTTGAAGAAAAATTCTTTTAATAGATAGCAAAAAAATGGATGCTGCAATAGTTTTGTAGCATCCATTTTAAAATTATATTATTCCATTTTCTGTAACTATATAATCAAGCACTTGATCGTGATCTTCTATAGGTATCTTATCCATCTTTAATTGGCTATAAAATAGGCCCATATAAATAGAATCATGATTAGCTATATAATTATCATAGTAGGCTCCTCCAAAGCCCACCCTGTGCTTATTATCGTCAAAACAAAGCCCTGGAACTAAAGTAAGGTCTGGTGATTTTATTATATTATCTCCACTTGCAGTATCTAAATCATAAGCACCTTTTACTATTTGATCCATATTTTCTATTTGAACAGCATCCATAATCATTTTTTTTCTAATTTTTGGGACATAAACTTTTTTGCCGTCCTTAAAGGATTTTTTTATTAAGGCTCTTGTGTCAATCTCATAATCCATAGATAGATAAATAAAAATTGAAGTGGCATTTTTATATAAATCAGAGTTTATTATATTTTCATATATTTTCTTGTCATATTCATCTTTAATATTTTTATTAAGCCTACGTTTAAAATTTAAAAAATATCTTCTTATTTCTTTTTTCATATTCTATCCTTTATACCATCAGGTATATTTTCTTCGATTTCTTCTGGTATATCTCTAATTAGACCCTTTCTTTGCTCCATAAAAGCGGCTATAACTTCTGCACCTAATATTATGGAATATGAGAAAATCATTATCCAAATAAAAAGAGATAAAACTCCTGCTAGAGTTCCATAGATCACAGACATTTTTGAAATATTATCCAAAAAGAATGAGTAAATGAAAGAACCTATATAGATTACAAGGGTAGTAAATATTCCACCTACAAGTCCTTGTTTGAAAGTTATGTTGAAGTTCTTATCTCTATTTGCAGCAAGCTTATAAAGAAGGGCAAGAGCAATTGACATCACTATTAGTGGTAGAAATCCACTTATAAGTCTTGAAATTAAAGTCACTTGATCTGTTAAGGGACTTAGGCCAAAATCATTTAGGAAATTATTAATAGTATCTATAAGTTTAGGACCATAAATTCTAATAGTCATAAAAATAATTACTATTAAAATTAAAACTAGTGTATATAGAAAAGATAAAATTTTTTCATAAATACTTGATTTGAATTTGCCAAAACCATAAGCTACATTTAAGGAATCAAGAAGTTTAAAAATTCCTTTTGATGCTGACCAAACCGCAAAAATTAAAGTTATTACTGAAAGTGAACTTGAGTTTTTCGATTTAAAAAAAGAATCTATTATATATATAATGATATCTTGAGTTTGCCCTGGCAATATTTCTACAAATTCTAAGAGTAGATCCCTATTTCCTCCCAAATATTTGCCAACTAAATTCGTCAAAACAAGCAATAGAGGTAAGGAAGCCGACAGATAGTAGTAGGACATGGCCGCCGACATAGTCGACAGGTCATGGGCCAATACTCTATTAAGTAGATTTTTTAAAAAATCCTTAAATTTAAACTTTTTTAATTTCATTTCAAATGTCCATCAAACCAATTTTTGATTTCTGTAAGTCTTTTTATTCTTCCTTTAGGTTTGCCTGACCTTGACAACTCGTGATTTTCTCCATGGAAGATAAACATTTTTGTTTCAACTCCATTTAATTTTATCCTAGTATACATTTGTAGGCCTTGTTCCAAAGGACACCTGTAGTCCATATCAGAATGAATAAAGAGAGTTGGAGTTTTTACATTCTTGGCATGCTTTAATGGCGAAAGTTCCCACATCTTATCAAGGCTATCCCAAGGATTTGAATCAGTTTGATCGCTTGCAAAATAATAGCCTATATCTGAAACTCCATAGAAGGAAATCCAGTTTGATATACATCTTTGGGCATTGGCAGCTTTAAATCTATCTGTATGAGATATAATCCAATTGGTCATAAAACCACCATAAGATCCTCCATAAACTCCCATATTTTCTGTATCTATTTGAGGATATCTTTTTATTGCCTCATTTGTAAAATTCATCAAATCCTCATAATCAATTTCTCCATACCTACCCCTGATATCAGAAAATGCGACACCATTGCCGCTTGCTCCGTGTGGATTAGTATAGATTATTATATAACCATCATTGGCAAAAACTTGATGTTCATGGTGGAAAATATCAGAAAATTCAGTTTTTGGTCCACCATGTATGCTTAATAGGGTTGGATATTTTTTATTTGGATCAAAATCTGTAGGAAGTAGTACATAACCTCTTAATTTATCTCCATTTGATTCAAAGAAAAATTCTTCAATTTTTCCAAGGCGAGTCTTAATTTTATTTTCAACTAAGGCTTTAGTCTTACCTTCTTCATAAATTTCACAAAGAGAATCTTTACTCATCTTGCTATAATATATTTTATCATCTCCTAAGGCAAAGCTTTCAAGACCACCTTCAATTAGCAAATCAAGTTTTCCTGTTTCTAGGTTAAAGCAATAAAGTTTAGAATCCTCATTTTTGGTAGCTGTAAAATAGAGTTTTTCATTTTCTTGTCTAAATGTAGTATCATGACCAAATCTTGCATCAGTTCCAGTAGAAACACCAAAGTCTATATCAAAATTATCATCAGAAATTTTTATAAGATTTCCTTCAAAGTCAACCTTATAAATAAAAGGATCTTGGTTTATTCCATGCTTTTTCATATCAGATCCTACAAATACTAGACCATCTTTATAGAAATTTATATAGGCATATGAGAATTTTTCTTTTAATAGTAGTTTTTCTTCATTTTTTTCTAGGTCATAGATATATAAGTCTTCATAAATTTTGTTATAACCATTGCTATAGATAGCTTTTGTATAGGCTAATTTCTTTAAGTCATCGGATATTTTTAGAAGAGATATGTCATTATTTATATTTGAAGTCATAAGATGTTTTAGTTTATTTTCATCTTTATTATATAAATAAATACCGACAGTTTCCAATTTTAGATAGCCTTGTCCATTAAACCAGAAAGGTAGGCTAGTAACTTCTTTAAATACCTTATCTTGATCTTCTGATTTTTCTTTATCTTCTTTTGATTTTTTATCAGTTGCAAATATTAGAAATACATTATCTTTTATGTGTTCTATACTGCTAACATTTTTATCAATTTTAAATGCTTGGCTTGCAACTTGGGCAGATAAATCTTTACTATAGAAATAGTCATATTCATCATCAGTTTTTTCCTTAAAAATAAGTTTAGACTCTTTGTCAAAAGTAAAAATAGATATATTTGGATTATCTGAAATCCTATAAAATTTTTTACTATCTAAGTCAAGTAAGTTTAAAAAAGTATCATACCTATTTTCTTTTTCGTTGGCCTTGGTAGTTTTATAAGCCAAATTTTTTTTGTCACCAGAAATTTCTAAGCTGTTGATAAATTCATAGCTTAATATGTCTTTTAGCTGTGTTTTGTCCATAATTTTCTCCTTAATTTATTCTTTTTTACTATACTTGTTTTTATAAATTAATAAAATTAAAAACGTTTACACAAATACGAAAGGGGTATATAAAAAATAAGATAGGAGGTAACTATATGAAACTTAATATAAGAGGTAAAAACATTAATGTTACTGAAGATTTAAAAGAGATGTGCCAAGCAAAGTTTGATAGACTTGATAAGTATTTCCATGAAGAAGAAATGGATGTAAATCTTGCTGTTGAGGGTATAGAGAAAAAAGTTGAATCAACTATATATTTAAAGGGTGGCACAATTCTTAGAGCTGAAGAAAAATCAGAGGACTTCATGGATTCTGTGGATATGATTGTAGATTCATTAGTTAGACAAATAAGAAAATATAAGACCAAACTCCAAAGAGACAGGAAAAGTGGAGAGTCTATAAGATTTGAATCATTGTCTGATGATTTAGAAGAAGAAAAAGAATCCACCAGTAAAATTGTTAGATTTAAAGAAATTTCAGTAAAACCAATGAACGAAGAAGAAGCAGTTTTACAAATGGAACTATTAAATCACGACTTTTTCGTATTTTTAGATGATCAAGAAATGCAAGTAAGAGTTGTTTATAAAAGAAAAGATGGAAATTATGGTGAAATAATTCCAACTATGAAATAAATTTAAGTATAAAAATGCTAGTTTTTAGGGCTAGCATTTTTTAGTGCCTATAATTTAAAATAATAGTTTACAAATTACGGGATTTACTTTATTATAGTATTTGACAAGTTTTGCTTATCTTATTTTGTAATTGAATAATTTTTTATAAAATGATAGGATAAACAGAGAATTAGAGGTGAAAAATTTGGCAATATTTAACTTTTTCAAATCATTTAGTCAGAAAGAAATCGACAACAATCAAAAACTTGTTGATCAAATTTTAGCACTAGATGAAGAAATGCAAAAATTAACAGACGAAGAATTAAAAAATAAAACTAATGAATTTAAAGAAAGATTAGCAAATGGCGAAACTTTAGATGATTTGTTGGTTGAGGCATTTGCAGTTGTTAGAGAAGCAAGTGATAGGGTTATAGGACTTAAACACTACCCTGTTCAATTGTTGGGTGGAATTGTTCTACATAATGGTCAGATTGCAGAAATGAAGACAGGAGAAGGTAAAACTTTGGTTGAAACTTTGCCTGCCTACTTAAATGCTTTGGAAGGTAAGGGGGTTCATATAGTAACAGTAAATGACTATCTTGCTAAACGTGACCAAGAGTGGATGGGTAAGATTTACTCTTTCTTAGGTCTAAGTGTAGGTTGTATACTTTATGGCCTAACTAACTCAGAAAGACAAGTAAACTATGCTTGCGATATTACCTATGGTACCAATAACCAATTTGGTTTTGATTACCTAAGAGATAATATGGTTATTTATAAAAATTCCATGGTACAAAGAGGTCTTCATTATGCTATAGTCGATGAGGTTGACTCTATTCTTATTGATGAGGCTAGAACTCCACTTATTATTTCAGGTCAAGGCGAAGAATCTACAGATACTTATGTAAAAGCAAATGAGTTTATTCAAACTTTGGAAGGAAGAATACTTGATCCAAACGAAGATGCAGATATAGACCCATTTGATAGGGAGTTTGTTGTAGAAGATGTAGACTATTTGGTTGATGAGAAGAGAAAATCTTCTAACCTAACAGAAAAAGGTACAGCAAAGGCAGAGAAGTTTTTTGGAATTGATAACCTTTCAGACCCTGAACATTTGGAACTAGCCCACTATATTAACAATGCCTTAAAGGCAAATACTACTATGACAAGAGATATAGACTATGTAGTAACTAATGGTGAAGTACAAATTGTAGATGAATTTACAGGACGTATTATGTATGGTAGAAGATATTCTGATGGTCTTCACCAAGCTATAGAAGCTAAAGAAGGAGTAGAAGTTAAGGCAGAAAGTAAAACACTTGCTACAATTACTTTCCAAAATTACTTTAGAATGTATGATAAGTTATCAGGAATGACTGGTACAGCAAAAACAGAAGAAGATGAGTTTTCTGAAATATATAAACTTGATGTTGTTGAAATTCCAACCAATAAACCTGTACAAAGAATTGATGATCCAGATCATGTTTATATTAATGAAAGAGGAAAGTTTAATGCTATCATTGATGAAATAAAGAGGGTTCACCAAACTGGTCAACCAATCCTTGTTGGTACAGTTTCCATCGAAAATTCAGAAAAACTTTCCAAAGAATTAAAGAAAAATCAAATTCCTCATGTAGTATTAAATGCTAAAAACCATGAGAGAGAAGCAGATATAGTTGCTCAAGCAGGTAGGTTTGGATCTATCACTATAGCTACCAATATGGCTGGTCGTGGTACTGATATTATGCTTGGTGGAAATGCTGATCACATGGCTAAACAAAAATTAAAAAGAGAAGGCATTGCTGATGAAGTTCTTGAACAAGTAGATGCTTTTTCAGAAACTGACAACCAAGAAATACTAGAAGCAAGAAAAAAATATAGACAATACAAAAACCAATTTAAACCTGGTATAGACAAGGAAGCAGAGCAAGTTAGAAAAGCTGGAGGTCTTTATATAATTGGTTCAGAAAGGCACGAATCAAGACGTATAGACAACCAATTAAGAGGTCGTTCAGGCCGTCAAGGTGATCCTGGAAAATCTAGATTCTTCATTTCCCTTGAAGATGATTTAATCAGATTAAATGGTGGAGAAGCAGTTAGCAAGTTTGTAGATTCTTATGACTTCCCAGAGGATGAGCCAATAGTTTCAAAAATGGTTTCAAGAGCTATAGAAAAGGCACAAACAAGAGTAGAAGCCAATAACTTTGCAACAAGAAAAAGAGTTCTCCAATACGATGATGTTATGAATAAACAAAGAGGCATTATTTATAACGAAAGAAAACAAGTTCTTTTCGGTGAAGACATGAGAGAATCTATCTTAGGCATGTTAAAAGATATTATCGAAACTTCAGTTTATTCATTTACAAATCCTGATGTAAAACCAGAAAATTGGGAAATGGTAGCCTTATTAAACTACCTAAATAGCCTTGCTTTACCAGTTGAAGAATTACATTTTGAAAATATAAATGATTTCACCCAAGATAAATTAATAGATTATATTTACAAAACATCTCTTTCTAAGTACCAAGAGAAGGAAGAAAAATTTGGTAGTGAAAACATGAGAGAAATAGAAAGAGTTGTTCTCTTAAGAGTTATTGATACAAAATGGATGGAACATATCGATTCAATGGATCAAATGCGTAAGGAAATAGGCGTAAGAGCTATGGGTAACGAAGACCCTGTCAGAGCTTACACAAATGAAGGTTTCGAAATGTATGAAAAGATGACATCAGAAATTCAAGAAGAAACTATAAGACTTATGATGAGTGTTCAAATCAGACAAGGAATCGAAAGAAAACAAGTCAATGTTCCAAAAGAAGAATCCAGTGATCAAGGAACTGAAAAGATAAATGAAGAAGATTTATCCAGAGCTGAAAGAAGAAGACTTGAAAGAGAAAGAAAGAAAACTCAAGTCAAAAAAGGTTAATCATGGCAGAAATTTATGAATTACGTGAACATATAAAAGATTTACAAAAGATGTTAAAATTGATTGGAGACTCTCTTTGACATTTCAAATTTGAAAGTTTTAGTTAGAGATCTTGAGAAAAAAACAACTCAAGCTGATTTTTGGAATGATAGACAAAAGGCTCAAAAAATCATGGCAGAACTTTCCGATAAGAAAAATGATTTGGATACTTATAATGATTATGAAAATGAGCTAAATGATAACCAAGATCTATTAGAATTGATAGAGATGAGTGAATCTTCCGAAAAAGATAGCTTGGATTTTGTAGATGAGTCACTAAAAAAACTTGAGAAAAAAATAAATTCATTTAAAATAAAAACTCAACTAGATGGGGAATATGACAAAAACAATGCTTATCTAGTAATCCACGCTGGAGCTGGTGGGCTTGAGGCAACTGATTGGGCGCAAATGCTTTTGAGGATGTACAAAAGATTTTTTGAAAAAAAGGGATACAAGTACGAAGTCCAAGATATGAACAATGAAGAGGCAGGAGGAATAAAATCGGCGACTCTTCTTGTAAAAGCACCTTTTGCCTATGGATATTTAAAGGCGGAAAAAGGAGTTCATAGATTAGTAAGGATTTCTCCCTTTGATTCTCAAAAAAGACGTCATACTTCATTTGCCTCTGTAGATATTTTCCCAGAGCTTGATGATGATATGAGTGTAGAAATAGATCCAAAAGATTTAAGAATTGACACCTTTAGGGCATCTGGAGCTGGAGGTCAGCACGTAAATATGACAGACTCTGCTGTTAGGATAACCCACTTGCCGACAGGAGTTGTAGCTTCTTCTCAAGCTGAAAGAAGTCAAATACAAAATAGAGAAACAGCTATGAAACTTTTGATCAGTAAGCTTGTTCAAATTAAGGAAGAAGAACATAAGGAAAAGATAGAAGATATACAAGGAACTTATTCACAAATAGCTTGGGGCAGCCAAATTAGGTCTTATGTTTTCCAACCTTATACACTTGTAAAAGATCACAGAACAAACTTTGAAGTTGGCAATGTGGAAAGTGTAATGGATGGAGATATAGAAGGCTTTATAGACGCTTATTTATCCTTATGTCATAGCGAAAAAAAATAAAAGTAAGATCTCTGAGAAGCAAATTTCAGAGATTTTTTTCTAATACAGAAGAAAAATATAATTTGATAAAATTAATCAAAAAGTATAATATTATTGTTAAATAAAAAATAGGAGATAATATGGCAGATATAATATTAACAGGAGATAGACCAACTGGGAGACTTCATTTAGGTCATTATGTTGGATCCCTTAAAAATAGAGTTAGAATCCAGAATGAAGGTAATTATGATAAAATGTATGTCATGATTGCCGATGCTCAAGCCTTGACAGATAACTTTACTAACCCTGAAAAAATAAAAGAATCCATAGGAGAGGTTGTACTAGATTATTTAAGTGTAGGAATAGATCCACAAAAAACTACGATTTTCGTTCAATCCTATGTCCAAGAACTAACAGAATTAACTTTTTATCTATTAAATTTAGTTCATTTGGGAAGACTACAAAGAAATCCAACTGTAAAAGCTGAAATCAAACAAAAAGGATTTGGAGAATCTTTGCCAGCAGGATTTTTAATTTATCCTGTAAGTCAAACATCAGATATTATTTTATTTGATGCAAATATAGTCCCAGTAGGGGAAGATCAAGAACCAATGATAGAACAAGCCAGAGAACTTGTAAGAGCTTTCAATTCAATTTATGGTCAAACTTTTGTAGAGCCTAAGGCTGTAATTCCTGAAAATAAATATCAAAGAAGACTACCGGGTATTGATGGCAATGCCAAAATGAGTAAGTCCTTGAATAATTGTATATATCTTTCAGATACAGAAGAAGAAGTAAGAAGAAAAGTAATGTCAATGTTTACAGACCCAGATCATATAAAAGTAAGTGATCCAGGAAAGATAGAAGGAAATATAGTATTTACTTATCTTGATGTCTTTGCCAAGGACTCAGATTTTGAAAAATACCTGCCTGAATATAAAAATTTGGATCAATTAAAAGAGCATTACCAAAGAGGAGGTCTTGGTGATGTAAAGGTAAAAAAATTCCTAAATGAAATTCTACAAGCAGAGCTTAGACCTATTAGGCAAAGAAGAAAAGAATACGCTAAAGATATGGAAAAAATCTTTAAAATGCTAGAAAAATCTTCACAAGAAGCAAGACTAATAGGGCAAAAGAAAATAGCCCAAGTGCACAAAGCCATGGGTATTGATTATTTTAATAATGAGAATTATATTAAGTCAATAAGTGAAAAATTTAGAGATAAATATAAATAAAAATTTATATTTTAACTGATATTGTATGTTTTACTTGAAAGCTTACTCATAAGAGGAGGACCTATGAAGGTAGGAGTTTTTGCTGGAACTAGTGTTGATACTCAATTGGGAGTAGATTTGTTAAAAAGTAGGAAAATAGAAAGCTTATCTTTTCCTATGTCTGTAAATCCTAAAGAACAGACAAAGATGCAATATTATTCTAAAGAAAAGCTAGAAGAGATTTTTATAAAAAAAGCAAGGCTTGGTATCAAGCAAGGTATGGATAAGATTTTTATCTATTGTAATTCCTTATCTTCTGCCATTGACTGTGAAAAGATACAAAAGTTGTTAAATATACCCCTTATAACACCCCTAGATGCCTATAAAAATATTAATCCTAGCTATAAAAATGTGGCAATATTTGCTGCAAACGGAATTTCTGCTTACAAAGTTGATAAAATAATCCTTGAATCAAGAGATGATATCAATACTATTTCTATAGGAAATCTTTCAATTGTAATGGCTATAGAGAGAAAAGATGATCCTGAAAAAATTATTGACGATATGAATCTAAAAGTTCTACTTTCTTATCTAGAGGGGATAAAAGATCCAAAATATAAGATTGATGCTATAGTACTTGCTTGTACTCATTTTCCTTATCTTAAGAACAGCCTAAAAAGATATACAAAACTAGATATAATAGATCCAGCCGACTATATGATAAATAAATTACTAGAGATAGATTAATAGTAGATATTAGATTTTTTTACTTGGTTAGAGTAAAGATAGGTTTTTGTACTTAAGTAGAAAACTAAAAAATTATTTAAAAATTATATGATAAATCATTGGCTAAAGAGGAGTTAATATGCTTGATTGTTTTATAGTAGGAGCTGGGGGATTTTTGGGATCAGTTCTTAGATATCTAATAGGGCTTTTAGAAGTAAATACTAATACAGGATTTCCAATAAAGACATTTCTTATAAATATATTTGGTGCCTTTGTAATAGGAATAGTTGCATCTATTGCTTCAAAAAATGCAATAAGTCCAAAACTAGAGTTATTCTTAAAAGTAGGTATATGTGGAGGATTTACAACATTTTCATCATTTGCACTAGAAACAGAAAAGCTATTTGAAAAAGGATTTAAGCTTACAGCTTTAGCCTATGTTGTCTTGAGTATCTTATGTGGAGTTTTTGCAGTATATTTAGCAGAAAAAATAGTAATAAATAATTGATACATGTAGTGAGATTTAATTAATAACAAAAATAATGCTTTATAAGTATAGGAAATATTATTAATTAGCTTATTTATTTTAAAGCTTTTAAGCCATTAGCTACACTATCCGTATCAAATTAGAAATTGACATGGATAGTGTGCTATAAATGGCTTTATTTTTATACTTAGATAACTTTGTTAGTTAAATATAGTTTAGTATAGACCTGAAGTTTCTTCGTTTAGGTCGATCATAATATTTTTTGTTTGGCTATAGGCATTAAGAATCATCTTGTGAGTTTCTCTTCCTATACCTGATTTCTTGTAACCGCCAAATGGTGCACCAGCTGGGATTTGATTGTAGGTGTTAACCCACATTCTTCCTGTTCTTACTGATTTGGCAACTCTAAAGGCAACATTTAGATTTGAAGTAAATACTGCTCCACCAAGACCATAATCTGACTCATTGGCAAGTTTTATTACTTCTTCTTCAGTTTTGAATTTTTGGACAACCAAAACTGGTCCAAATATTTCTTCTTGGGCACACTTGTTTGTATTTTCAATATCAGCAATTAAGGTTGGCTCAAAGAAAGCACCATCTGGTAAATCTTTAACTTCTTTAGCCTTACCACCTGTAACTATTCTAGCCCCACTTTCTCTAGCAAAATCTACATATGATTTTATTTTTTCTACTTGTCCCTTATTTATTTGAGATCCCATTTGTGTTTTTTCGTCTAGGGGATCGCCAACAATTACATTTTCGAATTTATCCTTTAATTTTTCTAAGAATTGATCGTAAATTCCTTCTTGGATAAATAGCCTTGATCCTGCACAGCAAACTTGTCCTTGGTTAAAGAGTATGCCCATCATTGCTCCATCTATAGCCTTATCAATATTAGCATCATCAAAGACAATATTAGCAGATTTTCCACCAAGTTCTAGGGTAGCAGGAATTAAATTTTCTGCAGCAGAAATTCCAATTTCTCTACCAACTTCTGTAGATCCTGTAAAGGCAAGTTTATCAAGACCTTGATGATGTTGTAAAATTTCTCCAGAAACTGATCCTTTTCCAGTTACAACATTGAATACTCCTTTAGGCAATATGCCGTCTATCAATCTTGTAAATTCTAGTAAAGATGAAGGTGTAGAGGATGAAGGATGGATAACTATTGTATCACCAGCAGCAAGTGCTGGGGCTATCTTCCATGCTGCCATCAAAAATGGGAAGTTCCAAGGAATAATTTGTCCTACAACACCGATAGGCTCTTTAATTACCAAAGATAAAAGATGACCATCTAAGGTTTTTGCACTATCTTCTTCACTTCTAATTACTGATGCAAAGTATCTAAAATGATCACTTGCTGCAGGTATATCAACATATAGTGTTTCTCTTATTGGTTTACCGTTATCCATTGACTCGACTGTGGCAAGTCTTTGTCTGTTTTCATCAATTACATCGGCAATTTTATTTAAAAGTTTTGCTCTTTCTTCTGTTGATGTATCTTTCCAGCCTCCTTCAAAGGCATCTCTTGCTGCCTTTACAGCCTCGTCTATATCAGCTTTTTCTGCTTGCGCAAATTTTGTTATAAGTTTACCATTGGAAGGAGATTTTGTTTCTAAATATTTGCCGCTTTCTGGTTTCTTCCATTGACCATTAATATATAGCTCAAATTGTTCTTGTAAATTAACCATATTCATTTTTCCTCCTTGAATGTTTAATTAAGTTTATTATATTTTATATGCAATTGACAAATAATTGCAAAGCGCTTTTAATCAGTATACAAGTTATTTGATTTTTATCAAGTGTTAATAAGAAAAAAATTATAGAAAAGTATACTTATGCCTTATAGATTGAGACAATTTAGAAAAAATAGGCACACAAAAAGGCTAGAAACTAATGTTCTAGCCTAAGGTAATTGTAATATTATTATTTTCTGTCTTTTTCAATTTTAGCTTGAGCTGCTGCAAGTTTTGCTATAGGAACTCTAAATGGTGAGCAAGATACATAATCAAGACCTACGTTATATAAGTATTTAACAGTAGTTGGCTCTCCACCGTGTTCTCCACAAACTCCAAGGTGAAGTTTAGGGTTAGCTTTTTTACCTCTTTCGACAGCTGTTTCTACCAAGAAACCAACTCCTTTTTGATCTAATACTTGGAATGGATCTTTTTCCAAAAGTTCTTTATCCAAATAGGTAGGAAGGAATTTACCGGCGTCATCTCTTGAGAAACCAAAGGTCATTTGTGTTAAGTCGTTAGTTCCAAATGAGAAGAAGTCAGTTACTTTTCCAATTTCATCTGCTGTTATAGCAGCTCTTGGTATTTCAATCATTGTACCTAGTAGGTAGTCTATTCTTTGTCCCTTTTCTTCAAATACTTTTTCAATTTCATCTACGATTTCAGCTTTTACATAAGAAAGTTCTTTTACTTCTGAAGAAAGTGGAATCATGATTTCTGGTACTAAATCTATACCATCAGCCTTACATCTAAGAGCAGCTTGAATGATAGCACGTCCTTGCATTCTTGAAATTTCTGGATAGATTACACCAAGTCTTAGACCTCTAAAGCCAAGCATAGGGTTAACTTCTGCAAGCTCACTTATTCTTTCTTTTATAGCTTCTACATCTTTTCCTAAATCATCGGCTAATTTTTGAATTTCTTTGTCCTCTTTTGGTAAAAATTCGTGTAGAGGTGGATCAAGAAGTCTAACAGTTACTGGTCTTTCCTTCATTAAAGAATAAATTTGATAGAAATCTTCTTCTTGCATAGGAAGAATTGCATCAAGAGCTTTCTTTCTTGTTTCAAAGTCATCAGCAATTATCATTTTTCTTACTTGGAAAATTCTATCTTCTGCAAAGAACATATGTTCTGTTCTACAAAGTCCAATACCTTCAGCACCAAATTCTAAAGCTTGGGCAGCATCTTTTGGAGTATCGGCATTTGTTCTAACTTTCATATCTCTTATTTCGTCTACCCAACCCATGAATTCACCAAATTCGCCTTCAAGTTTTGGATTTTCTTGTTCAAGTCTACCAATATAAACTTTACCAGTAGAACCGTCAATAGAAATTACATCTTGGTCTGTATAAGTTTTGCCGTTTGCTTTTAAAACTCTGTCTTTTTCAGATACAACAATATTTGCACCAGAAATACAAGATTTACCCATACCTCTAGCAACTACTGCAGCATGAGAAGTCATACCACCTCTTGCTGTTAAAATACCAACAGCTGAAACCATACCAGCTAAATCTTCTGGAGATGTTTCTTCTCTTACAAGGATAACTGTTTCTCCATTTTCTGTTCTTTCTTTAGCTTCATCGGCTGTAAAGGCGATTTTACCAACAGCAGCTCCTGGAGATGCTGCAAGACCTTGGGCTATAGCTTGGTTATTATCTAAAGCTTCTTTTGTAAATGTAGGGTGGAGGATAGCGTCAAGTTCCTTAGCTCCTACTCTTAGTATAGCTTCTTCTTTATCGATTAAACCTTCATGAACTAGGTCTGTAGCAACTTTTATAGCAGCCTTTGCAGTTCTTTTTCCATTTCTTGTTTGAAGTAAGAATAATTGACCTTCTTGGATAGTAAATTCCATATCTTGTAGGTCTGTGTAGTGTTTTTCAAGTTTATCAGCTGTATCGCTAAACTCTTTATATACATCAGGAAGAACTTCTTGTAATTTTGCAATTTCTTGAGGAGTTCTAACACCAGCAACTACATCTTCACCTTGGGCATTAATTAAATATTCACCAAATAGCTTATTTTCACCTGTAGCAGGGTTTCTTGAAAAGGCAACACCAGTTCCTGAAGTATCTCCCATATTACCAAATACCATGGTTTGTACGTTTACTGCTGTTCCCATATTATCATCTATATCGTTTAATTTTCTATAAAGAATTGCTCTTTCGTTATTCCAAGAAGCAAATACTGCTGTGATTGCAGCATCAAGCTGTTTTCTTGGTTCTTGTGGGAATTCTTGGCCCAAATTTTCTTTATAAACGACTTTATATTTGTCAACAACATCTTTTAAATCTTCGGCTGTAAGATCTGTATCGTTTGCAACATTCTTTTCTTCTTTTTTTGCTGTTAATACATCTTCAAATTTATTTTTATCTACACCCATTGCAACATCTGCAAACATTTGGATGAATCTTCTGTATGAGTCATAGGCAAATCTTTCGTTGTTAGTTTTGTTTGCAAGTCCAACTACAGCCTCATCGTTTAGACCAAGATTCAAAATAGTATCCATCATACCAGGCATAGAGATTGGAGCTCCACTTCTTACAGATACTAGTAGAGGATCTTCTACAGAACCAAATTTTTTATTATTTTCCTTTTCAAGAGTTACTATATGTTCGGATATTTCTTCATTTAGAGTATCCCAAAGTTTTTGGTCCTCTTGATAAAATCTTGCGCAAGCTTGTGTGGTTACAGTAAAACCAAATGGTACTCTAATACCTAGGTTGGTCATTTCTGCAAGGTTTGCACCCTTTCCACCAAGTGTATCACGCATATCTTTGTTACCTTCATTAAAACTATAGACATATTTTTCAGTCACTTTTGTTACCCCTTTCTAAATTTTTTAATTTGTTAATAATAATTTCCGAAGTTTCTTCTATCGACTTGTTGGTAATATCAATAACTGTACAATCCAAGTCTTCCATTATTTCCTTTGCATAGGCCAATTCCTCTTTTATTCTTTTCATATCACTGTACTGCGAGTCGGTAGAAAGTTTTAGAGATTTTAGTCTTTGAAGCCTATATTCCCTCAATACTTTGGGATTGATATCGAGACCAAATATTATTTTGTTATCGATTTCATAAAGCTCTCTTGGTACATTATTTCCCAACAAAATAGGAATATTTGAAACCTTATAACCCTTGCTTGCCAAATACATGGAAGTAGGGGTTTTTGACGATCTAGAAACTCCAATGAGTGCAAGATCACAAGCTTTTAATGACCTAAAATCTTTACCATCGTCATATTTAATAGCAAAGTCCAGAGCGTTCATTTTTCTAAAAAACTCTGATTCATATAAGTTGTTGCTATCAAAATTATCCTTAGGTTTGATGCCAAGAACCTCTGAAATTTTATTTACAGAAAATCCCATAAGGTTAATATTATCTATTTGATATAGATCACAAAAATTGTCGATATATACATTCATCTTAGAATCCTGGATAGAGTAATAGAGGATTTGTTCATTATTTTGATCCTTTATAATATTTAAAACTTTTTCCAAATCTATCATATTATCAATATATGAATAAACTTTTATTTTAAATTTAATATCAAATTGTATCATGGTCTTTTTTACCAGATGTTCAGTAGCATGGCCACTTGTATCTGAAATTATATTGATAACCATAAAAATCCTCTCCCTCTTAGAACTCATAGAAATTATACCAAATGTAGAAAAAAAAATAAAGGTTTTCACTACTTTATTAAAAATTAGGTAATTTTTATCAAATGTTAATCGCTTTAAAGAATATGATAAAAAAACAAATATTAATAAAAAGTTACAAAATGAAGACAAAAATATCTTAAAAAAGTATAGAAAGTCTTGTAATTACATATGAATTATATTATAATCTTATTAGTTGTAAAAAAGTTGTAATATTTGGAGGAAAAATGAAAATTAATAAGATACATAAACTAATCTTTTCATCCCTTGTTTTTACTGGTATTTTCTTACAAGCAAATACTTCTTTGGCTAGTGGAAATAGTATATATTATTATGAAAATGTTGACATTGACAATGGCTTTTTGGGAAATAAATCTAAATCATCAGTTGTTACTTTCAAAGCTAAATCTTATATGAGTCAAAATACAAATAAAGTTGTTGTAAATAAGGAAGATAGAAGTTTAGATCCTGTAGCAGTAACACCCTTAGCTAAAAATACTGCAAATCCTTTGTCACCTCTTTGTAGGCTTGGACTTAATCCACAAGAACTTGCTCTTGTAATAAATAAGGCCTATCCTAAAAATAAGTTAATAAAGGATAATGATCCAATCTTAATTGAAGGCTTTACCAAGACTTTGGTAGAACTTGAAAATGAACTTGGCATAAATCCATTTTTTATTTTGGGTATTATAAATACTGAAAATCCAATTATGCGTGGAGAATTTTCAAATTTAGTGAAAAAAAAGAATAATCTAATGTCATGGACTGCTTATGATCATGATCCATTTAACAAGGCTAGTAAGTTTGACACTTATTCTGCTGCAATTATAGGTCCAGCAAGATTTTTAGCTACAAATTACCTATCACCAAATGGAAAATATTACGTGGATGGCAGTGTTGAGGGCGTTAATAAATACTATGCAAGTGCTAAAAATTGGTACAAAAATGTAAATTCAAGCATGAAGAGATTAAATGACGCTAAAATATCGCTTGGACTCTAGGTTGTAGCGTTTGACAAATTAAATATTTAAAATATAATTAATTACAAGTAAATATAGAAACTTTGAGAAAGAGGAGTAGTAGGATTTTATAAAATTAGAGAGAAGATGGTTGGTGAAAATCTTTTTTATGAACCTATGAAGGTTGCTTTTAAATAGTTTCAATGTAGCACGCATAGGTGCAAAGAGTGTCTTTTAATTAAGAAATTTAGGTGGTAACGCGATTAACTCGTCCTAAGAGTTAGTCCTTACCACCTTTTAAATTATAAAAAAGGAGCAAATATGGAAACAAAATATGAACCTTTAAAATTTGAAAAAGAGATTTATAAAAAATGGGAAGAAGGCGGTTATTTTAAGGCTAAAATAAACAAAGATAAAAAGCCCTTTACTATTGTTATGCCACCGCCAAATGTAACAGGTCAACTTCATCTAGGACATGCTTTAAATAATACAATACAAGATATTATAATTAGATATAAAAGAATGCAAGGTTATGAAGCAAATTGGATACCAGGTACAGACCATGCTTCAATTTCTACAGAGGCAAAAGTTGTAGAAAAACTTAGAAATGAAGGAAAAACTAAAAAAGATCTTGGTAGGGAAAAATTCCTTGAAGAATGTTGGGACTGGACTTACAAATATGGGGGAACTATAAAAAAACAACTTAGAACAATTGGTGTTTCTTGCGATTGGGATAGAGATTCCTTTACTATGGATAAAAATCTAACGAAAGCTGTTAGAAGAGTTTTCAAAAAAATGTATGATGAAGGTCTTATTTACCAAGGCAATAGAATTGTAAATTGGGATGTAGAAGCAGAAACTGCAATTTCAGATGCAGAAGTTTATCACGAGGACGTGGAAGGTTCATTATGGTATATTAAGTATCCCTTTGAGGATTCAAATGATTTTATTACCATTGCAACAACTAGACCAGAAACTATGTTAGGAGACCTTGCAGTAGCTGTTAATCCAGAAGATTTAAGATTTAAAGATAAGGTAGGAAAGAACTTAGTTTTGCCACTTGTTGGAAGAAAAATACCTTTGATAGAAGATTCTTATGTAGATGCCCAATACGGTACAGGTTGTGTTAAAATAACACCATCACATGACCCTAATGACTTTGAGGTTGGAGAAAGACATAAGCTTGGTCAATGTATAGTTATAGATACCAAGGGAAGAATAGCAGAAGGATATGGAAAATATTCTGGTCTTGACAGGTATGAGGCAAGAAAAGAAATTATTAAGGATCTTGAAAAATTTGGACTTTTAGAAAAAATTGAACCTATAAGTCATGCTGTTGGTTTTTCAGAAAGAACTCATGTTGTAATAGAACCATTGATATCAAAACAATGGTTTGTAAAAATGGATGAACTTGCAAAAAAATCAATCGAAGTCTATGAGAAAGGAGAGCTTACTCTAATTCCAGAAAGCTTGGGTAAAGTTTATCTAAACTGGTTAAACAATATCAAAGATTGGTGTATATCTAGGCAATTATGGTGGGGCCACAGACTTCCTGTATTTTACACTGAAGATGGAGAAATAATAGTTTCAGAAGAAGATCCAGATGAAAATGGTATGCTTGAAGGAAAGAAAGTAAGCCAAGAAGAAGATACACTTGATACTTGGTTTTCTTCAGCTCTTTGGCCATTTGCGACCCTTGGCTGGCCAGATCAAACAGAAGATTTAGCTTATTTCTTCCCAACAGATATACTTGTAACAGGCTATGATATTTTATTCTTCTGGGTAATAAGAATGGTATTTTCATCCTTACATTTCACAAACAAAGTTCCTTTCCACCATGTACTATTTACAGGTCTAATCAGAGATTCACAAGGAAGAAAAATGAGCAAATCTTTAGGTAATGGTGTTGATCCTATTGAGGTTGTTAACAAGTATGGAGCAGATGCTTTAAGATTTACTCTTATTACTGGAAACTCACCAGGAAATGACATGAGATATGATGAAAAAAGACTTATCTCAAATAGAAACTTTGCCAATAAACTTTGGAATGCTACTAGATTTGTCCTTATGAATATAGAAGATGGAGATGATTTAGACTTTAATATAAATACTCTAGAGCTTGAAGATAAATGGATCCTTAAAAGACTTAACAATGCTATTGGTGAAATCACTTTAAATCTAGATAAGTATGAAATAGGTCTTGCAGCCTCAAGAATAGAAGACTTCATTTGGAATGAATACTGTGATTGGTATATAGAATTTGCAAAAATCAGACTCTATGGTGATGATGAGGAGAAGAAAGCAAATGTTAAAAAAGTATTATTATATGTACTAAAAGATATGATTGCCCTTCTTCATCCATTTATGCCATTTATAACAGAAGAAATTTACCAATCTCTTCCAAACAAAAAAGATATGTTAATTGTAGAAGATTTCCCACAAGTTAGAGATGACTTTGACTTTGATTTGGAAGAAAAAGCAGTAAATTCAGCAATAGATGCCATAACAGCTATTAGAAATCAAAGATCAAAATTAAATGTAGGGGCAAAAGTTAAACAAGATCTTTGTATAGTTTCAGAAAATCAAGAGATTAAAGACTTGTTAGAAGAGTTGAAACCTCAATTTATAAATCTTGCCTCTTCAAAAGAAGTAAAAATAAGTCTTGATGAATTTGATATAGAAGATGCTGTAACCTTGCTATTTAATAACTTTAAAGTGTTGATATCTCTTGATGACTTGGTTGATTACCAAAGAGAGAGAAACAGACTTACAGATGAGATAAAAAAATATGAGTCTGAAATCGACAGAGCTTCTAAAAAATTAAACAACCAAAACTTTGTAAATAAGGCTCCTGAAAAAGTAGTAAATGAAGAAAGAGAAAAACTAGAAAATTATAAGGATCTTTTAGAAAAAACCAAGGCTAGTCTAGAAGAGATAAAAGATAAGTAATGTATAAAGATTTTGCTTATATATATGATAAACTTTCTTTTGATATCCCTTATGACTTTTATGCAGACAATATAAAAAAACTAGTAAAAAAAGACGCTATAGACAATGACAGAATGCTAGAGCTTGCCTGCGGATCTGGTAAGTTAACATCATATTTTTTTGATGATTTCAAATATATAGATGCCTTGGATCTATCAAGAGATATGCTGGATGTTTTTAAGAAAAAATTTATAAGAGAAAATCTTAACCTTTATCAGGCAAATATGACAGAATATATAAAAGAAGACAGCTATGATTTAATAGTAGTTCTTCTTGATTCTGTTAATTATCTTCTTAACAAAAGCGATATAGGTAAGCTTTTTGAAAATTCATATAAAAACTTAAAAAAAGGTGGACTTTTGGTTTTTGATATTAATTCGCTATATAAGATGGAAAATATTTTTGGCAATGAATCTTATGTTTATGAATACGAAGATGTTTTTTATACATGGGAGAATTACAAGGAAGATGATTTGATTTATATGTACCTAAATTTCTTTTTAGAAGATGAAGATGGAAGTTATAGAAGGATAAAAGAAAATCAAGTTCAAAGGATTTATAGTCCAACATTTATAAAAAAAGAATTACAAAAGGCAGGATTTGCAGACATAGAAACATTTGATGAAGATGATTTTTCTTTTGTCAAAGAAGATACTTTAAGAATTCTCTTTAAAGCTAGAAAAAAATAGGAGATAAGATGCAAGGGAAAGTTAAATTTTTTGACAATAAAAAAGGTTTTGGCTTTATTGAGTCAGAAGACGGGATAGATACTTTTGTGCATTATTCTGAAATAAGATCCGATGAAGAAAGAAAAACGCTTTTGGAAGGTCAAACTGTGGAATTTGAAAGAGTTGATTTAGGTAGAGGACCTACTGCCTTTAATGTGTTAAAAATAGAGGATTAATTTGTAAATTTATAATTATCACTAGCTGATAGAAAAGAAGTATAGAAATTTTAATATAAGTATAAGGAGTCATCGGTTGTGGTGACTCTTTTGTGACCAAGGGAATTTTTTG
Source organism: Peptoniphilaceae bacterium (assembly GCA_028723425.1). Lineage (GTDB taxonomy): Bacteria > Bacillota > Clostridia > Tissierellales > Peptoniphilaceae > Anaerococcus. Next base: position 36,157 of record JAQYEZ010000038.1, on the reverse strand, counting down.
TAAAACAATAAATATTGATAAAATACACATATTTCTATGCTTAAATAATATTGTATACACAAAAATAGATTTAGAGGTAGAGATGTACATACATGATTTAAATAGTAATAGTGAAAAGACAATATTATTAATTCATTCTATGTTAACAAATGCTTACGAGCTAAAAAGAATATTAGTTGATAGAATGAAGCTTAGTGATGTTCGCGTTATAATACCAGACTTGACAGGTCATGGTAAGGCAAAGGGAGAAACCTATATTTCTTCTAGTAGAGAAGCTTTTATACTTCACAAGTATTTTCTAGCCAAGGGAATATCAGAAATAAAGTTTGCTTTTGGAGTTTCTCTTGGGTCAAATGTTATCTTTGAGCTTTTAAAATATCAAGATATTAAGATTGATTCAGTAATCATGGAAGGTGCTAGTGTTAGAAAAAGTTCATTTTTTAAACAATTTGTATTTTCAAAATATTTGAATGGACTAAAAAGTCTTGTAAGCTTATCTGAAAATTTTGCAAGTAAAGTTTTATCAATTTTAATTGAGAAGAAAATCTCTACAGTCATGGTAAATGAACTTGTTAATATGTCCAAAGAATCCATAGATAATATGATAAAAGACTATAGTAGAGTAGATTTACCTTATTTAAGATGAAAGATACAAGCAAATCTTAATTTTTATTATGGAACAAAAGATTTTAATATAAAACAGGCGAAAAAAAGATTAAACAAAATTTATCCCAAGGCTAATTTTTTTGAGTGGCCTTATTTTAAGCATTGCGAAAAAATATACAAGGAACCTAGATCTTATGCTGAAATTTTAAAATCTTATTTGTAAAAGGAGAAAATGATGCAGATATCAAAATATATAAATTTTGATAAATATTTCGGAGACAAAAAATTTTATAAGAATATACTAATCCTTGCCATACCGATAATTATTCAACAACTTATTACAGGCTTTGTGAATATGTTGGATAATATTATGGTTGGCCAAACAGGTACTCTTGCCATGTCTGGTGTTTCTGTCGCCAATCAGCTAATAGCAATTTTTAATCTTGCTATTTTTGGGCTAATTTCGGCAGCATCGATTTTTGCTGCTCAATTTGCAGGAAAAGAAGACTATAATAAGGTTAGATCATGTATTTATTATAATATTGTTACAGGAAGTTTTGTTTCTATATTGGCAATTTTTATTTTCTTTAAATTTGGAGATAATCTACTTTCTCTTTTTATGAATAAAGAAGCAAATTCTACAGAAAATATTGTTAAAACAACAGCCTATGCTTTATCTTATATAAAAATTATGACTATAGGTTTTATTCCCTTTGCCTTTTCTCAAGCTATTTCTTCTTCAATGAGAGTAGATGGAGAAACAAGACTTCCAATGTTTGTTGCTATAGTTACAGTTTTTGTGAATTTTGTCTTTAACTGGATACTTATCTTTGGTAAATTTGGATTTAAAGCCTTAGGTCCAAAAGGAGCAGCCATAGCAACGATTATATCTAGATTTGTGGAACTAAGTCTTTTTATTTATCTTGCAAAGAATAATAAGCATAGATTTAGATTTTATGAGCATTTTTTCAAAGATTTCCATATAGACAAAGAACTTTTTAAAGATATTACCAAGGGAGGCATTCCTCTTATTATAAATGAAATCTTATATTCAGTAGGAAATGCAGCTATAACTCAATCCTATTCTATAAGAGGTATAGAAGCCTTGGCAAGTTACAATATTTCTTCTACTATAATTGGACTTTTTGTAGTCTTTCATCTTTCTATGGGAGATTGTATTTCTATAGTTGTTGGTAGACTTTTAGGGGCAAATAAGATAGAAGAAGCTGTGGATACAGATAGAAAACTTATAGTCTTTGACTGTATTGTAGCTTTTGTTTTAGGATTAATTTTGTTTAGCCTAGCACCAATTTTCCCAAACTTTTACAACACTAGTCTAAATGTAAAGCTAACTGCAACAAATATGTTAAGAGTAGGAGGAGGTTTACTTTGGATTGGCTCACTTTACAATGCTTCCTACTTTACTCTTAGGTCTGGTGGCAAGACAATAATTACTCTTTTGTTTGACTCTGTTGGAACAATCTTTGTATCATTTCCTGTATCTTACTTTCTTGCCCACTATACAAATCTTTCTATTGTTAATATGTACATGATAATATGTTTAGTAGATTTGTATAAAGTAATTTTAGGACTTAGTCTGGTTAAAAAGAGAATATGGGTTAAAAATTTGTCAAATAAAGATAGAAATATTACAAAAGAAATTTATAGCAAGTAAAGATAGTTTTTATAATAAAAGAATTAAAGCTCTTATAAAAGATGATTTTTATCTTTTCTAAGAGCCTTTTATCTTATCTAGCAACTCTTTGGTTGGTAGAGTTTAGTATTTCATCAGGTGCATGATTTAAAGCATAATGTAGCTTTTCAAGTATCTTATCCTTATTTTTAAATCTATGTCTTATAGACAACATATTAACTGCATGAGCTGATGAGTAAAGAGCATTATCATCAAGTTGTAGATTTTCTACTAATTCGATTTGCTCTTCTAATATTTCTCTTATGGTCGCTTCTTCAAACAAACCATTTTTTCTCATTTCATAAAGCATGGATCCTTTTTGTACATCAGTAGTCATAGGAAAAACAGATCTTGGAGGGTAAAGATTTAAAAATTCTGCTGTTTTTTGAGCATTTATTTTAGAATTTCCTCTTCCTGCAATTCCTAGCATAATAATAGCATGATATTCTATAGAGGCTTCTTTTAATTTTTCCAAGCCCTCCTTATATTCATCAAGATTTGCTCCTTTGTTAAGGTAGGATAAAACTTTATCATAGCCACTTTCTACGCCTATATAAAGTTCATTATATCCCAAACTTTTTAGCTTTTTAAGCTCGTCAACTGATTTGTTTTTTAAATTATAAAAAGAAGCATAACAAGTTATGGTCTTTACATTAGAAAGATTTGAATGAATCATATTTGCTATATCTACAAGTTTATCTGTAGAAAGAACAAAGGGATCACCGTTTAATAGATAAATCCTATCTATAAAAGAATCATAATTTGAAAGTTCCTTTAAATCTGCTTCTATATTTTCTTTTGGCGCAAGGCTAAAAGGTGTTTGTTTGTACATAGTGCAAAAAGCACATTTATTATGTGAGCACCCAATAGTTACCTCCAATAATGGTGTGTAGGCTTCTAGGGGTGGTCTATAAACTTGACCTGTATAATGCATAAGTCCTCCTTTTCTAGACAATATTATACAGTTATTTTTAATAAAGTGTAGGCAAATTGTTTTATTAATTTTTACTAATAGGGGTAAATATATGGAGAAGGTGATTATATGAAGCTTACAGACAAATTTGAGATAGATTCGTGCAAAGATATAAAAAAATATTCTTTGATACATAAAGTGATACCCTTGCCAATGACAAAGGATTTGTGGGAGGCAATATCTTATCTTTTATGGTATGTGCCAGATATATCCTCAGTTCAATCAAAATCTAACGAGTTAATTTCTAATATTCTATATGATAATTACACTTTTTTGGAGATAATGTCCTATATGAAACTTAGAGATGAGGATGTATTATTTACAGACAAGATTGATCCTGATATAGTGAATTTTTACAAGAAAGGAATTTGTACCAATTCTCAAAAATTGATTTTTACAAAATCGGACAATGAAACTAAGGCAGAGTCAATGTTAAGACATATAAGAAATGCTATAGCTCATGGATCTTTTAACATTGTAGATGACTTGATTATTGGTTTTGATACTAAGTCAGTTGATAAATATAGTGAGGCTGTTACGGGTATTTTTAAGATAGTACCGAAAAATCTACTCCATGCTCTTAGAAAGATTAATGAAGATTTAACTTCAAGGAGATTGGTTACAATAGCTCTTGAAAAGTGCGGCTATGGGGTTGAAGACTACCAAGAAGAATACCAAGTATCAACCAAGTTTGACCTTTATGCAAAAAAGGGTGATATGAGATATGCTATAAAGGTTAAGAATTATGATAGTAAGGATGAAATTGACCATAATTTTGTTTTAGATATGATCGATAATTTGGAAGGCATACTTGGCAAGATAAAACCACTTTTGGTTATAAATACTTCATTTTTGACAGAAAAATCAAAAGCAACTTTAAATAAGCATGAGATTATTATACTTGATGTAAAAAATATAAAGAAAATGCTAGACGGTAGAGATATGATAGAGGAGATAGAGATAGCTCATAATAAATATTAATGGAGGTTATATGAAATTAGGGATAATAGGTAGTGGCAAAATAGTAAAAGATGTCCTAAGTTTTATTGGAAAAATTGAGGATATAGAACTTGAAGCTATTGGCTCTACAGAAAGATCTTATGAAAAATGTCAACAATTAAAAGAAGAATATGGGATAAAAAAAGCATATAAAACGGGAGAAGATTTGCTAAATGATCCTGATGTAGAGGTTACTTATATAGCAGTTCCAAATTTTTTGCATTATGATATGGCAAAAAAAGCTTTAAAGGCAAATAAGCATGTAATTTGTGAAAAACCATTTACTTCTAATAGCAGACAATTAAATGAATTAATTGATCTTGCAAGAAATAAAAATCTTATTTTACTAGAGGCAATTTCTAATATTTATTTGCCAAATGTAGCAAAGATAAAAGATTCTCTTAAAGAAATAGGAAATGTAAGAATAGTAAGCTTTAACTATTCTCAATATTCATCTAGATATGATGCCTTTAAAGTAGGAAAAATTGCACCTGTATTTGATGTGAACAAAGATGGGGGAGCCTTGGTTGATTTAAATATCTACAATATTCATCTTATGGTTGACCTATTTGGACAACCTCAAAAATCAACCTATCTTGCTAATGTAAATAAAGGAATTGATACATCAGGTATCCTATGCTTAGATTATGGAGATTTTAAGGCTATAGCAATAGGAGCAAAAGATTCTACCGCTCCATTAAATTCTACAATACAAGGCGATGAGGGCTCCATAGTTTTTGAAGTGCCAAATGAAGTTAGATATTTTGACTTGAATTTAAATAATAAAGATTCTAAAAGAATAAATGTTCAAAATGATGAGCACAGGCTATATTATGAGTTTGTGGAATTTGAAAGAATAATAAGAGAAAAAGATTATAAGAAGATGAAAGAAAAACTTCAACATTCAATAAAGGTATTAAACTTAGTAGAAGAAGCAAGACTTGGAGCTGGAATTATTTACCCATCAGATAATATATAAGATTAAAAGAGCTATTACAAAATAAAAAATAAGTAATAGCTCTCTGCTTTTATAGTGTTGATAAGATAGCCTCAAGAGGGTTATCCGTATTTATGAATTGATCATAAGATAGATATGATTGATCTTTTTTTGTTGAAAATGAATTGTCTATAGAAACCAAAAGCCCAGAATGTTCAAGGACAAAGAAGTCAACAGGATAGTTATTTATCAAATCATTTTGCGAAGGATCAGTCTTGCTAGAATTTTTAATTAGCATAGCATCAGATGATTCTTTTAGGGATTTGGCAAAGTTTATAGCTTCATTTGAAGATTTATCATTTAAAATTACATAAATTCCCATTTTTTTAATCTTATTGTCATTTTCTAAATTTAGTTTAACTTCATCATAATACATATAGTCATTTAAATCAATTTGATCAAGTTTTTCTCTATACTTGGAAGCTTGATTTTTAACAAAAGTTGTTTGGAAATTCTTATTTTCTTTTTTCATATCTTCCAGAGACTTATTAATTATTTGACCCCTATAAAATACCATATAAGTATCCTCATAGTTTTTGTGAGCTAGTAAAGGCAAGAATTTTTGCCAATATACATTATCCAGAGAATCATTGTCTGTAAGGTCTATCAATATTTTTGATAAGCCTTGGTTTTGCTCTATTATTTTTGTAAATTCTTTGATATCCTTATTTATATTTCCTGGCTTAAAGTCATTCATTGAAAGAATTAAGACATGAGATCTTAAAGTAAAAATTGATTGTTTTTCTGGATATTTTTCACTAATCATTCTCTTGTATCTATTTACAGCCTGTGGATTTTGGATTACTTTAGACTTGTAAGTTTTGTTGTTGTTTTTGTAGTAGTCTAGTAAGTCATCGTATGATTTTTTATCCAATATTTTACTTCTGCTATTGGCCAAAAGATCTGTGTATTTTATCAAAAGATCAAAATATTCTTGATCTGTTTTGGTTAGTAGGACCTTCTTTTTGGTTATTTCATATGCTTTAACAAAATTAACAAAGTCATCTCTGTTTGATGCTCTTACTGCATAGTTTCTAGAAATAGTCTCATAAAGTGTTTCAAGGTCTGAAAGTTTTTCTGCTGTAGTAAGGGATCTATCATCTGTAGACCCTATAAAAATCTCTTTGCCCATATCTTCTCTTACTTGATCTCTAAAGTTAGGATAGGAGTAAGAGCCGTAGGAGTTTATTTTGTTAATAACAAAATTACCAAGACCGAAAATTATAAGAAAACAAGCAAAAGCTAGGATTATCCTTCTTCTTCTATAGACTTTTTGCATTTGCTTTTTTCTTTTTTGGGCTCTTTTTCTAGAAGATGGACTTTTTTGTTTGATAGTCACATCTTTTTTTCTTTGTTTAATATATTTATCCCTGGAAGGGCTTATTTTTCTTTTTTTTCTCATATATTTTCCTATTTATAAATTATTTGGAAAAACTTACGGTAAACTTTGTACCCTTGCCAAGTTCGGATGAAACTTTAATTCTTCCTCCCAAAGATTCGACAAAGTTTTTTGTAATAGAAAGACCCAGACCGAGTCCATTTTCTTTGGTATTTCTTGCATCGTCAATCCTATAAAATCTACCAAAAATCATAGGTAGTCTTTCTTTACTTATACCAACACCGTCATCTTCAACATCAATAATAATCTTTTCTTTATTTTCTGTAAGTTTTATAGTTATATTTCCATCTTCACCAATAGCTTTAAAGGCGTTTGATATCAAGTTTTGGACAATTTGGGTAATTTTTTCCTTATCAGAATATATTATTACATTTTCTTGGATTTTTGTAGCAAAATTTATATTATTTGCCTTGGACCTAGGCATAAAGTTTTTTACAATAAGGTCTAAGTGCTTGGAAAGGTTAAAGGATTCTTTATTTACTTTCATATATTCTATATTATCTTGGAAAGTTTTATTTAGATTAGTTACTAAGGTGTTTAATCTTAATACTTCATTTAAGATCATATCCAAGGTTTCATCATTTAAATCTACAAGTCCATCTTTTAGAGCTTCTATATAAAGTTGAAGGTTGGTTAGAGGCGTTCTTAATTCATGAGATATATCTTGAGCATATTGTTTTCTAATATTTTCTTGGTTTTTAAGGTTAATAGAAAGATAGGTAATATTCTCCTTTAAGTTTTCAAGTTCCTCTATAACAGACTCATCAAGTTTAATATCATAGTCACCATCTCTAATCTTTAAAGTAGCATCAGAAATAGAGATTATTGGTTTTGTAATGTTATAAGATAAAATAAGGGCTATGATTCCTCCAATTGATATAGAAAAAGTTATAGCAATAAGAACAGATGCAGTAAAATTTTTTCTTAATTCTTCTACTGCATCACTTTGCTTTTCATATGTAATTTGAAGTTCACCAATATACTCCTTATCTTCTGGAGAAACTAAGGAATACTTTTTTGTTTCAAGAAGTGATTTGGGAATATTCTTAAGGCCATCAACCCTAAGAATAGAGGTTTTGTCTGAATCAAGTACTTCTATATTTACATCTTCTCTTTTTGAATATTCCAAAAGTCTTTCACTTAAAAGATGGGTATTATTTTTTGCCATTATATATTGGAATTCATTTTTTACTTTGTCAGGTTTTATATATTGGGTTTGTTCTATATAATTTCTTGAAATTCTTCCCAGTAAAAATGATACCAAGATAGAAAAAATAAGTATGCAGGCAAGGATGCCGGCTATAAAGTTTTTTAAAATTTTATTTTTTAATGTCGTCATCTAAGCCACCAGACTTATAGCCCATTCCATAAATAGTTTTAATATAAACTGGTTTTTTTGGATCATCTTCAATTTTTTGACGAATATTTTTGATGTGGGTATCTATAGCTCTATCATAGGCATCGTAGTCATAACCAAAGGTAAGTTCAATAATTTCCTCTCTTGTAAAAATCTTGTTAGGATTTGAGAAAAGAGTTTTAATAATTTGAAATTCATTTTTGGTTAAAAAAACTTCCTTGCCGTCTTTAAAAAATCTATTATATTCTAAATCCATTTCAAGCCTACCATCGGTTGTGATGATTAAGTCGGCCCTTGGAAGGTTGTATTTTTCAATTCTTCTTAATACAGTTTTTACTCTTTCTACTAATTCTTTGTATGAATAAGGTTTTTTTATATAATCATCAGCTCCAAGCCTTAGACCATTAATAATATTTTCTTCATCAATCTTTGCAGTAGTCATAATAACTGGAACTTCAGATTTAGATCTGATTTCTTTTATTACTTCTTCTCCAGATACTTTTGGAAGCATAAGGTCAAGTATTACTAAATCTATTTGGTTTTGGTCAAAAATTTCCAAACCTACTTTGCCATCAAAGGCTAAAAATACCTTATAACCTTCTTTTTCCAAAGCTGTCTTTATTATATTAGCGATGATTTCTTCATCTTCTATTATCAAAATATTAATATCATTCATAAGTTTTCACCTCATTTCTTATTATACCACGTATTTTTAATTTATTTAGCTAAGCAAAAAAAGTAAATATAGCCCTATTTTTAGACAAGGTAATTTCAAGAAAATCTTATTATTATTAATTCATGATTAAAATCTAAAAAATGGGTATAAATATAATACAATCAATAAAATAAAGGAGAGAATAATATGATTTGGTCATTAATTTTAGGCGGAATTGCTGGCTGGATAGCTAGTATGATAATGAAGAAAGATGCTCAAATGGGTATCATAGCTAATGTTATTGTTGGTATTATTGGCGGAGCCATTGGTTCATGGGTATTTGGACTTTTTGGTCTTAAAGCTGGCGGTAATATCGGTCAAATTGTTGTTGGCGTTGTAGGAGCAGTAATTTTACTTGCCATTATCAATGCTATTCAAGGGAAAAAATAAGAGAATCGTTAAATAATTATTATAATCAATAAGGACTTTTGTTTATTTTAAAAGTCTTTTTTGATGCAAAGATTACAAATATCATATATAATAAAAGTATTATGGATGTAAATAAAAAATATATAGAATTTGCAAAAAATATTCTAGAAAATGGTTATGATGAAGAAGAAAGAAAAAATGATGTAAGACCAGTTTGGGAAGATGGAAACAAGGCTTATACAAAATATTTACCCCAACAAGTAGTGACCTATGAGAAAGGAGTTGTCCCTATAATTAGCTTAAGGAAAATATTTTGGAAGTCTGCTATCAAAGAAATCTTATGGATTTATAAAGACAGGTCAAATGATGTAAATTTATTGGCTCGTAAGTATAAGGTAAAATATTGGGATTCATGGAAAAATAAAGAGGGAAATCTTGGAAAAGCCTATGGCTATCAAATAAATAAGGAGTTTGTTTCTCCAGAAACCAAGAAAATAACAAATCAAATTGACAGGCTTATAGAACAACTTAGAGATAATCCTCTAAATAGAAGACTTATAATGTCACTCTATGATGTCGATGATTTGTCTGATATGACTTTAATACCATGTGCATTTTTGACTATGTGGACAGTAACGGGAGATTATTTAAATATGACTTTAATCCAAAGATCAGGAGATTTTTTGGCAGCAGCTGCACCTGGAGGTATAAATGCTTTTCAATATTATGCCCTTATGAGAATGGTTAGCCAAGTAACAGGATTTAAACCAGGTCAATTTGTTCACTTTATTCAAAATGCTCATATATATAAAAGGCACATACCAATAGTTGAGGATATTATGGGAAATACTTATGATGAAACTAAGATTCCAAAGCTTATAATAAATCCAGCTGTCAAAGAATTCAAAGATTTCACCATAGATGACTTTAAGCTAGTAGATTATCAACCTAATGATAAAAAATATAATATAGACATAGCACTATAATAAACAGACATAGCGTTATAATAAACAGACATAGCGCTATATTAAATTAGAAATTTAAGTATTTTCTTGTTTTACAAATATAAATTTACTAGTATAATTACTCGACATGGAGGAATTATGGAGAAAATTTCAATTATTGGAGCAGGTGGCTCGGGCAAATCTACTCTTGCAAGAGAGTTGGGAGAAAAACTCGGAATAGAAGTTTTTTATTTAAATAAAATTTGGTGGAAGGATAAGGACCACCATATAAGTGAAGAAGAGTTCATAGAGATACAAAAAGATATTATAAGAAATCATGATAAATTTATCTTTGATGGCAACTATATGTCAACTTTGGATTTAAGAATACAAGCATCAGATACTATTATCTTTTTGGATTTTAAAACTTCTACAAATCTTACTCAATCTTTAAAGAAAAATTTTACTGAGGACAATGCAGATAATAAGGATCCAGACCTTGATCATACAGGAAAAATAAATTTGAAATATATTAATTGGCTAATTAATTTTGAAAAAGATGATAGAAAGAAAATTCTTTGTAAGTTAAATGAAATAAAGCTAGAAAAGAAAATAATAATTATCGATAATAAGAATAAAAAAGATTTGTTTTTGGATTCAATAAGTATTTAAAGAAAAAATTTATGAAAACTCTATAGAAAATTTTATATATTTTAATAGAGGTGGTCTTCCACCTCTATTAAAATGCACTCATTTAGAGCTTTATATTTAAAATATAAATTACTAATTATTATTTCTTTTACCTGCATTTATGATTTGATTTAGGGCATCCGTTACAGGTTTTAGCAAATCTTTAGGATCATCGGTTGGATTTTCAGAATCTTTATCCTTATCGGTCTCCTTATCCTTATCTGGATCTTTGTCTTTATCTTCTTTATCTTTGTCTTTTTCATCTTCTTTTGGTTCTTGTCCAAGGTTAGAATATGAAGTAGGTGGTCCGTATTTCCAGTCTTCAGGAATTATGTTATCCCATTGACTTGGGTCATAGGATCCTTTCCTATCTACAAAGGACCTAGTTACTTTAAATTCGTTTGGAGTTATCATAGAAGCCAAAAGATTATTTCTAGAATCTACTGTTACCCAAACGTGCATATCATCTTCTTCTGTTGGAAGATTATCTTTTGAGAAAATTTCATCTATGACTGTTCCTCTTGGATCAGCATAAGATTGTTGGGTTGGTAGTTTGCCAGAGATCGTATCAACCTTGGCATGGATTATACCTTCAGGCTCTTCAAAATGTTCTACTTCTTTTCCTTCTAAAATTTTATTGTTTATGACAGACCAAAAACTTCCAGCTACCTGATAAGAATATCCGCTCAAGGATAAGTTTTGATTGTCAGCTCCAACCCAAAGTCCAACTGTGTATTGAGGCGTATAACCCATACACCAAAAGTCGGTATTATATTCTGATGTTCCTGTCTTTGCCGCAAAGTCGTTGCCATTTAATCCTATAGTTTCATAAGATTGAGCAGTTGATTGTAGGGCAGAGGTCATTTGATAAGCAGTTTCTTTGCTTGTTACTTTGTTTTTATTTGCATCCTTGCTTGAAAAAATTATCTTGCCATGGTTATCTTCTATTTTTGAGAAAGTCAAGGGTTCTATATATTCTCCTCCATTAGCAAGAGCCGCATAGGCACCTGTCATATCTAGGGTTGTAAGACCATTGGTCATAGCACCAAGTCCTAAAGCAGCCAAATTCTCATCATTAGTTTGACTATCTTCTTCTTTGGATACAAAGTTATCATCATCGGGATTTTCTTTTATTATTCCAAAATTCTTTAAGTATTTTTTTGATGTATCTATTCCAATTTTATCTAAGGTTCTAACTGCATTAGTATTAATAGAAAATTCTATAGATTTTCTTAAGGATACAATTCCCTTATAAGATTTATAGACGTTTTCTGGCCATATTTGACCATCTTCGTTTCTCATAAATGGAATATCATCAATTCCTGTGGCAAGATTGTAGCCATTATCTAAAGCAGCTGTGTAAGTTGCAATAGGTTTAATAGATGAACCTGGTTGTCTTGGTTGAGCTGAGGCTCTGTTTAGGATTCTTATGCCTTGTTGATTACGTCCGCCCATGATAGCTTGTATTTGACCAGTTTTTTGATCAACTATTACTGTTGAAGCTTGTGGTTGGATGACTCCTTCTAAATCTATATCGTAGTAATCCTTATTTATTGAAATAGAACCATTATCATTACTTATAGCAAAGTCCTTATGATTATTAAGATAGGATTTTGAAATTTTTATATTACCTTCACTATCCTTTGAAATTACATCATTAGAAGAGAAGTTAATAAAGCCCGTTTTATGGGTTCTAAGATTGGAATTTTCATCATCTAAAGTGTAGTAATCATCAAAGACTAGGCTGGTTTTATTTAATTTTAACTTGTAGGAGTTAATAATCAAATTTCCCGTTTCATCATAATAAGCTTCATCTGGTCTTAGGCTTACTTCGTTGTTATCGTTAATAAGATTAGATTTTTTCCAATAAATAAGTTTACCATCTCTATCCAATATGTTTCCATAATTATCATATTGTAAGGCTAGTAAAGGTGGAGAATTCCATCCTTGACTTGGACCTACTATATATGATGAAAAGTTTTCATATAAATCTTCCAAGCTCATTTGCATATCTTGATTAAGAGTTGTTGTAATTTTGAGGCCACCATAGTTTAACTTATCCCAGGCTTGAGTTTCGTTGATATTGTATATATCCATCAACTTTTTAACAACTTGTTTTTCTAGTAAGCTATTAAAGTAGGAGGAAGTATTTTCTAAATTTCTCTCTGGCGGTTGAATTTCGCTAGCAACATCTTCGCTTAAAGCTTGTTGGTATTTGTCTTGGTTGATGTAACCATTTTCCAACATTTTCTTTAGAACATATTTGGCTCTTTCCAAAGGAGCCTCATTATAAACAGCTGAGTATTTTTCTCCATCAATTGAAAACTCACCCAATACTCTTTGATCAGTTATTTCACTGGTTGGTATTGATTTGTACAGAGCAAAGTTTGTAGGTGATTGTACAATACCTGCCATGGCAGCACATTCTGCTAAGCTTAAATCTTTGGCTTCTTTATTAAAGTAAGTTTTGGCCGCAGCTTGTACACCAAAAGAATTTTGCCCTAAAAATACCCTGTTCATATAAGCTTCTAATATTTCATCTTTATTTAGTTTATCTTCTATTTCTAAGGCTAGATATATTTCTTTAATCTTTCTTTCATAAGTTTGATCATTAGAAAGATAGGTGTTTCTTGCTAGCTGTTGAGTAAGTGTGGAACCACCTCTTACTATGGCACCTTGTTCTATATTAGCAAGCATAGAGCCTACAATTGAAAGTGGGTCTATACCATGGTGGTCGTAGAATCTCTCATCTTCTACAGCGACAAAAGCATCTTTCAAATACTGAGGCATTTGTTTGAAGTCTATTATATCTCTGTATTCCGATGTTCTTATAGACTCGAGTTCTTTTCCATCTTTATCGACTATAGTTGAGTTTTCACTCATTTCATATTTTATACTTTCTGCATCTATGGCTGGACTCTTTTTCATTACTTCAAGGATTGACCCTGCTGCAAGACCTGCAAAAACAGTCACAAAAAGTCCAATAATAAAAATTGCAGTTAATATCACTTTTAAAACTATAGCGGAGATTTTTTTATACATATGGACCTCCTATATATTTTATCTTTATTAAAAAATAATTTTTTTGTCCGTAAACTCATATCTATTTTATCATCTTTTAAGCTTTTTATCTATAAGTATGTATAAATGTAATAGGTTGTATTATGGTTATATATGTTTTATATGTTTAATTCTTAGCTAAAGCTTTTATTTATCAATTTTAATTGTATAATTTATTGTAGAAAGGAAATTTATGCAGAGAGTAATACAAGTTAATGTTTTGGATAAAAACGATAATGAAGAAAATAAAATATACGAACTAGAGTCCTTGATAAATACGGCAGGTGGAGAAAGTGTTGCCTATATTTCTCAAGTTATTAATAAAGTAAATCCTACTTTTTATATAGGAAGAGGCAAGGTTGATGAAATAAAAGATATGGCAAAAAAGCTAGAAGTTGATACTGTAATATTTGATAAGGAATTATCAGCCTCACAACTTAGAAATTTAGAAGAGACAATGAAACTTCACGTAGTAGATTGGACCACTTTAATTCTGGATATCTTTGCCAAAAGAGCCAACACTAAAGAGGCTAAATTAAAGATAAAACTTGCCCAACTTAAATATCAACTGCCAAGAATAAACAAATACTTTGCCTATCTTTCTCGTCAGTCTGGTGGTATAGGAACCAGAGGACCTGGTGAAACCATGCTTGAAACTGATAAGCGTGCTATAGTTAGAGATATAAGATCTTTAGAAAGCCAATTAAAAAAGATAGGAAAAACACAAAGCATAAATAGAGAAGGTAGGAGAGATATCATAAATATTTCTTTATTAGGCTATACAAATGCTGGTAAGTCAACAATCCTAAATCAAATGTTAAAAATCTATGGGTCAGATAAGTATGTATACTCAGATGATTTATTGTTTGCGACCTTAGATACATCAACTAGAAGGCTAGACTTTGCCAATACAAAGGTCACCCTAACAGATACAGTAGGTTTTATTGATAATTTAAGTAAAGAATTAAATGATTCTTTTCTTACAACTTTAGAAGAAATAAAGTTTGCAGATATGCTCCTAATAGTGCTTGATTCTTCATCTGATTTAGAAAATCAAATAAAAACTATAGATAAAGCCCTAAAAGATATAGATATTGTTGATAAAAAAATTCTCTATGTTTTTAATAAGATAGACCTAGTGGAAAATGAAATAAGTATAAAAGGTTACAAGGCATCCAAGAAAAAAATTTACTTATCTGCAAAATCAGATAAGGATATAGAAAGGCTTAAAGAAGTGATTGTTAAGATTATCAAAGAATCTTATCAACACGTTGTAATGCACATACCTTTTTCCCAAGGCCAAATCTTGGATTTTATTATGACAAATTATGATATAGATAAAACTAAGTATGATAATCTTGGCACTATTATTGAATTTGATATATCTAACAAAGATTATAAAAAATATGAAGAATTTATAGTATGAAAGAAAAAACATTTAGAACAATTAAAGAAAGTGCATATGCTAAATTTGAAGAAGAAAGATCCATTTTTATTACAAGTGCCCAGTATGTTGAAAGTGAAGAAATGGCTCTTGATTTTATAGAAAAAATAAGAGATAAGTACAAGGATGCTAATCACAATTGTATAGCCTATATTATTAATCATAGTCCAGAAATAAAAAGATATTCTGACGATGGGGAACCACAAGGCTCTGCTGGTCTTCCTATGCTTTCAGTTTTGGAAAAAGAAGATGTAAAAAATATTGTTGTAGTTGTTACTAGGTATTTTGGTGGCAAAAAACTTGGTAAAGGTGGACTTATCAGAGCCTACACCAGAGCAGTTAGTGATTGTATTAAAGATAAAATTCTTTACAAAAGACCATTCTATGAAGTAAAATTAACTCATGCCTATACAGTTTTGGGTCAAATAGACAACTTTATAAATAAAAATAATTACAAAATAATCAATAAAGAATTCCTCGATAGGGTCATAAGTACCTTATATATAAGAGATGATGAATTTGATGATTTTAAAAAGACCCTCATAGATATGACTAGTGCAAATATTAATATAGAAATATCTGATGAAAAAATGTTATTTGATTAGGAGGATAAGATGTCAGGACATAATAAATGGAGCAAAATTAAAAATAAAAAAGGAAGTGAAGATGCTAGACGTGCAAAAATCTTTACTAAACTTGCTAGAAATATAAGTGTGGCTGTAAGAGAGGGCGGAGATAATCCTGATTATAACCCTTCTTTAAAAACTGCTATCGAAAAGGCTAAGGCAGAAAACATGCCAAATGATAATATAGATAGGGCTATAAAAAAAGCTGCTGGTGATTCTGGTGCTGATAATTTTGAAAGAGTTATCTATGAAGGATATGGCAAAGGTGGAGTAGCGGTAATTGTAGATTGTTTAACTGACAATAAAAACAGAACAGCTCCAGAAGTAAGATTTGCTTTTGATAGAGCAGGTGGAAATCTTGGAACAGATGGGTCAGTTATGTATATGTTTGACAGAGTTGGTTATATCACAATAAAAAAGGATGATAAGATCGACTTTGATGAGCTTATGATGCAAGCTTTGGATGCAGGCTGTGATGATGTTAAAGATGATGGAAAAGATTTTTATATACTTATTACAACAATAGAAAACTTTAACACGGCTGTTGGTGCTCTAAAAGAAGCTAATTACAAGCTAGAAAGTGCAGATATTATTTATCTTGCAAAAAATGAAATTGAAGTTGATCCAAGTAATTATAAATCCTTGTTAAAATTAATTGATACCCTAGAAGACAATGACGATGTACAAGATGTTTATACAAACTGGGCTATGCCAGATGATCTTGAATTAGAATAGGATAAGATATGTTAGTAATTGAGTCACATATAAATCCAGTTGCCTTTTCACTTTTTGGTATTGATATATATTGGTATGCTATTTTAATAGTTTCAGGCATATTATTAGGTGCAAAATTTGCCCAAAAAGAATTTGTCAGAAGAGGCTTAAGCGAGGATTTTGTTTATGATATGCTCTTTGTTGTTTTGCCATCTGCAATAATAGGAGCTAGATTATGGTATGTGATATTTGAGTGGGATTATTACATGCAAAATCCTTGGCAAATTTTAAATCTTAGAGGTGGCGGACTTGCCATACATGGGGGAATAATTGGAGGAACTCTAGCCCTTTACTTATTTACAAGAAATAAAAAAATAACACTTGTAGATATGATAGATGTTTTAACTCCATCACTTGCTTTGGGACAGGCAATAGGCAGGCGGGGTAACTTCGTAAATCAAGAGGCCCACGGAGGCCCATCAAAGCTTCCTTGGGCAATAATGATCGATGGGAAAAGCTACCACCCTACTTTCTTATATGAATCATTAGGAGATTTTATTATCTTCTTGTTTTTGATAAATTACAGAAAGAAAAATCCTGAAAAAGGAAAAGTAGCCGCTATTTATTTTATAGCTTATGGTATCTTGAGGTTTTTCGTAGAAGGAATGAGAACAGACTCTTTGATGATAGGTTCATTTAGGATAGCACAAATTGTATCTATAGTATTTGTGATAATTGGCTTATTTATGTTTTACAAATCAAAATACAATAATATGCCAGGCTTTGGCTTAAAAAGAAAATAATAGGGCAATCCTACCACCCTATTTTTAAATTAAATAAAACATTTAAAATCGGACTTTTTGGTCTGATTTTTTTTGGTTTACTTTTTGAGCAAAATAGGATATTATATATGTGAAGTGGAAAATAGTGGTAAAAAGTGTAGGAGAGGGAAATGTTTCTTGGAGAATTCACTCATAAAATTGATTCCAAAAATAGAATAATGATCCCTTCAGAATTTAGAGGAGAGCTTGGCGAAGAATTTTATATAACCAAGGGACCCGAAAAATCTCTGCTCATATACACAAGCAATGAATTTGAAAATAGGGCAAAAAAATTTGAAGACTTGTCCTATCAAAACAAGAACAATCGTGCCATGAAAAGATTATTTTTCTCTTCAACTTTAAAAATAACTTTAGACAAACAAGGAAGAATCTTGATAAATAAGCAATTAAGAGATTATGCAGGCCTAAAAGATATGGCTATGATAATCGGCAACAATACCAATATTGAAGTATGGGATATTGATAATTGGAATTCTTATATAAATGAAGTAGAGGTGAATTTGTCCGATATAATGGACGAATAGATATGAAATTTGAACATGTATCAGTTCTTTTAGAAGAATGTATAGAAAATTTAAATATTAAGCCTCATGGTATTTATATGGATTTAACCTTGGGCAAAGGCGGTCATAGTAAAAGAATTTTGGAAAATTTGGCAAAAGACGGTCTTTTAATAGCAGTTGATCAAGATAATGAAGCTATCGAAGCTGCCAAAATAAATCTTAAAGACTATTCAAATGTTATTTTTATCAATAGCAACTTTGAAAATGTTGATGAGATTTTGTCAAAGGCAGGTGTTGATAAAATCAATGGTGCTTTGATGGATATTGGTGTTTCATCTTATCAAATTGACAATAGTGATAGGGGATTTTCATATATGAAGGACGGACCTTTAGACATGAGAATGGACACAAATAGTGAGTTAACAGCAAAAGATATTGTCAATTCTTATTCTTTGGATGAGCTTCAAAATATTTTTTCTAAATATGGAGAAGAGCGATTTTCAAGAACTATAGCAAAAAACATTGTTACCTACAGGAAGAAAAGAGAGATTAGTAGAACTAAAGAACTTAGAAAAATTGTAGAAGATTCTGTTAGAACTAAAGAAGCTCATCCAGAAAAAAGAGTATTTCAAGCGCTAAGGATAGAAGTAAATAGGGAACTTGAAGTTTTAGAAAATACTATAGAAAAGGTTGTAGATAGGCTTGAGAAAAATGGCAGGCTTTGTATTATTACTTTTCATTCTCTGGAAGATAGGATAGTAAAAAATAAATTTAAAGAATTAAATACGGCTTGTATTTGCCCTCCCTCTATTCCAGTCTGTATTTGTAATCATGTAAAGAAAGTAAATATTATTACAAAAAAACCAATAGAACCTAGTAAAGAAGAAAAAAAGATAAATAAGAGAAGCCACAGTGCAAAGCTAAGGGTGTGTGAAAGGATATAAAAAATGGCTAAAAATTCTGCTTTAAGAATAAAACCAATAAATAATAACAAAAAAAGAAAAAGACTTAGAATCCGCACCACTAAGGAAGATAGATTAAAAGAAAGGGCTCAGGTCTTAAGAGTTAAAGATAGGAGATTTAGAAGAAATCTGTCAATTTTAACTTTACTTAGCTTTGTTATTATGGGGGCTTTTTTAATTAATGCAAAAAAACAATTAAATGAAACAAAATTAGAGTATAATAAATTGGACAGTCAGTATATATCATATGAACTTAGTCGTGATAGGCTTAAAACAAAGCTAGAAAAGACAATAGATATCAAGGAAATCCAAAGATATGCTATGGAAGAGTTGGGTATGATATATGAAAATGATGACAATACAGTTTACGTGAATGTGAATAGGTAGGGATAATGGAAAACATATATATAATTATTTTATTAAGTCTAATATTAACTCTAATAAGTGGAAGGATAATTCTTCCAATATTGAAAAATAAACATATTGGTCAAAATATCAGAGAGGAAGGACCTAAAGCTCATTATGAAAAAGCTGGAACGCCAACAATGGGCGGAGTAATTTTTTTGATTCCGCTTATAATTATGACTTTAATTTTCCTTCCTTTTTCTTACCAGACTTTAATTTTGTTGATTTCAACTTTTGGTTTTGGACTAATTGGCTTTATTGATGACTACAAAAAATTGGTTTTAAAACAAAATTTGGGACTAACACCAAGACAAAAAATAAGCCTACAGTTTATTGTATCTTTAATAATTAGTATTATTTCTTATCTAACAAATAAGGAAGCAATAACTCAATTAAGGATTCCCTTTATTGACTATAAGCTTTATGTAGGCATAATAGGGATTCCTATAATGATGTTTATCTTAATTGGAGTAAGTAATGCTGTAAATTTAACAGATGGGCTTGACGGCTTAGCTTCTTCTGTATCTTTGCCAGTATTTATTGCTTTTGCCATTATAGGAGTATCTGTTAATAGTTTGGTAAATAGGAACTTTTCTCTAATAATGTTTGCAACTTTGTCAGGATTTTTGGTTTATAATTCTAATCCTGCCTCAGTATTTATGGGAGATACAGGGTCTATGGCAATAGGAGGAGCTGTTGGGGCTCTTGCTTTAAATTTACAAATTCCAATTTTCCTAATATTCTTAGGAGGAGTTTATATGATAGAAACCTTGTCTGTAATAATCCAAGTTCTATCTTATAAGTTTAGAAACAAGAAGAGGGTATTCTTGATGAGCCCGATTCATCATCATTATGAATTGAAAGGATACAAGGAACCAAAAATAGTTACTAGCTTTACAACTGTTTCTGTAATACTATCTTTGATTACCTTAATAATAGTCTTATGAAAAAAGTATTAGTATATGGTTTAGGTCTAACAGGAATTTCAGCAGTAAAAACATTGTCTTTGATGGGCTTTGAAGTTTTTACTTATGATGCAAACAAAGAAATAGTAGAAGAATTAAAGGACTATACATATAGTCCTATTTCTAAAGACAGAGCTATGTCAGATAGTTTTGAATTCGTAGTAAAATCTCCTGGTATAAAACCCAAAGATCCGCTCTTAATCAAACTTGCAGAAAAAAATGAAATAATCTCAGACATAGAACTTTCTTATAGGTTATTTCCAGAAAAGAATATCATTTCAATTACAGGAACCAACGGAAAAACAACAACTACTTCAATGATAACTCATATTTTAAACGAGTCTGGAATAGAGGCAGTAGCAGTTGGCAATATTGGTCAAGGTATTCTTTGGCAGATGTATAATAAAAATTGTGTTTTTGTCGAAGAAATATCATCTTTTCAATTGCATGATACAGTAGAATATGATACTCATATAGCAGCTATTTTAAATATTACAGAAGATCACACTGATTGGCATGGATCATTTGATGACTATGTAAATAGTAAACTTAAAATTACTCAAAATCAAAAAGCTACAGATTTTCTTATAATTAATCATGAAGATAAAATACTCCAAGCTCACAAAAAAGATTTTAGGGCCCAAGTATATGAGTTTTCAACAAAAAATATTGTGGAAAAAGGCATGTATCTTGATGGCAAAGATATTATTTTTACCAAAAATGGTAAGAAAATAAAAGTTCTTAGTTCAGATGACTTGATGATTGTTGGTAATCATAATATAGAAAATGCCATGGTAGCACTTTTGGTATGCAAACTTTACGGCCTTGACCAGGAAAGTATAGTTACACATGCAAAATCTTTTAAAGCTATTTCTCATAGACTAGAATATGTAAAAACTATAAAGGAAGTTGATTTCTACAATGATTCCAAAGCTACAAATGTAGATTCAGCTTTAAAGGCTATAGCAAGTTTTGATAAAAATATTATCCTAATAGCTGGGGGTTATAATAAAAATGTGGACTATAGACCCTTGGTAGAAGCTTTTAAAGAAAAATCTAAGGCAATGATCCTAATAGGTCAAACTGAAAATACCTTGGCACAATTATGCGAAGAAATGTCTATAGCTTATTATATTGCAGATGATATGGACAAGGCTGTGAAAAAAGCATTTGAGATAATGGAAAGGGGAGATACAGTTTTATTATCTCCTGCTAGCGCATCTTGGGGAGTTTATAAGTCATATGCCCAAAGAGGGCAAGACTTTATAGATAAAATCAATAAATATGAATTGGAGAGCTTATGAAAGTAATTGTTTCAGGTGGTGGAACAGGTGGACACATTTATCCAGCTATTGCTATTTGCCAAAAATTACAAGAAAGACATGAAGATGTAGATATATTATATATTGGAACAGATTTTGGACCAGAAAAAGCTATAGTCGAAAAACATGGCTATAAATTTAGGCCAATAGAATCTATGGGAATGCCAAGGAAAATTTCAAAAAAATTATTTAAGTCTTTCTTTAAAAACATTAAGGGTTTAAAGCAGGCTAAAAAAATAATAAAAGAATATAAACCAGACATAGTTATTGGAACAGGTGGCTATGTATGTGGTCCAATACTTTATAGGGCTTTTAAGAAAAAAATACCAACTTTAATTCATGAGTCTAATTCATATCCAGGTCTTACAACAAGATTACTTTCAACAAAAGTAAACTATGTATTAATTTCCTATGCCCAAGCTATGACCCATCTAAAAAATAAGGATAATGTTATAGTAACAGGAAATCCAGTTAGAAATAATTTTTCTAACAAATACACAGAAAGTGACCTTGAAAAACTTGGTATAAAAAAAGATAGACCAGTTGTTTTCTCCTTTGGTGGATCCAATGGATCATATTGGATGAATAAGGCAGTTTCTAATATGGCAGAGCATTTAGATGGAAAGTTTTATTTGCTACACCAAACTGGAAATAGATATTATGAAAAATTCATGGAAGATACTCCCAAAAATGATTATTTAAAAGTGTTTCCATATATAGATAATATAGATTTGTTTTATGCTGTATCAGACTTGATAATAGCCTCATCAGGTGCTATGACTTTAGCTGAGCTATCGAGTGTAAAAAAACCATCAATATTGATACCTAAAAATTATACTACGGAAAATCATCAACAATTTAATGCCGAGACTTACGTAGATAATGGTGCAAGTTTAATGATTTTAGAAAAAGATTTAAATGAATATAGCTTATATGATAATATATTAGATATAGTAAAAGATGAAGATAGGATGAAATTGATGGGGGAAAATGCTGGTAAGCTTGCAAATCCAAATGCTGCAGATCAAATTGTAGATATAATAGATAGGCTTACGGCTAATAAATAATATGGTAAATTCAAACAAAAACAGAAGAAGATTAAGTGATAAATCAAAAAAAAATAAGGGTATTTTTACTATACCCTTATTTATATTCTTATTAGTAATAAGCCTAATAATTATAGCTTATAATGCCTACAATCATACTTATTTTAAAGTTTCTCAGGTTTTTGTCAAAGGAAATGTAATGACTAGTGATGAAGAGATTTTAAAATTGATTGGAAATCCTGTAGGCAAATCTATATTTACATACGACAATGATAGGGCAGAAGAAATTCTAAAACAAGAAGATAATATAAAGAATGCCAAAGTAATAAAAGAATATCCTGATATTATACAAATAAAAATTGAAGAAATATATCCTTATATGTATACAGCTTATGAAGGCAAAACTTATATTATTTCAAATACAGGAGAAGTTTTAAATAATCCAAAAACTAATAAGGAACTTGTAAAACTTAAGGCAAAAATTACAAGCCCAAAAGTTGGTCATAGCTTTACTGAAGATAAGGATTTATTGAAATTTTTGAAAAAATTACAAACTTATTATTATGCTAATCAGATAGAAGAATTAAATTTGGAAAAAAAGGATGATATTGGTATAATAATAAAAGGTATTCATGTAATTTTTGGTGACATAAATGATGCGGATTACAAATTAAAATTACTTGATTCTGTTCTAAAAGATATAGATCAAAAGGGCGTTAACGTCAAAAAAATCGACCTTACAAAAGGAAAAAGTCCTGTAGTTGAGGTCAAAGATAATTCTTTAAATGAAGATAATAATTAAATATTAATCAATAACAAGGAACGGGGGAAAGAAGATGGCAAACATTAATATGGAAGTAGATAACAATACCTTAGCCAAAATAAAGGTTGTGGGTGTTGGTGGTGGTGGAAATAATGCCATAAGCAGAATGAGAGAGAGTGGACTTAATGGTGTAGAATTCATCGCTTTAAATACGGACCAACAAACACTCAATCAAACAAACGCTGATGTAAAACTACAAATTGGAGCAAAATTAACTAGAGGTCTTGGAGCTGGAGCAAATCCTGAAATTGGATTAAGAGCTGCAGAAGAAAGCAAAAATGAAATTGCTGATGCACTCAAAGGCTCTGATATGGTATTTATTACAGCAGGTATGGGAGGTGGTACTGGTACTGGTGCAGCTCCATTGGTTGCTCAAGTTGCCAAGGAACAAGAAATCCTTACTGTTGGTGTAGTAACAAAACCATTTACTTTTGAAGGAAGAAAAAGACAAAGCCAAGCAGAAATGGGAATAGAAAATTTAAAAACAAATGTAGATACATTAATCACTATTCCAAATGATAGACTACTTCAAATAGTAGAAAAAAGAACATCAATGGTTGATGCTTTCAAAATGGCTGATCAAGTATTAATGGATGCTGTTTCAGGTATTTCTGAGCTTATAGCAGTTCCAAACGTAATTAACTTAGATTTTGCAGATGTTAAATCTATAATGAGTGACCAAGGTATAGCTCATATGGGTATAGGTAGGGCAACAGGAGAAAATAGAGCTGTTGATGCTGCAAAAGCTGCTGTAAATTCTCCCTTACTAGAAACATCTATTGAAGGTGCTAATGCGGTATTATTAAACGTAACAGCTGCAGAAGTTGGTCTAATGGAAGCAAATGAAGCTGCTGAATTAATCAGAGATCATATTGACTCTGATGCTAATATAATCTTTGGAGTAGGATCAGATGATTCTTTGGGAGATGATATTAAGATTACTGTTATTGCAACTGGTTTTGATAATGTAGATCAAAGATCTAGCCAAAGAAAAGAAGCCCAAAGGCCAAGTACAAGTCAAAATACAAACACAGCTGATTTAAATAGACCTAAAGCAAGAAAATCATCTAATCCATTTGATGATATAGAATTGCCTGATTTCTTAAAGTAAGATGAAATGTCCCTATTGTGATTCTAACAATACTAAAGTAATTGATTCTAGAGCAACAGAAGAAAATCATGCTATAAGAAGAAGAAGACTTTGCTTAAACTGCAACAAAAGATTTTCGACTTATGAAAGATATGAAGATTCTACAATTATGGTCGTTAAAAAAGATGAAACACGAGAGCAATTTGATAGGTCAAAGCTTATTAATGGTATTGTTAAATCATGTGAAAAAAGACCAGTTTCTATGGATCAAATAGAAAAAGTTGCTAACAACATAGAATTAGAAATTAATCATATGGGTAAAAAAGAAATCTCTTCATATGAAATAGGAGAGCTTGTCATGTCTGAACTTAAAGATATAGACCCAGTTGCTTATGTTAGATTTGCATCCGTTTATAGAGAATTTAAAGATGTTGATTCATTTTATGATGAATTAAAAAACTTAAAAGAAAACGACAAGTAATAATGCTTTTAAAAATGCTATTCTCAAGAATAGCATTTTTTAGAATTAAGGAAAGATATGGATTTATTTGAACTAAATAAAGAAAGACAATTGGAAAAATCTGCCCCACTTGCAGATAGAATGAGACCTAAGGATTTAAAGTCTTATATAGGTCAAGAACATCTATTGGGGGAAGGAAAAATAATAAATAGGATGATAAAGTCAGATAGGATATATTCTATGATTTTTTATGGTCCTCCAGGTGTAGGAAAAACTACCCTTGCTCAGCTTATATCCTATACGACAAATATGGCTTTTGAAAAAGTATCTGCTGTTGCAAGTGGTATAAATGATCTAAAAAACAAAATAAAAATAGCTAAGGATAATCTTATGTATGAAAATAGGAAGACTATCCTATTTGTGGATGAAATACATAGGTTCAATAAATCACAGCAGGATTATCTTTTGCCATTTGTAGAAGATTCAACTATTATTTTAATAGGGGCTACAACAGAAAATCCTTATTTTGAAGTAAATAAGGCTTTAATATCAAGAATGTATGTATTCGAATTAAAAAGTCTTTCAGAAAAAGATTTAAGGATTCTTTTGTTTAAAGCCTTAAAAGAAGATCTTATATTAAAAAATAAGAATATAGAAATTGATGAGAAAGCCATAAAAAGTTTAATAAAATATTCTAATGGTGATTGTAGGGCTCTTTTAAATGCTCTTGAGATAGCCGTGTTTTCAGAAGATGATAAAGATGGTAAAATAATTATTGGACAATCATCGATAGAAAACTCTGTTTCAAAAAAAATAGCTATTTATGATAAGGATGGAGATAGGCATTATGATACAACTTCTGCCTTCATTAAATCTATGAGAGGCTCAGATGTAGATGCTAGTCTTTATTATTTGGCAAAGATGATTGAGTCGGGAGAAGATATAAAGTTTATTGCTAGAAGAATGATAATTTTTGCTTCGGAAGACATATCAAATGCTGATCCAAATGCTTTAAATCTAGCTGTATCATGCTTTGATGCTATAAATATAGTAGGTATGCCAGAAGCATCTATTATTTTAGGCCAAACAGTAGTCTATTTAGCAAGTGCTCCAAAGTCTAACTCTTCGTATTTGGCAATATCTAAGGCCTTGGATTTTGTTAAGAAAGAAAGTGACTATGAGGTTCCAAATAAATTAAAGGATACGCATTATAAAGCAAGCAAAAAATTTGTAAAGGATAAATATAAATATCCCCATGACTTCGGTGGCTATGTAGACCAAGAATATCTACCCAAAGAATATGTAGGTCAAAAATTTTACCAAGCAAAAGATATAGGTTATGAAAAAGTATTAAGTGAGGGTCTAAAAAAACTAAAGGAAGGTAAATAGAAAATGAAATTAAGAGATATTATAAAAAATGTTGATAAATATGTAGATACTAATATCCAGGTTAATGGCTGGGTAAGGCAAGCAAGATTTGGCAAGAATGTTGGTTTTATAGAATTAAATGATGGAAGTGTTTTTAAAAATATACAAGTTGTTGTTGGAAAAGATTTAGAAAATTATGATGACTTATCAAAAATCTACCTATCCACATCTTTAGAAGTTAATGGTATCTTAGTTAAAACTAACAATGCCAAACAAGCCTACGAAATCCAAGCAAAGAAGATTGAAGTTTTGGGTGAATCTAGTGAGAAATACCCAATTCAAAAGCAAAGACAAACTTTCGAATACCTTAGAACAATTCCCCATCTTAGATCAAGAACTAATACTTATAGGGCAGTATTTAGGGTAAGATCGGTTTTGGCTTTTGCTATTCATAAATTTTTCCAAGAAAAAGGATTTGTATATTCACATTCGCCTATAATTACAGCAAGTGATACAGAAGGAGCGGGCGAAATGTTCCAAGTCACAACTTTGGATATGAAAAATAGAGAAATGCTTGATGATGGAAGCGTAAACTATAAAAAAGATTTCTTTTCAAAAAAAGCATATTTAACAGTTTCAGGTCAACTTGAAGCAGAAGATCAAGCCTTGGCTTTTTCAGATGTATATACCTTTGGACCAACTTTTAGAGCAGAAATGTCCAATACTCCAAGACATGCTGCAGAATTTTGGATGATAGAACCAGAAATGGCTTTTGCTGATTACAATATATGTATGGATACTGCAGAAGAAATGTTAAAGTATATGATTGACTACGTCCTAAAAGAATGTCCTGATGAAATGGAATTTTTCAACAAATTTATTGATGATACCTTATTAGAAAGACTTGAAAAAGTTAGAAAGGCAGATTTTGGTAGAATTACCTATACAGAGGCTATCAAAAAGCTTCAAGAGGCAGATCAAGAATTTGAGTACAAGGTAGAATGGGGCATAGACCTACAAACAGAACATGAAAGATATTTATCAGAAAAAATAATAGGTGGACCAGTTTTTGTTACAGACTACCCAAAAAATATAAAAGCTTTCTATATGAGAAGGAATGAGGATGGTAAAACCGTAGCTGCTTTTGACTTGTTAGTACCTGCTGTAGGTGAATTGATTGGGGGAAGCCAAAGAGAAGAAAGACTGGATAAGCTTATAGAATCTATAGAAGAAAATGGTCTTGTAAAGGACCAATACGAAAATTACCTTGATCTAAGAAGATATGGTTCTGTAATACATTCTGGTTACGGCCTTGGCTTTGAAAGAGCAGTTATGTATATTACAGGGATGAAAAACATCCGTGATGTTATACCTTATCCAAGAACAGTACACGCATTTGCAGAAAAAAACTAGGAGTTAAAATGAGAGAATATAATCCAAATGCCATAGAGAAAAAATGGCAAAAAATATGGGATGAAGAAAAAACTTTTGAAAGCAAAATAGATCCAACCAAGAAAAAATTCTACGCTTTAGTAGAATTTCCTTATCCATCTGGTCAAGGTCTTCACGTTGGTCACCCAAGACCCTATACTGCCCTTGATATAGTTAGTAGAAAGAGAAGACTTGAGGGAGAAAATGTAATTTATCCTATGGGCTGGGATGCCTTTGGACTTCCTACAGAAAACTATGCTATTGAGCATAAAATCCACCCTGCCAAAGTTACAGAAGATAATATAGCTCATTTCAAAGAACAAATGAAATCTATTGGTTTTTCATTTGATTGGTCAAGAGAAATAAATACAACTGATAAGAATTATTACAAGTGGACCCAATGGATTTTCTTACAATTATACAAAAAAGGTCTTGCATATAAAAAAGAAATGAAAGTAAATTGGTGTCCTTCATGCAAGGTTGGTTTAGCCAATGAAGAAGTAATAAATGGAAGATGTGAAAGATGTGGTACAGAAGTTATCCAAAAGGAAAAAAATCAATGGATGCTAAAAATAACAGAATATGCAGATAGACTAATTGATGATTTGGATGAAGTTGATTATGAAGAAAAAATAAAAACTCAACAAAAAAATTGGATTGGCAGATCTTATGGTGCATCTATAGATTTTAATGTTGCAAACGAAGACTATAAGTTAACTGTATACACAACAAGACCTGATACAATTTTTGGGGCTACTTATATGGTAATAGCTCCAGAACATCCAATTATAAATGATTTAATTGAAAAAATTACAAATATTGATGATATCTTAGCATATCAAGAATTAGCAAAAAAGAAATCTGAATTTGAAAGAGGAGAGCTAGCCAAGGAAAAAACAGGGGTAAGAATTGAGGGACTAAATGCTATAAATCCTCTAACAGGAAAAGAAATTCCAATTTGGGTTTCTGACTACGTCCTAATGTCCTATGGAACTGGTGCTATTATGGCTGTTCCTGGACATGACACTAGAGATTATGAATTTGCCAAAAAATTTGATATGCCAATTATTCCTGTTGTTGATACTGGAGAAGAAGAACTTCCTACCACATCTATAGACAAAGGAATTATGATAAATTCAGAATTCTTAAATGGTCTTTCTGTAAAGGAAGCAAAGAAAAGAATAATAGAGTATTTAGAAGAAAATAAAATCGGTAAAAAAAGTAAAAATTTCAAACTACGTGATTGGGTTTTCTCTAGACAAAGATATTGGGGAGAACCAATTCCAATGATTTATTGTCCTGAACATGGTTGGGTTCCAGAAAAGGAAGAGAATCTTCCTATAACTCTACCAGAAGTAGAATCTTATGAAGTTACAGATGATGGAGAAAGTCCACTTTCAAAAATAGAATCCTTTGTAAATACAACTTGTCCTATATGTGGCAAACCAGCCAAAAGAGAAACAGACACCATGCCACAATGGGCTGGATCATCTTGGTATTATTTAAGATATATGGATCCCCATAATGATAAGGCTCCAGTAGGAAAAGAAGCCCTAGAATATTATGGTCCTGTTGATTGGTACAATGGAGGAATGGAACATACTACTCTTCACTTATTATACTCAAGATTCTGGCACAAATTCCTTTATGATATAGGAATAGTAAATACTAAAGAGCCATATATCAAGAGAACTTCACACGGAATGATTCTTGGAGAAGATCATCAAAAAATGTCCAAGTCAAGAGGAAATGTTGTAAATCCTGATGATATAGTTAGAGATTATGGTGCAGATACTTTAAGATGCTATGAAATGTTTATTGGCGATTTTAGGTCTACAGCTCCTTGGTCTGATGAAGGCGTTAAGGGATGTAGAAAATATCTTGAAAGAGTATTTAACCTTTACGATTTGGTAGAAGAGGGAGAAGAATATTCAAAAGACTTGGAAGTTCTTATAAACCAAACCATAGAAAAAGTATCAAATGACTACGAAAATCTAAAATACAATACAGCTATAGCTCAACTTATGACCCTATTAAATCAGATGAGAAATTTAGGTAAAATCACCAAGAAGGATTATAGAACATATCTAATCCTATTAAATCCAGTAGCTCCTCACTTAACAGAAGAACTATGGCAAGAAATAGGTTTTGAAGGTCAATTAAATCAAGCTCAATGGCCAAGTTTTGATCCAGAAAAACTTAAATTTGATACTTATGAAATGCCAGTACAAATTAATGGAAAAGTAAAAACAACTATAGAAATTGCCTTAGATGCTACAAAAGATCAAGTATTAGAACTAGTAAAAGAAGATAATAAAATTAAAAATCAATTAGAAGGAAAAGAAATTGTAAAAGTAATCTTTGTTCCTTCAAAGATTTTAAATATAGTTGTAAAATAGACTAAAAAATAGAGACATTCCTTGGGTTTGTCTCTATTTATTCTATCTAAAAAAATTATAAATAACTTACAAGGCACTTACAAAAAAAGAACAGCTATTTGTAGTATTTATTGTTTTTAATAGCAGAAATTATTTTGGTTATTTTGTTTGATGCTAAATCATCGCTAGTTGCAAGTTTTTCTATAGTTTTAATTAGCCTTATGTTATTTTGATTAAGCTTTAAAAAGTCTTTTCCTGTTACAAATTCTATAATTAGGCCATTGGCAATAATGTTATATCTAAATATGTGTATGCCAAAAATATCTCCTGTATAGGCTAGGCTTATGCCTGGATTTTCAACTTGACCTAAATTTCCAATGCTTTTAACCAAACCAAGATTTTCTATTTTTATATTTACATTAATTAAATGGTTAATAAAATCTTCAACTTCGTTTTTGTCAAAGTCAACATAAAAATCACTTATTACCAATTGACCATAATTATTGTAAAGTTTTAATTTAGAGTATTTTATGTTATAAAGACTCTCCAAACTAAATTTTAAGATATGGTAGGCAGTATTATAGTAAAGATTATGAAAACGTATTGCACTATCAAGTTTAAGCTCTACTTTGCTTTTTACGGGTTTTCCCTTTACGACATGAACTATTTTTTTGTTATTTTCATAAACATCAACAAGCTTCAAAGAAGAAATATATCCTTGATCATTGAAAAGATAGTCATCATATGGACTAAAAATTGTCCTATCAAGGATTATTTTGGTTTTATCTCCCTCGTATTTTCTGCTTATGATATTAGCCTCTATGTTTGTTATTTCTGGATAATTAATATATAGTAACTCTTTCATCTCTATACCTCAATTTCATTTTATCACATAAATAATTTATTGAACAATAATTAATGTATTCTCATAAAAGCTTTAGCTATTGCTTAAAATTTAGCTTCTTATAGCTAAGTATTAATTTGGAAATTTATAACTAGAAGCTTTTGAATTTTTCTGTTATGCTATTAATGTAGAAGTCATAAAAGTTTATAATATAAGTAAGCACTTTGGCTTATAGTAGAATTTATTTGTTAAAACAGAGGAAGTCATGAGAAAGAATTTACTTTTTACCCTTTTGGGGATTTTATCAGGAATAGGAATATTTATACTTGATCAAAACGTAGGATTTTATCTTATACTTTTTAGTCTAATTTTGGCATTTGTTTTTTATTTGTATGATAAAGTCCTTATGCTTTTATGTATAGGAATTATATTTGGATTTTTCTATTCATCTTTTACTTTTTCATCCTTAAAACTTGCAGATAAGAGTAATAGATTATTGGATGTAACCATAGTTGAAAAAAAACAAAGAGATGATTACTATACTTACACTGTTAAGGCAAAAGATATAGAAGATGGATGTGAAGAAAAGTCTGTTTTTTCCTCAAATGATAATTACCAAATAAGTGATAAGCTATTGGTTAAGGCAAAAATAAAAATTCCCGATAAAAATACAAATCCTTATCTTTTTTCCTATAGGTCCTACCTTTTATCTAAAAGGATAAAGTCAGTACTTGATATTGAACATATTTATAGTAAAAGTAAATCAAAGTCTATTTTATTAGGATTAAAAAATAGTTTTAGTAAATATATATACAAACTTTTTGATAAAAACCTAAGCAATGATTCTTCTTCTTTTGTAAAATCGGTTATTTTGGGTCAATCCTTGATAGATAATGATGATATAAAAGATTTGGGACTATCTCATATGTTAGCTGTTTCTGGTTTGCATATAGATATATTGGTTAGTTTTATACTTTTGATTTTCTCATGCCTTAATATTAACTACAAATACGGATTTTTTACAGCTTTAAGCTTATGCTTTTTCTATGGATATTTGATAGGCTTTCCAATTTCAGTTCAAAGAGTTCTTATAATGACAACCATTAGTTTTCTTGCCTTTAATTTAAAAGAGCCTTTGGATCCTAAAAAGTCTTTGTTAGTAGCAGCTATAGTAATTTTATTAATTAATCCTTTTGCTCTACTTTCATCTTCTTACATATTAAGTTTTGCCGCTGCAACAGGAATTTATGTAGTATATCCAAAAATAAAATATTATCAAAGAGATAGTTTAATAGCAAAAAAAGCTATTTTTTCATTTGCTATACAGCTAGCAATTTTTCCATTTTTAATATTTTACTATGGCAAGATTAACTTAATTTCAATTTTTGCAAACTTAGTAGTAGTTCCTATATTTGAACTTACTATCTACCTAGTATTTGGAATTATTATTTTATATCCTTTCTTTGGAAAATTATTGAGCTTAGTGTTTAAGATATTAGAATTTTTTATAGCAAACATTTTGGATGTAAGTAAATTTTTGGCTTATTTTAAAATATTTAATATTGATTTTAAGAAAGAATCAATACTCTTGTATATATTTTTCTTTGTCTTAATCCTAGTTTTACTTTATGGAAAAAAGTCTAATAAGTTAATAAATAAATTATATCTTGGCATTTCTATAATCCTAGTGGGATTTTTGACTATAGAGCCTATTGTTTTTGATAAGCCAACATATGCTATGGTAGATATAGGTCAAGGTGATGCTTTTATTTTAAAAGATGGATCTGATACTTATCTTATTGATCTAGGAGGACCAAAATATAATAATTATGACTCTGGCAAAAAAATCTTAGTTCCTTTGTTAAAGGCGATGGGAGTTAAGGATATAAAAGCAGTTTTTATCTCACATATGGATAAAGACCATGCTGGTAACCTTGATATAATTGATGATTATTTCAATATAAAAAGTGTAATTTCTACAGCATTAAATGAAAAAGACCTAGCAAAGTATAATTTTATAGCTATGCAAGTGGGTGATAGGGTAAAATTAAAGAATGGATATATAGAAGCTGTATTTGATGGAGTAGATGGAGAAGATACAAACAATAAAGCTTTGGGACTATTAATAAATATAAAAGGAACAAAAATTTTAAGCCTTGGAGATTTGGAATCATCTTACGAAGATAAACTTAGACTAAAGGCAGATATACTAAAAGTTTCTCACCATGGTTCAAAAAATTCTACTTCCAAGGCCTTTATAGAAATGCTAGATCCTAAAGTTAGTCTAATATCTGCAGGTAGAAATAACAGCTACGGCCATCCACACAAGGAAGTTTTGGATAATCTTAAGGGTAGAAAAATATATAATACTCAGACAGATGGCTTTGTAGAAATTAGATTTTCAGATAATTCATATCAAATACAACCATACTTGAAGGGAGAATTCTTTCAATGAATTATAAAGAATTTATGAATAAATTAATCAAAAAAGAGACTTCGGGAATTTATTTATTTGATTCAAAAGAAGAATATTTAAATGAGTCTATAATAGAAGCTTGTAAGTCTAACATCTCTTTTCTTGATTTTAATTATATAGATATAAAAGAAAAAACAGACTATGAAACTATAAAAACATCATTTGAGACTTATCCTGTAATGGAAGATAAAAAATATCTTATATGGAGAAATATAGATTTATCAAAAAATAAGATCAAAGATTACAAAGAAATACTCGATAATTTGGAGAAAGATTTGGAAAACTTTCCAGCCTATGTTTCATTTTTTATTTTTTCAGAATCAAGTCCCTTTAAGGGCAAGTTTTATAAAAAAGTTTTACAATATGGCAATATAGTAGAAATAAGTAGGCTTAATAATCAAGAACTTTCATCATTTATTGGAATAAGATTTTCGAGAGCTGGTAAAAAAATACAAAACTCCTTGATCACAGAAATAATAGAAAGATTTTCCTATCTTAGTAAAAACAGTAATATAGACTTATATGATGTGGTAAATACAGTTGATAAAATTATTTCTAATTCCAAAGATATAAGAGTTTCAAAAAAAGATGTACATGACCAACTTGACTTGGTTCTTAACTTAAATATATTTAATTTGACTGATAGTTTTTCTCAAAGAGATTTAAGACAAGCATCTGCTGCCCTTTTTCATATGAAAGAAAGTGGAGAAGATTTATTTATGATATATCATATGATTATAAGGCAAGTTAGAAATCTTATTGGCGTAAAATATTTACTTAAATTATCTTATAATGAAAAATTTATTATGAAATGCTTATCTATTGGATCTTTTGAGTTAAAAAAACTAAAAACTTTTGTCAATAATTTTTCTTTAGAAGAACTTTTTGACCTC
The DNA here is from genome assembly GCA_028723425.1 of Peptoniphilaceae bacterium. Lineage (GTDB taxonomy): Bacteria > Bacillota > Clostridia > Tissierellales > Peptoniphilaceae > Anaerococcus. The sequence continues at coordinate 1,763 of JAQYEZ010000038.1, read as the reverse complement.
CATGATTATTTATATAAGATGGAAGTTTTGCAAAAAAGCCAGGACTTTGATATGGCAGAGCATTTATTGATATTTTTAAATAAGGCGTGTATAAAAGAAAGGGATATATAATGAAAAAACACAAAATAATACTTGATACAGATCCAGGAATTGATGATGCAGTTGCTATCACAGCTGCTATCAATTCGGATTTAATAGACACAAAATTAATAACAAGCGTTTCAGGAAATGTTGATGTAGATAAGACTACAAATAATGTCTTAAAGCTTCTAACATTTTTTGATAAAAATATAGAAATAGCCAAAGGAGCAGAACAACCTCTAATAAGACATCCTGTTTTTGCAAGCAAAGTCCATGGAGAAAGTGGTATGGATGGTTATGATTTTGTAAATGTAAATGAAAATTTATTATCCGATCACAGCGCAGTTCATGCTATGATTCATCTTTTGGAAAAAGAAGATGACCTTACTATAGTATGTTTGGGACCCTTGACAAATATAGCCTCTCTTTTGATAGCAAAGCCAAGTATAAAAGAAAAAATAAAGAATTTAGTTATTATGGGAGGGGCTATTGGAAGAGGAAACCTTGGCATATACACTGAATTTAATTTTGGAGTAGATCCTGAAGCTGCAAGGATAATATTTGAGTCTGGTTTAGATATTTCTCTATTTCCAATAGAAGTAGGAGTAAAAGCTCGTATATTTGGAACAGATATTGACAAAATAAAGACCTATAATCAAACAGGCCATATGCTTTATAATTTATTATCTCATTATAGGAGCGGATCCTTTGATAAGGGCTTAAATATGTATGATCTTTTAACCATAGCTTACTTGGAAGACCAAAAGCTATTTACTATGGAAGAGGCAAGGGTAGATATAGAAACTCAAGGAGAATTTACATCGGGAGCAAGTCTAATAGATTTTACTAATAATACTCCTAACGCAAAAATTGCAAGTGATATAGATGTAGAAAGATTTACAGAATGGTTTAAAAATGCTATAAAAAGATGTAGGTAAAGTATGGAAAAATGGGATCTTTTGGATAATAAAAGAAGAATTACAGGAAAATATATAAATAGGGGAGATGAACTACCTAAGGGCTATTATCATCAGCTAATCCATGTTTGTATTTTTAATAAGGAAAAAAAGATGCTTATACAAAAAAGGCATCCTAAAAAAAATAAACGGCCTAGTCTATGGGATATTTCTTGTGGTGGAGCAGTCTTAGCTGGAGAAGATACACATACTGCGGCATCAAGAGAACTTTTTGAGGAACTTAGTATAGACCATGACTTTTCTAAAGAAAAAATACTCATGACTCTTACTTATGAACAAGGATTTGATGATTATTTTTCACTATATTTACCTTCTTTGGATATAAAAAACTTAAAGCTTCAAAAAGATGAACTTACCGAAGTTAGCTTTGCAAGCCTTGATGAAATATTAGCTTTGATAGAAAAGGGAGAATTTGTTCCCTATAGAAAAGAATTAATCTCTTTAATATTTGTTTTAAGAAATTCAAAATCATATATAAGCACATAAAAAAATCCCAGTTTTTGGGATTTTTTAATCATAGTGCGCTCGGCATGAGCATATTCTAAAAGGTGAAAGTCCTAAGTATACCCGGTAGTGGGAAACACATAGCTAAAGGCAAGGGTGTCCATCGTGAGGTGGAATCTGAAGGAAGCCCTAGGCAAACTCTTGGTCTGACGAACAGAAATCACATAAGGCAGTTACGTAGGATAAGGCTGCTAAACAAGT
>JAQYEZ010000037.1 GCA_028723425.1 Peptoniphilaceae bacterium | reverse complement strand
TATATAGTCACCAAGACCGTATTTTTCGTGTAATGCTTGTGTTATTGCTGCTGTTGTTGTTGTTTTACCGTGGTCAACGTGTCCGATTGTACCAATATTAATATGTGGTTTAGTTCTTTCAAATTCTTGTTTAGCCATTATGTGCCTCCTAAATTATTTTTTTTCTAATACTTGTTCGCTTACGCTTGCTGGTACTTGTGCATAGTGGTCAAATTGCATTGAATATGTTGCCCTACCTTGAGTTTTTGATCTTAGGTCGGTTGCATAACCAAACATTTCTGATAGTGGAATAAATGCATCAAGTACATGGATACCGTCTTTTGGAGTCATTCCGTCAATCTTTCCTCTTCTTGATGAAACATCTCCCATTACATCTCCTAGATATTCATCTGGAGTAGTAATTTCTACTTTTTCCATTGGTTCTAATAGAACTGGTTTAGCTTTGGCTACAGCATTTTTAAGAGCCATAGATCCTGCTACGTGGAAAGCAACTTCTGATGAGTCTACTTCGTGGTAAGAACCATCGAATACTTCAACGTGCATATCTACCATAGGATATCCACCTAGGATACCATTAGCTGCTGCTTCTCTAACCCCTTCTTCAACTGGTCTAATATATTCTTTTGGAATAGCACCACCGACGATTTTTGATTCAAAGGTAATTCCTGATCCTTCTTCGCCTGGAGCAATTCTAATCCAACAATCACCGTATTGTCCTGAACCACCTGATTGTCTTACAAATTTACCTTGTGCTTCTGCTGGTACTGTTATAGATTCTCTGTAAGCTACTTGTGGGTTACCAATATTTGCTTCTACTTTAAATTCTCTTAGAAGTCTATCTACTATAATTTCAAGGTGCAATTCTCCCATTCCTGAGATAATTGTTTGACCTGTTTCTTCGTCTGATTTTGTAACGAATGTTGGGTCTTCTTCTGAAAGTTTTTGTAGTCCAATAACCATCTTGTCTTGACTTGCTCTTGTTTTTGGTTCAATAGCAACTGAAATTACTGGATCTGGGAATTCCATTTTTTCAAGAATAATTTGATTATCTTGTGGACATAGGGAATCTCCTGTAGTTGTATCTTTTAAACCTAATAGGGCAACAATATCTCCTGCATATCCTGTTTCAATTTCAGTTTGTTTGTTTGAGTGCATTTGTAGGATTCTTCCTACTCTTTCTCTCTTTCCTTTTGTTGCATTGTAAATATAAGAGCCTGATTCTATTGTTCCAGAGTAAATTCTTACATAGATTAATTTACCTACATATGGGTCTGTAACAACTTTGAAAGCAAGTGCAGATAGGGGTTGGTCATCTCCAGGATGTCTTTCAATTTTTACTTCTTCATCTTTAGGATCTGTACCTACTATAGCTGGTACATCAAGTGGAGATGGCATAAAGTTAACTATAGCATCAAGAAGTGCTTGTACACCCTTGTTCTTGTAAGCTGATCCACAAAGACATGGGAAGAATTTTTTAGCAAGAGTACCTTTTCTGATAGCTTGTATCATTTCTTCTTCAGTTATATCTTCGCCTTCCAAGTATTTCATCATGATTGTATCATCGACTTCAGAAAGCTCTTCAAGTAAGTTTGCCCTGTATTCTTCAGCTTGATCTCTTAAATCTTCTGGAATTTCACCTTCGATTGGATGAGCTCCCAAATCTTCAGTTTTGTAAGTAATTGACTTCATTGAAACAAGGTCAACTACTCCCTCAAATTGTTGTTCTTTTCCTATAGGAATTTCTATTGGAACTGCGTTTGCTTTTAGTTTCTCTCTAATTGTATCTACTGCCATGAAATAATCTGCACCAGTAGCATCCATCTTGTTAATAAAACAAATTCTTGGGATATCGTACTTGTCAGCTTGTCTCCATACAGTTTCTGATTGAGGTTCTACACCACTTTTAGCATCAAACAAGGCTACTGAGCCATCAAGAACTCTTAAAGATCTTTCAACTTCCACTGTGAAGTCAACGTGGCCTGGAGTATCTATAATGTTAATTCTGTGGTCTTTCCAGAAACATGTTGTAGCAGCAGAACCAATTGTTATTCCTCTTTCTTTTTCTTGGTCCATGAAATCCATAACAGCTGTACCATCATGAGTATCTCCTATTTTATAAAGAACTCCAGTATAGTATAACATTCTTTCGGTTACGGTAGTTTTACCTGCATCGATATGGGCCATGATACCAATGTTTCTAGTATTTTTTAATGAGACTTGTCTAGCCATTAATCCCCCTAGTTTTAGTATCTAAAGTGTGCGAAAGCTTTATTAGCTTCTGCAGCTCTATGCATTTCTTCTTTACGTTTTACGCTTGCGCCAGCGCCGTTTGATGCATCGATAATTTCTTTAGCAAGTCTTTCAACCATAGTCTTTTCACCACGTGTTCTAGAGAAGTTTACTAGCCATCTTAAACCAAGAGTTTGTCTTCTTTCTGGTCTAACTTCAAGTGGAACTTGGTAGTTGGCACCACCAATTCTTCTAGCTTTAACTTCTAGAGTAGGCATTATGTTTTCCAAAGCTTTGTGGAATACATCTAAAGCATCTTCGCCTGTTGTACTAGCAACTATATCGAAAGCATCATAAACTATTTTAGTAGCAACACCCTTTTTGCCATCTAGCATAACATTATTGATAAGTTTTGTTACAACTCTATCATTATACTTAGCATCTGGCATTACCTCTCTTTTTGGTATATGTCCTTTTCTTGACACTTTGCTTCCCTCCTTTACCAATTTTTCTAGTAATATCTTTAGTACTCGACTTTTATAAAAGCCGTTCGTGTGCACATATACCTTATCATCTATATAATAAGTACATTATGCACTACATCTAAACACTATTAATTAGCTTTTCTTAGCACCGTATTTAGATCTACCTTGTTTTCTTCCTTCTACTCCTGCAGTATCAAGTGTACCTCTTATGATATGGTATCTAACACCTGGAAGGTCTTTTACTCTTCCACCTCTAATCAAGACAACAGAGTGCTCTTGCAAGTTGTGTCCAATACCTGGAATATAAGAAAGAACTTCTGCTCCATTTGTAAGTCTAACTCTGGCAACTTTTCTCAAAGCTGAGTTTGGCTTTCTAGGTGTTACTGTTCTAACTGATGTACAAACTCCACGTTTTTGTGGTGATTGGTTAGAAGTTATTCTTCTTTTTAATGTATTGAAGTTGTAACCTAAAGCTGGAGTGTTAGATTTGGTCTTTTCTGTTTTTCTTCCTTTTCTAACAAGTTGATTTATTGTAGGCATAACGCACCTCCTTTTCTTTAAAATAATTATTAATGGATTGACTAAGGCCAATCCTTATTAATTCTACTATTGATTTTATTTTATGTCAAATAAAATATTGCATTATCAATGGATTTGGGTCTTTTTTTGATTTTTTATAATTTTTTTCTTTATATAAAAAAATCTATAGGAAATTTTGTCACCATCATTTATGCCAAATATACGTTTTCTTTAGCTTGTATAGGCAAACTTTGACCAATATAATATAGACATAAATTAAATTTGTCACATTATTACTTTATTAAGTGACTTTAGGAGGAAATTATGAGCAAAAATAGTAATGCTAAAAATAATGTTCAAAAATTTGGCAGATTTCTTAGTGCTATGGTAATGCCAAATATAGGAATGTTTATTGCTTGGGGTTTTATAACCGCTTTATTCATTCCAGATGGCTACCTACCAAATGAAAAACTAGCTTCTATGGTAGCAGTTTTATTAAACTACCTAATCCCAACTCTTATAGGCTATTCAGGTGGTAAGCTTGTTGGAGGAGAAAGAGGAGCAGTAATTGGTGCTATTGCTACAGCAGGGGTTATAGCAGGTTCAGAGATTCCCATGTTAATGGGTGCAATGATTATGGGACCTTTGGCTGGTTTTATAATCAAACAATTTGATAAGAAAATTCAAGATAAAATTCCTACAGGTTTTGAAATGTTAGTTAATAACTTCTCCATAGGAATTATTGGTATGTTAATTGCTATCGTAGGTTACTATGCTATAGGACCTTTTTTAGCAGGTCTTACAGCTATTTTGGAACATGGGGTAGATTTCTTAATTTCAAAAAAACTTCTACCTTTTGTTTCAATCTTTGTTGAGCCAGGTAAAATCTTATTTTTAAATAACGCTATTAACCATGGTATCTTTACACCAATTGGTGCAAACCAAGTTGCACAAGCTGGTAAATCTATTATGTATTTAATAGAAGCAAATCCAGGACCAGGACTTGGAATCCTACTTGCTTATTGGTTCTTTGGTGAAGGAAATTCTAAACAATCTGCTCCTGGTGCTATAATTATCCACTTTTTAGGTGGTATTCATGAAATTTACTTCCCTTATGTATTAATGAATCCTTACCTACTTATAGCTGTAATAGCTGGTGGTTTTACAGGAGTTTTAGTTAATACTATCTTAAAAACTGGCCTTGTATCTGCAGCATCCCCAGGATCAATCATAGCTATCATGTCTATGGCAGCTGGAGGTGACCATATAAAAATATTACTTGCAGTCTTAGCTGCTGCAGCTGTTTCATTTGCAATAGGTTCAATTTTTGTTAAAAAAGCTAATGGCAAAGCTGGTAGCAAAGAAGATTTCGAAAAGGCAAAATCAGACCTTGCCAAAGCTAAGGCTCAAGCAAAGGGTCAAAAGATCGATGGAAATAAACTAGAAGAAAATACAGAAAATATAGGATCAAAAGCAAAAAATCCAAATGAAGTTAAAAAAATTGTTTTTGCCTGTGATGCTGGTATGGGATCATCTGCTATGGGTGCTTCAAGATTTAGAAATGCTATAAAAGATTCCCCATATGATCTAGAGGTAACTCACGCTTCTGTGTCTGATATACCAGAAGGAGCAGATATAGTAGTAACTAACGAAAACCTTGTTGAAAGAATCGATAAAACTAAGGGCTACGAAATAATATCTATCAAAAATTTCCTATCAGATGAAAATATCAATAAATTAATTGAAAGGTTCAAAAAATAAAAAATAGGAACTTTAGCCATATGAAACCAACTAAACTTTCTCAAAGACAAAAAAAAATTATAAATATCTTAGCTCAATCTAATAAGTCCTATATTATAGTGAAAGACATAGCAGATAAGTTAAACATGTCTATTAGAACTGTTCAAAGAGATTTGGTTGGAATAGAAGATTTTCTTGATGATAATGATTTTACTTTGATTAAAAAACCTGGCCACGGTCTTATGTTAAATGAATCCAAAGAATCTGTAGACTTTCTCTATGAACTTTTGGATATGGTAGATTCTAGCAAGCAATATGAAAAAACGGAAAGAGTAAATTTCATATTATCAAGGCTTTTAACCTCAAAGCAACCAATCAAATCCTTTAGCTTTACAGTTTATCTTGATATATCTGAAAGAACGTTGGTAGAAGATTTAAATTTTATAGAAAAATGGCTTAGCCTTTATGATCTTAAGCTTATTAGAAAACGTGGAGAAGGAATTAGTATAGAGGGAGCTGAAAAATCAATAAGAAAGGCCCAAGCAAGACTTATCAACGAAGTCTTAAATGATGATAAAAAGATAGAAATTTTAAGAAATATAAATGATAAAACAAAGCTTGACCTTATAAAGCAGAATGATATCCTAGCAATGATTGATAGAGATATTATTAAAAAGACCAGGCTTGCTCTTAACAGAGCTTTTGATAGACTTAAAATATCTATATCTGATAATTCCTACGTAGGACTTCTTGTTCATATTTCACTTGCTATAGAAAGATTAAAACAAGATAAAATCCTAGATTGCAATGAAGATATTATTAAAGATCTAAAAGATACTAAGGAATATGATATTTCAAAAATTATCATAAAAGAACTTGAAAAAGAATTCAGGATTGATATCCCTGATATAGAAATATATTTTATTGCCATGCATATCAAGGCAACTAAAATTATCGATGAAAATACTTTCACCAAGCAAACACAAGAAGAACTAGAAGCTATTAGCATAGGTAAAGCCTTAATTTTAGAAATGGAAAAAATATATAAGCTAGATCTTCCAAAAGATCATAGATTAGAAAAGGATCTGACAGACCATCTAATTCCTGCCATTTCTAGGTTAAAGTTTAATTTTCCTATAAAAAATCCAATACTTGAAGATATCAAAGAAAATTATAAGACAATTTTTACAGATTTAAAAAATATAGGAAACAAAATAATAAAACCTCTAGCAAAACTTGATTTACATCAAGAAATTCCAGATGATGAGATTGGCTATATTGCCATTCACTTTATAAATGCTATAGAAGGTAAAATTGTAGATAAAATTTCTATAAATGCTCTTACAGTCTGCCCTACTGGATATGCTACCTCTAAGCTTCTAGCAACTAATATCATAAAGCATTTTTCAAATGTTAATATAGCCGGCAATGCTTCTGTTATGGAAATTAATAAGCAATATCTTAAAGATAAAAATATTGATTTGATTATATCAACCATAGATATAGACCACATCTTATCCACCAATCAAATCACAGATGTTACTTATCTACAAATGCCTGCCATACCTGAGGAAGAAAACTATTATGAACTAAGCAAAAAAATTAGAGAAATTTCAAGGAATAAATACTACGCCAAGCATGAAATTGAAAATAAGGTAAAGGTTAAAGTAGAAAATAAGCCTACAGCTTCTTACCTATTTGCCAAAAATATGTATCAAACTTCAATAGAGCTAGAAAAACTTTATAGGTCTATAAAATTTATTAGCGTTTCTACTAAAGATAATTTGGAAGAAAGTGTAGCAAGAAGTTTAGCGGATGATGAAGATGAAAAAGTAATTATTAAATCTTGCCTAGAAGAGAGAAATAAACTATCTCCAACTTATTACCAAGAACTAAACCTTCACCTACTTCATGGTAAATGTTCTATAAAAAATTCAAAGCTTGCCTTTGGAAAAGTAAAAAATCCAGACCAAAATATCATAGTTATGCTATTAGGAGATGACAATCAAAAAGCAATAAGAGACTTATTTTCTGCTATATCTACTAGGATTGTTGAAAATAAGGAGTTTTTAATGGCTATTGACAGAAAAGATTGGAAAAATATAGAGAATATGGTTATAAATATAATATACGAATTATTGGAAGAAAAAATAAATTTACGGAGGAAAAACAATGAATCTTAAATTAGAAGATAAAAATATCTTTTTAAACTTAGAATCAGAAAGTAAAGAAGCTGCTATTAGAAGAGCTGGAGAAAAACTTGTAGAAATGGGGTCTGTGGACAAAGACTATATAGACTTTATGCTAGAAAGAGAAAAAGTAGCAACAACCTATATGGGTTTAGGTATTGCCATCCCTCACGGTGTAAATGAGGCAAAAAAATCAATAAAAAAATCTGGTATTGTTTTCTTACAATATCCAAATGGAGTTGATTTTGGAGATGAAAAAGCCTATCTAGTTATTGGTATAGCTGGCAAAGATGATGAACATTTGGAAATACTTTCAAGCGTTGCCATAAAAATTGACGAAAATCTTGTAGAAAAATTAAAGTCAACAACCAACAAACAAGATTTCATTGATGAGTTTGGAGCATAGAATATGGAAAAAGCAATACAATTTGGAGCAGGAAATATAGGCAGAGGCTTTATAGGCTACCTATTAAATAAATCAGGATACGAAGTTATTTTTGCGGATGTTTTTGATAATGTAGTTGATCAAATTAATACTGATAAAGAATACACTATTTTCATAAAAGATGTAAAAAATGAAGAAATTAAGGTTAGGGGCATTGCTGCTGTAAACTCTACAAAAGAAGATATTATAAATCAAATAGCTGATGCTTCTATTATTACAACAGCTGTTGGTCCTTTAAATCTTAAAAAAATCGCCCCATCAATTGCCAAAGGGATAGAAAAAAGATTTAAGGAAAATAAGAAAGCCTATTTAAATATAATAGCCTGCGAAAACGCCATTAAGGCAAGTGAGAGCCTACAAAATTTTGTCTATAATAATTTAAGTGAATCTACAAAGACCTATGCCGATAAATATGTAGGATTTCCAAATTGCTCAGTAGATAGAATAGTTCCACCTTCAAAAAATGCAAATCCTTTAGATGTAAGTGTAGAAAACTATTATGAATGGAATGTCGAAAAATCTGCTTTTAAAGGTCAAATCCCTCAAATATATGGTATGAACTTGGTTGATAACTTGCTTGCTTATATAGAAAGAAAACTATTTACCTTAAATACAGGCCACGCATCAACTGCTTATTTAGGAGCCCTAAAGGGCTATACTACAATAGATCAAGCCATAAACGATAAGACTATAGAAGATAAGGTTAGGGCTATTATGCAAGAATCTGGCCAAGCTTTGATAAAAAAATTCTCCTTTGACAAGGACCAACACTTTTTATATATAGAAAAGATTATCAAAAGATTTAAAAATCCTTATCTAAAGGATGATGTAAAAAGAGTTGGTAGAGAGCCTCTTAGAAAGCTTTCAATAAATGAAAGATTTATCAAACCTTTAAACACAGCTCTTTCCTATGAACTTCCAGTTGATAATCTCTTAGAAGGTATAGCTGCAGCGCTCCACTTTACAAACGAAGAAGATATACAAGCTTTAGAAATGCAAAATAAAATTAAAGACCTAGGCTTAAAAGAAGCAATAAAAGATATCACAGAAATTTCTGATGAGAATTTAATAGAAAAAATTATAAAATCATATAATTCTTTATAAAATGGATTTAAAAGTAAAATCTAATTAAGCTTATAATATTAACTACCTATTAAATTGTGTTACAATAAATAGAGTAAAATATGAAAAGGAGAAGAATATGAAATTAATTGTTTGTGATAGCTACGATGAAATGAGCAAAAAAGCCGCAGAAATTGTTAGTGATGTTATCAATGAAAATCCTTCTGCAATTCTAGGACTTGCTACTGGTTCTACACCAGAAGGTATGTATAAAGAACTAGTAGAAGCTTACAAAGATGGTAAGCTTGATTTTTCTAAAGTTTCTACTGTAAATTTAGATGAATATGTAGGAATTGATCCATCAAATCCTCAATCTTATCAATCCTTTATGAACGAAAACCTCTTTGACAGAGTTAATATCAACAAAGAGAACACTCACCTACCAAAAGAAATTGGATCTTTGGAAGAATCTGTTAAGGCTTATGATAAACTTTTGGCTGAAATTGGTCAAAGAGACCTTCAACTTCTTGGTATTGGACCAAATGGCCATATAGCCTTTAATGAACCAGATGAAAAATTAAATATGCACACATCTATAATTGACCTTAAAGATGAAACAATAGAGGCAAATTCTAGATTTTTTGATTCAAAAGATGATGTTCCAAAACAAGCTATGTCTATGGGTATGGCTGATATATTTAATTCTAAGACACTTTTAGTTTTGGCTAGTGGAAAAAACAAACACAAGGCTGTAGAAAAATTCATGCACACAGATAAGATTGAAACACTCTTCCCTATGTCTTTTATCAACTTACATCCAAATTGCTATCTAATAGTTGATAAGGATGCTTACCAAGGTTAATATAAACTTTTTTAATCGTATTGAAAATAAGTGATCTTCACTTAGACCAATACGATTTTTTTATTTTAAAAGCTCTTTGTTAAGTAATGTTAGGAAACATCTTGACAAAGAGCCTTTGTTTATAATTCTTCTTCAGTTTCTTTTTCTTTTGCTTCTTCCATATTTAGAGCAATTTGAGCATCTTCCAAGTCTTTTGTTTCGTAGTCAATATCAACATCATTGTAAATTTTCATTCCTGTACCAGCAGGGATTAGTTTACCAATTATAATATTTTCCTTTAGACCTTTGAGATCATCAACCTTGCCCTTGATAGAGGCATCTGTTAGTACCCTAGTTGTTTCTTGGAAAGAGGCTGCTGATAACCAAGATTCTGTTGCAAGTGAGGCCTTGGTTATACCTAGAAGTTGTTGGGTGAATGTTGCAGGCATTTTGCCTTGATCCTTCAATTCCTTGTTAACTTGAAGAACATCTCTTCTTTCTTGAAGTGAGCCAGGTAAGAATTCTGTATCACCAGCATCGTCTATCTTTACTTTCTTTAGCATTTGACGAGCTATAACTTCTATGTGCCTGTCGTCTATTTCTACACCTTGGAGCCTATAAACTTTTTGAACTTCCTTGGTAATATAGTCTTGGACTCCAACTTTTCCTAGTACCTTTAATACATCGTGAGGATCTATAGAACCTTCTGTTAGTTGTTGACCTTTTTCTACAACATCTCCGTCTGTAACAAGAAGTCTTGAACCGAATGGTATATTATATTTTTTGCTGGTTCCATCTTCTGAAACAATTTCAACATCTGTTTTCTTTTCATTTTGGATTAGGCTTACTGTTCCAGAGTTTTCGGCAATATAGGCAAGTCCCTTTGGTTTTCTTGCTTCAAAAAGCTCCTCTACTCTTGGAAGACCTTGGGTAATTCCAACGCCCGCTATACCACCTGAGTGGAAAGTTCTCATTGTAAGTTGAGTACCAGGCTCTCCTATAGATTGAGCCGCAATTATACCTACAGCTTCACCAATATTTACCTTTTTACCAGTAGCAAGGTTTCTACCATAGCATTTCTCGCAAACACCATGTTTAGCATGACATTCAAGTACAGATCTTAGTTTTACTTCCTTTATACCAGCTGCAATAATTTTGTCAGCTTTTTCTTCATCTATGATGTGGTTTTTCTCTACTATTATTTCCCCATCTGTATCAAATATATCTTCAAAAGATGTACGACCAACAATTCTTGTATAAAGATTTTCTACAAGTTCGTTGCCATCTCTAAATTCACGAGCAACTACAAAGCCATCTGTATGGCAGTCTTCCTCAGTAACTATGACATCTTGAGAAATATCTACCATTCTTCTGGTTAAGTAACCAGAATCGGCAGTTCTAAGGGCTGTATCTGTAAGTCCTTTTCTGGAACCATGGGTTGAGATGAAGTATTCTTGGACAGAAAGGCCTTCACGGAAGTTAGCCTTGATTGGAATTTCTATAATCTTTCCATCTGCCCTGGACATAAGACCACGCATACCACCTAATTGTCTGATTTGGTTGGTTGAACCACGGGCACCAGAATCTGCAAAAATCTTGATATTGTTATCAGATTTTAATTCATTTAACAAAGCATCTGTTACCTTATCGGTTGTTTCTCTCCAAATATCTATTACCTTTTCATATCTTTCATCATCTGTGATAAGACCACGTCTGTAAAGTTTTTGATACTTGTCTACATTTTTGTCTGCCTCATCTATGATACTCCACTTTTCTTTTGGAATAGTAACATCAGACATAGAAACAGTTAGACCTGAAAGTGTTGAATACTTATAGCCTGTGGCCTTGATATAGTCAAGTACTTCTGCTGTTTTTATATTTCCATGCTTTCTAAAACACTTATCTACTATATCTTTTAAGACTCCAGAAGATGTTACTGTATCAACTTCTAGTGAATATGGATCTTCTTGTCTATTTACATAGCCCAAGTCTTGAGGTATGCCCTCATTGTATATAAATCTTCCTACAGATGAATTTACAATCTTTCCTGGATCATTTTCATCTTTTTTAATCCTAACTCCAACTTTGGTTTGTAGGGTAACATAGTGGTTTTCTAGGGCTTTTTTCATTTCGGCAATATCTTCAAAAATCATTCCCTCGCCCTTGGCACCTTCTTTTATAGTTGTTAGGTAATATGCTCCCAAAACCATATCTTGTGAAGGTGTTGTTATTGGCTTACCATCTTTTAGACCTAGGATATTGTTGGTTGACATCATAAGTAGTCTTGCTTCAATTTGTGCTTCGTTTGATAGAGGTAAGTGGATAGCCATTTGGTCACCATCAAAGTCTGCGTTGAAGGCTGGGCAAGCAAGTGGATGTAGTTTTATAGCTTTTCCTTCTACCAATACTGGCTCAAAGGCTTGGATACCAAGTCTGTGTAGAGTCGGAGCACGGTTTAGTAAGACAGGATGGTCCTTTATAACATCTTCTAGGATATCAAATACTCTAGGATCTTTCTTTTCGACCATTTTTTTTGCTGATTTTAAGTTATGAGCCATGCCATTTTCTACAACCTTGTTCATAATAAATGGCTTAAATAGCTCAAGAGCCATCTCTTGTGGTAGACCACATTGGTTGAATTTTAAGTTTGGTCCTACTACTATTACAGAACGGCCTGAATAATCAACTCTTTTACCAAGTAAGTTTTGTCTGAAACGTCCGCTCTTTCCTTTTAGTAAATCAGAAAGTGACTTCATGTTTCTATTAGAAGCGCCAGTTACAGCACGACCTCTTCTACCATTGTCTATAAGGGCATCAACTGCTTCTTGGAGCATTCTTTTTTCATTTCTGACTATGATTTCTGGTGCTCCAATATCAAGCAATCTTTTTAGACGATTATTTCTATTTATTACTCTTCTGTATAAATCGTTAAGGTCACTTGTTGCAAATCTTCCCCCTTCTAGTTGAACCATTGGTCTAAGTTCTGGTGGCATAACTGGAAGAACATCAAGTATCATCCACTCAGGTTTATTGCCTGATGTAATAAAAGAGTTAACAACTTCAAGTCTTCTAGAAATTCTAACTTTCTTTTGACCTGTAGCATCTTCAAGTTCTTTTAATAATGAATGATATTCTTTATCCAAATCTATGGAGCTTAATAGCTCTTTTACAGCTTCAGCGCCCATTTCTGCCTTAAATTCTGTATCATCTGGATAATTTTCTAGAGCCTCTTGATATTCTGCTTCAGAGATTTCTTGTTTTTCATAAAAGTCAGTTTGACCTGGATTTATAACAACGTAAGAGGCAAAATAGAGGATTTTTTCCAAAACTCTTGGACTCATATCAAGTAGGAGTCCCATCTTTGATGGAATCCCCTTGAAATACCAAATATGACTTACTGGAGCAGCAAGTTCTATATGACCCATTCTTTCACGTCTAACTTTTGATTTTGTTACTTCAACTCCGCACTTTTCGCAGACAACGCCCTTGTATCTGATTCTCTTGTATTTTCCACAAGAGCATTCATAATCCTTGGTTGGTCCAAAGATTTTTTCGCAGAAAAGTCCGTCTTTTTCAGGTTTAAGAGTTCTATAGTTTATTGTTTCAGGTTTTTTTACCTCGCCATGTGACCATGACCTTATTTTTTCAGGAGATGCTATCTTCATTCTCATAGCATCAAAGTTTTGTAATTCTGACAAAAAATCCCCCTTACTCTTCTACTTCTTCTATATTATAACCTTGTTCTGTTGAATCTTCGTAATCTTTTACTCCAGTTGCTTCAAAAACTTCAGAAACATCTTCATCTGTATTTATTTGTTTTTTCATAGCTTTTGCTTGGCTTCTAATTTTTGTTGCATCAATTTTTTCTACTTGAGAAAATCTATCTTGATCATCAATGTTTTCTTTAAGTTCAATGACATTGCCATTTTCATCCAAAAGTTCCACATCAAGAGCAAGTGATTGAAGTTCCTTTACAAGTACCTTAAATGATTCTGGTGTTCCAGGTTCAGGGATATTTTCGCCCTTTACTATAGCTTCATAGGTCTTAACCCTACCTGTAACATCATCTGATTTTACTGTTAAAATTTCTTGCAAGGTATGGGATGCACCATAGGCTTCCAAAGCCCAAACTTCCATTTCTCCAAATCTTTGACCACCAAATTGTGCCTTACCACCCAGTGGTTGTTGGGTTACTAGGGAGTAGGGTCCAATAGATCTAGCATGGATTTTTTCTTCTACCATGTGGTGAAGTTTTAACATGTACATTACACCAACAGTTACTGGGTTATCAAAGGCTTCCCCTGTTCTACCATCTCTTAAGTATATTTTTCCTGTCTTATTTACAAAAGGAGCAATCTTTTTAGCTTCTTCCAAAGCTTCTTCTATTTCAGTATCCAAAGCCCCATCAAATACAGGAGTAGCAATCTTCCATCCCATAGTTCTAGCTGCAAGTCCCATATGAACTTCTAGTACTTGTCCAATGTTCATACGTGAAGGGATACCAAGTGGATTTAAGCAAATTTGGATAGGAGTACCATCTGGCAAGAATGGCATATCTTCTCTAGGTAAAATTCTAGAAACAACACCCTTGTTACCGTGTCTACCACACATCTTATCTCCAACCATAATTTTTCTCTTGGTTGCTACATATACTCTTATTACTTTATTTACACCTGGTGATAATTCATCGCCATCTTTTTTGTTGTATTCTTTTACATCAACTACAATACCAGCTTCACCATGGGGAACTTTTAGTGATGTATCCCTTACTTCACGAGCTTTTTCTCCAAAAATTGCCCTTAAGAGTCTTTCTTCTGGTGAAAGCTCTGTTTCTCCTTTTGGTGAAACTTTTCCAACTAATATATCCCCAGACTTAACTTCAGCACCAATTCTTATGATTCCATTTTCATCTAGGTTCTTTTTCATATCTTCACCTACATTTGGAATATCCTTGGTAATTTCTTCGGCGCCAAGTTTTGTTTCTCTTGCTTCACATTCATGTTCTTCTATATGAACAGATGTCAAAACATCGTCCATAACAAGTTGTTCATTAAGAAGCATAGCATCCTCGTAGTTGTAACCTTCCCAGGTTGTAAAGGCTATAAGTATATTTTTACCTAGAGCAAGTTCTCCATTATCTGTTGAAGGACCATCTGCCAAAATTTCATTAGCTTCTACATGATCACCTTTTTTAACTATAGGCCTTTGGTTTATGGTTGTACCTTGGTTGGCACGTTTAAACTTTAGCAATTTGTAGTTATCCATTTGACCATCAGAATCTCTTTTAACTCTAATTCTGTTATCTCCAACATAAACTACTTGGCCTGCATTTTTGGAAATTACACAAACTCCGGAGTCCTTTGCAGCCCTATGTTCAATACCAGTTGCTACAATTGGGGCTTCTGTTTTAATCAAAGGAACTGCTTGACGTTGCATGTTAGCACCCATCAAGGCACGAGTTGAGTCGTCGTTTTCCAAAAATGGTATTAAAGAGGCACCAACAGATACGATTTGTTGAGGAGAAACGTCCATATATTCTATAGATTCTCTTGGATAAATGTCGTTTTCGCCATTTATACCACGTCCAGAAACTCTTTCATTGACAAATCTATTATTTTCATCTAAAGGCTCATTTGCTTGAGCTATTATATAAAGATCTTCTACATCCGCTGTTAAATAAACTATCTCATCTGTAACATAACCATCTTTACTTACTTTTCTATATGGAGTTTCAATAAAGCCGTACTTATTTATTCTTGCATAAGTTGTTAAAGATGTGATAAGTCCTATATTTGGTCCTTCTGGAGTTTCTATAGGACAGATTCTGCCATAGTGAGAATCATGAACATCTCTTACTTCAACTCCTGCCCTATCTCTGGAAAGTCCACCAGGCCCCAAAGCAGAAAGACGTCTTTTGTGAGTTAATTCACTCATTGGGTTGGTTTGGTCCATAAATTGTGACAATTGTGATGAACCAAAGAATTCTTTGATAACAGCAGTTACAGGTTTGATATTGATTAGGCCTGCTGGAGTTGCAAGGTCTGGGTCTTGGGTTGTCATTCTTTCTCTAACAACTCTTTCCATACGAGCAAGACCTACCCTAAATTGATTTTGTAATAGTTCTCCTACTCCCCTTACTCTTCTGTTTCCCAAGTGGTCTATATCATCAACTTCTCCAATTCCTTCAAAAAGATTAAATTGGTAGTTAACTATGGCGAGAATATCTGATTTTGTAATGTGCTTTGGTGAAAGTTCTTTCTTCCTTCTTTCTATCTGACTTATTATTTCTTCATCAGAATCAGCCTTATCGATTATATCTCTCATAACTGGGTAATATACCTTTTCTGAAAGTTCATCTTCATCAATATCAAGACCCTTTAATTCTTCAAAAGATGAAAGATCTACAAAATGATTACCGCAAATCCTTAGAACTTGTTCTTCGCCATCTGCTTTTAAAACTGTTATATCAACACGGTTAATACCAGCATTTTCTATAGCAATTGCAGTATCTCTATCTATAATTTCTCCTGCTTTTACAAAAATTTCACCCGTTTGATCATCTAGGACATCACTAGCTGCAAGCCTTCCTACAATCCTATCTCTTAAAGCAAGTTTTTTGTTGTATTTATATCTACCAACTCTTGCTAAGTCATATCTCCTATCATCGAACAAAAGATTATTTATAAGATTTTGAGAA
>JAQYEZ010000036.1 GCA_028723425.1 Peptoniphilaceae bacterium | reverse complement strand
AAGTTTTTGTTTTCATAGATTTCTTTTGCTTCTAGGTGACAATGAAAGTCAAAGATTGGTTGATCTTTGGCATATTTATGAAAAAGAGTCTTGGCATATTCATTGTGAAGCATGAAGTCTTCTGTTAAAAATTTCATTTTTCTTCTCCTTCAATTTTAAGTTGAATTTTTTTATTATTTTTTTAACAAATTTGCTTTAAGTGTAGAATCCCAATATTAATATTAGGATTCTAAATATTTATAAGATAACACCATTTTTAAATAAGGCTATTTCTTCAAAGCCAAATTCTTCATTTTTAGTTTTCTTTCCAGAGGCAACTTCTATAAGGTATGAAAGAAATTCATCTCTTAGTTCTTCAAAAGACATATCCTCGCTTAAAATTCTTCCTGCATCAAAGTCTATCCAGTTTTTCTTCTTTTTTGCTAGGTCAGTATTGGTAGACATTTTTATGGTTGGAACTACTGAACCGAATGGATTACCTCTGCCTGTCGTAAATACAATTATAGCTGCACCACTTGCTGCTAGATTTGTACATGAAACTTGGTCATTACCAGGACCGTTTAATAAATTTAAGCCCCTAGTTCTTGCTTTTTCTCCAAGGTCTAACACATCTACAATTTCACTTGAACCGCCCTTTTGTATACAGCCCAAAGATTTATCTTCTAAGGTTGTAATTCCTCCTTCTTTGTTACCAGGAGATGGATTTTCATAGATATTTTGACCGTATGATTTGAAATAATCTTTAAAGTTATTTATCATAACAACTAAATCTTCAAATACATCTTCACTATGAGCTCTATTCATCAATAGTTTTTCAGCTCCAAACATCTCTGGAACTTCTGTCAACATTGTTATTGCTCCATTAGCCACAAGCTTATCTGAAACATAGCCGCAAAGTGGATTTGCTGTAATCCCTGAAAGGCCATCACTACCTCCACATTTAAAGGCAATATTTAATTCCGAAATAGGAAGCGCTTCCAATTTAAAGCTAGAAACATAGTCTACAAGTTGGTCAATTTTTTCCATAGAAGCTTCATATTCATCATCAACCTCTTGAGCTGTAATAAATTTAATTCTTTTTTCATTAATAGGTTCTAAAAATTCTTTAAATCCATCAATTTGATTATTCTCACATCCTAAACTTACTACCAAGACCCCACCTGCATTTGGGTTTTTTATTAAGCCAGCAAGAATTTTTCTTGTTGTTGAAAGATCATCTCCTAATTGAGAACAACCATGTGTATGATGCAAAACTTTAAAGGTAAGATTAGGATACTTTTTTTCTGCAATTTTCTTTACATTTTCGCAAACTTGATTTATACATCCTACTGCAGGCACAATCCAAATTTCATTTCTTACACCACATGATCCGTCTTCTCTCCTATAGCCCATAAATTTAAGAGACTTATCTACAAGCTTATCATAGTTTTTCGCTTCTTCCTTTTGGTATTTATACTCTATAATGTCTGATAAGTTTGTTTTAGTATTATGAACATGAACCCACTGACCTTTTTTTATATCTTTAATAGCATGCCCTATAGGCAAACCGTATTTAATGATATCTTCAGATTTTTTTATATCTCTTATAGCAAATTTATGTCCCTTTTTTATATCATCAACAAGTTCTACATTATAGTCAATAATGTTTGTCCCTTTTTTAATATCTTTGATTGCTATAGCTACATTGTCTTTGTCATTTATTTTCAAAAAACTTTTCATATGTTTTTAATTACCTTTTTTATATCACTATCAATTATTTGATTATAGTAATCAATAACTGTATTATTAAATTCTCCTAATTTTGATAAATCGTACTCCCAAAGATCACTTGCTAAAGCCATTTTAACAAAATCTTCTTTTTTAGATATTTGTACAAAATACTCTAGTACTTTTTTATCATCATTAACTTCATAAACTCTACCATTTTGATCTTTACCATAATACTTTCCATCTTTTTCTTCTATTGTATAAAATCTTAGTAAAGCTGCTAAGGAGAAAGCAAAATGTTTAGGAACTTGTTTGTAAAGATTATAATAATCAACTATAGATGGTAGGCATCTTGCATTAAATTTAGATATTGAGTTAAGGGTAATTGCTAACAATTTATGATCTACATATGGATTGTTAAATCTTAAGAATACTTGATCTTTAAAATTAACTAAATCCTCTTTTGAAAGATCAATTGTAGGAATAACTTCCTTATCAATCAAGTCATTAAGATAACTTGCAAATATATCATCTTCCATAAAGTCCCTTACTATATCATAACCAGCTATAACTGCTGCTGGAACTGTAGATGTATGTCCACCGTTTAGGATTCTTACCTTTCTTTTTTTGTATGGCTTCACATCATCAGTCCATATAACATTGCAAGGTAGGTCTAAAAATTCAAATTCTTTTGCCCAGTTTTTATCTCCTTCAATAACCCATAGGTTAAATAATTCTGAAAAAACTAAAAGTTTATCTTCATAACCATTTTCTTTGTAGAAGTTCTCTGCTTCTTCTTTTGAAGGACGACCAGTTACTATTCTATCAACTAGAGTAGATGTAAAGAAATTGTTTTCTTCTACCCAAGTTTTAAAAGATTCTTCTAGCTTCCAATTATCTATATGTTTTAAAACATATTCCCTTAAATAATGTCCATTATCATCAATTAATTCAACTGGGAAGAATACCAAGCCCTTGTCCACATCACCCTTAAACTTCTTGTATCTTATATATAAAAGTTGTGCAACCTTGGCTGGAAAAGAATCTTGAACCCTATCTAACTTCAAATCTTCCTTGACATATGTAATTCCTGCTTCTGTAGTATTTGATATTACATACTTTAAATCTTCACTTTCTATAAAATTCTTATAGCTTTCAAAATCGCTATAAGGATTAATAGCCCTTGAAACAGACTTAATCACTCTATTTTCTATCTTTTTTCCTTCTAAGGAATTTCCCCTCATTGATAAGGTATAGAGTCCGTCTTGACTATTAATAATATCTGCAAGACCTTGTTCTATAGGTTGAACAATTACAACAGATCCTGGTGATTGATATTTCTCATTTGATAAATCAATCATCCAATCTGCAAAAGCTCTCAAAAAATTTCCTTCTCCGAATTGTAAAATAGTTTCTTTCAATTTATTTCTTTGACCAAATTCTTCTTTAATATTTTTCATCTTACCTCCTTGTCGTTTCCTTAGCTACAAACTTTGGTTTAATGATATTTTGATAATTTATAAACTCATCCTCACCATTTAACACTTTCATCAAAAAATCTACTGCAACTTGGGCGTGGTCATGTATTCTATGGTCAATAGAAGATATCCTTTTATAGGTATAATTAGTAGCATCATTGTTATCAAAACCAACAAGCCCCATTTCTTCAGGAATATTTATTTTTTTATCTATAAAATATTTAAGAAATTTTATAGCAAGGTTATCGTTTTCAAATTGTATGGCATCTATATTGTTTTCATCTATAAACTTAAAGACTTTATCTATATCTTTATTAAAGTTATAAATCTTTTGTTGCATGAAATCTACTTTGGGATAATATGCCTCAAGGCCCTTGATAAAACCAAGTTTCTTAGATTCATAAGCCCTTGTTTCAAACATAGTTGGTTGTGATACAAATAATGGTTTCTCATAGCCTTTATTTTTAAAATTTTTCATAGACTGTAACATTCCATTTTCTTCATCACAATAAACAGAAATCAAGCCAGGGCAATAGTTATTAATTTGAACAATTGGTATATTCTTTGAAAGCTTTAAGGATTCATCAAGAAACTTTCTTTCTCCATAAGATGATCCAACTGTAATAATGGCATCAACCATTTGTTCTTCTTGAACTTTCAACATTTCAAGCTTTTTATCTAACAGATCCGTTGTATTAGACAATATAGTAACATATCCTTTTGAATTAAGGATCTCACCCAATTCGTATGCTACTTGGGCATGGAAAGAGTTTCTAACATCTGGAACCATAAGACCAACCAGTTTTGTTGAGTTTGATGCAAGAGAACGAGCTACATTGTTGGGAACAAATTTTTCCTCTGCTATTGCTCTTTCTACTTTTTTTCTTGTTTTTTCGCTCACTGCTCCAGAGTTATTCATTACCCTTGATACAGTAGATATAGATACTCCACATTTTTTAGCTATATCATAAATATTCATAAAGTCACCTTTAAACAATGATTGCAAATAATTGGAAGCGCTTCCAATTATTTTGACTATAGTATATAACACTGTTTAATCTTTGTCAAATATTTTTTTATTTTTTTGTAGAACATGTAGAACGCAAGTGATATTGTCATAGTAGAAACACAAATAAATTTGTCAGTAATTCAATTAAAAATATTGTAAAATTATCTCTTAGGAGGTAATTGAAAATGAAAAAGGTGGATTTGACTATGAATGAGTATTTTGAAT
>JAQYEZ010000035.1 GCA_028723425.1 Peptoniphilaceae bacterium | reverse complement strand
AAAATATCCTATTGTGTCCAGCCAATTTAATTGGCTGACGAATCCTTCGAGGATGGGGTTTGGGGCAAAGCCCCAAGGAAAAAACCGGGCTAATGTTTTGATATTTTTACTGACATTTTAATTTGCGCTTGACAGTTTTTTTGCTTTTTCTTCTAACCCAGATTTTTGTCGTGCTTTGCTATAATACTATCTTTGTTTTTCTTTGTCAAATTTTTTTGCTTATTTTTGCTTTTCTATGACTTAGTATTAAAAAAGCCATTAGAAAAAAGGCCTTTCTAACAGCTTTATTTACTTACAAGTCTTATTTGTTTATATATTTTTTGTACCAATCATTTATAAGTTTGATATGGCCTCTTTCTTCTTTTTCTACTTTTTCAAATATTTCTTTTTTGAAATCTGGCAATATATTTCTAAGCTCTCCTATAAATATTATAGTGTCTTTTTCTAAACCTAGAGCAAACTTATAGACATTTTTTACATCTTTTAGATTTTGGTCAAGTTCAAAGTTAAATGTATTTTCTACTAATGATTGTAGATAGTCATTGTATTCTTCATCATATGATTGTCTACTTGTGTTTGAACTTGATGTTGCTACTTCTTCTGCTAGTTCTTTGTATAGTTTTTCATGGCCTAATTCTTGGTTTGCTAAGAATTTGAAGAATTCTTTTACTTCTAAGTCATCAAATTTTTCACTTGCTTTACTGTAAAATTCATAACCATTTTTTTCTAGTCTTACTAGGGATTCTAATAAATCTTTTGGCCCAAAAATTTCTGTTGACATTATAACTCCTTATTTTAAAGTCTTATGATCTGCTATAGGTTTTACATTTATATTTGATCTGTATTCTTTTTCTGTCCAGTTTACCCTATCTGCTATTAGACATTCTGGATTTAAGTCTACATCTTTTAGCATCATTTTCTTGAAGGTTGGGAAACCTACCCTGTCGATTAGATGGCCTCCGTGGAGGTAAACAGGCTTTCCATCAAGTACATATGCGGAAAATTCTTGCCAATTTTTCATCATTTGGATTACTGCATCTTCTTCCATGAATTTTGCAAATACAGCTCCCATTCTTGGATATTGTTTACCTGATCTTCCACCTATCATTACTGTCCATAGCTTTTTCTCATTTCTTCTCCAAGCACTTGTAGGACATGCTGCTACACATTCTCCACAGCCTACGCAACAGCAAGTGTCCTTGTCAATCTTGTGGTTGTCATTTAAGGATAAGACCCTAGTTGCGGCTGCCTTACATTTGTCTACACAAGCTTCGCAACCTATACAACGGTCTATTTCATAAACTGGTTTTGTTGTTCCTATAAAACCAAAGTCTGTGAATTGTGCCTTGGCACAGTCATTTGGACAACCTGCTACTGCAATTTTTATATGGTAGGGGCTAGGATAAATTAATTTTTCAAGTTTTTTTGCAAGTCTTTGTGTATTTTGTG
Source organism: Peptoniphilaceae bacterium (assembly GCA_028723425.1). Taxonomy (GTDB): domain Bacteria; phylum Bacillota; class Clostridia; order Tissierellales; family Peptoniphilaceae; genus Anaerococcus. Next base: position 22,815 of record JAQYEZ010000035.1, on the reverse strand, counting down.
CAGCTTTTATACAATGGATACCACCTATACAAGCTACAATATTACGAGGTCCTATGAATGGATAGCCATCATCTGTAACATCCATTCCTAAATCGCACATATCATTTTCTATAGCATCTATATAGTCTCTTATATATTCATTTACTGCTGGAATATTTTCATATTTTATACCTGGTATGTCAAAGGTTTGTCTGGTACCTAAATGGAAATCTCCATTGCCCCATGTTTGGCATATATATTGAACTTTACTGAGCCATTTGGCATCTACAACTCCACCTGGAACTCTCATTTGAAGCATAAATTCTCCAGGTATTTTTGATTGTCTAAAGCAGGAATTTCTTAAAGCTGCTACATCCATATCTTTTGTCATATAATCTCCTTAATCTAATAATTCCTTTGCCTTTGTGTAATTAAAGACTGGACCGTCAAGGCAAACATATGTATCGTTTATTCTACAATGTCCACACTTACCTACTCCACAAGACATTCTTCTTTCGAAACTAGTCCATATTTGTTCATCTTTTACTCCTTCTTTTAGGAAGGCTAAAGCTGTAAATCTTATCATTACTGGAGGACCTACCATCAAACATGCAAAGTTTTCATCAAAGTCTTTGAAGGGTATTTCTTTGACATATTCTGTTACCATTCCTTTTTTGAATCCTTGGTATTCTTCTGTATCCAAAGTATATCTTGTATGGAATTTTTCTGTATTTTTCCATTTTTCCAAATCTTCTTTGAATAGGACAGAATTATGATTTTTAAAGCCTGATATTAAGTATAAATCTTTGAAATCATCAGGGTTTTTTCTTATATATTCTATTAGTCCTCTAACAGGGGAAAGTCCTGTACCTCCTGCTACTACAATAATATTTTTGCCCTTTAAGTCTTCTATTGGCCAACCATTACCATAAGGTCCTCTTGCAAAAATATAGTCTCCTACCTTTTTTTCAAAGATTTCTTTGGTTACCTCACCAACATTTCTTATTGTAAGTTCTACAAAATTATCTCCAAAACCACTTACAGAGATAGGAGCTTCTCCTATTCTAGGAAGGGAAAGTTCTAGAAATTGTCCAGGAACCATTTCTTTTTCAAATTCTATTCTAAAAGTCCATTCTATTTGGGTATGTTTTTCTATCTTTAATATTTTATAGGCTTGTGGACGAATAGGATTGTCTTTTAATGAAAGGTCTGTTTTTATATTATTTTCCATTTTTATTCCTCCTCTTCTTCTCTTATTCTCTTAAGTGCTTTCGAAACTTTATTTATTGTTTCAGGATAACTTATTAATTGTGGGCAATGAGCTGAGCAACGACCGCAGCCTACGCACATAGGACCATCGTTAAATCTCTTATTGTGGGCATAAATTTTATGTAGGATTTTGAACCTATATCTATCTTTTATTTCTGGTCTAAATTTTCCACCACCTGCTACTAGGTCAAAATCTTTTGTCATACAAGAAGCATTTGTTCTTCTTCTTTCTCCAACATGCCTATTTGCTGTATATGATATGTCTCTTGTTGTAAAGCAAGTACATGTTGAGCAAGCTGTTGTACAAGATCCGCATCCTATACATCTATTTTGAAATTCATCCCACATAGGATCTTTTGCAAGTTCATTTGCCTCATAATTATTTCTTATTTCAGGAAATTCTACTGTAAATGAATTTTCTTCAGGGAATTTTAGGTCAAATTCTTCTTTTTCAAATCCTTCTAGTAAATCTTTTAAGCTTTCATCTTTTAGTTTTAAGTTGATGCTCTTATCATCATTAAATCTTACAGCTAGGGTATAGTCATCTGTTTTGTTTGTGTTTGTGCTTAGACAAAAACAATTATCATCCAAAGATTGAGGACATTCCATTAGGGCGTAATAAACCATTTTTTTACGTCTTTTGTAGAAAGGATCTTCTACATTACCATTTCTAAGGTAAATATCATCTAGATATTTTATTGCATTTATGTCGCAAGCTCTTACAAAAACTAAAACTTTCTTTTTATATCTTTCGCTAGTTTCTGTGTATGAATCTTCGTTAAAATAAAACAAAGTTTCTGTAAACGGTGTTAACATTTCTTTAGGTGAATATGTAGATTTTTCTTTATACTCTATTTTACCTAAACTGTCCAATTGCCTATACATTATTGCATCTGTATCGCAATATCTTCCTCCTCTAATTTCTCTTACAGGGCCATACAAGTCAAACTCTTTTGATAGAGCATCAAAAAGTTCTTCTTTTTTGTCCCCTGTGATTTTGTAATCAAAACCGGACATATTACCTCCTAAGATATAATTTTATACTATAATATTATCACAAAATCGTTTCTTTGGGGTAGAAAGTATGATTATTTTTTTTAATCTTTGCCTATAATTTTTGAATTTTTCTTGTCCTTAGCTTTTACTTGCCATATTTTGTCATAAAAAACTAACTAGTGATATAATTAAATTGCAAAAAATATTTGTTTTTAAGATGTTAAGGAGTTTTTATGAAATTTTTAGTTTTTGGAATTAATCATAATATGTGCCCTATAGATTTGCGTGAAAAACTTCATTTTACAGAATCAAAAACCATAGAAGCTTGCGACATTTTGCTTTCTTCAAAGGCAAGTGAAGCCATAATTTTATCAACCTGCAATAGGTCAGAAATATATCTTATAGCAAGTGATGATTTTAAAAAGAATGAAGCGGTGGATTTTTATGAGAAATTTTTTAAGATAGATAACTTATCGAATAGAGTTTTTTTACTTGAAGAAAAAGATGCCATAAATCACCTTTTAAACTTAGCCTTAGGAAGAGAAAGCCTAATAGTTGGAGAAGACCAAATATTAGGACAAATTAAAGATGCCCTAGATCAAAGTCAAGGTCTTCATTTTTCCAAAAAATACTTAAATTATATATTTAGAGAAGCAATCTCTTTTGCAAAGAGGATAAAAACTGAAAGTGGAGTTTCTGCGACTCCAATTTCTACCGCCTACATAGCCTTAAAAGATATTGACCAAAAGTTTGGCATAAAAGATAAGAAAGCTCTGGTAGTTGGAATTGGGAAAATGGGATCTCTTTCAATCACTTATCTTATAGATTATGGAGCAGATATTTCTGTGAGCAATCGGAATATGGAAAACTCCTTGAAATTGAAAGAAAAATATCCCTTTATAAAACTTGTGGATTTTAAAAAAATAGGAGACTTTATAGATGATTTTGATCTGATAATTTCTGCTACCAAAAGTCCTCACACAATAATTAAAAAAGAATTTTTTAAAGAAAACACAAGCGAGAAGTATGTCCTTGATTTGTCATTGCCAAGAGATGTGGATCAAGATGTTGAAAATATAAAAAATGTTCACCTCTATAATATTGATAAGTTGCAAAAAATATCAGATGCAAATTTAAATCTAAGAAAAGAAAAACTTGCCCTATATGATGAGGACATCCAAAATAAGGCTTGCGAAATTTATAGGCAAATTAAGGAAGTTGATTTTTCTTCTCTATTAAATGTAGTAAATGATAAATGCGAAGAAGTTAAGGACTTTACCCTTTCATACTTAGATAGAAAATTAAATTTATCTCATGGTCAAAGGATAAAGGTTGAAAAAATAATAAAAAGCGCCTTAAACAAGGTTTCCAGGGATCAAATTTTAAAGATAAAAAGTTCTACTATGGACAATTCTAAAAAACAAGAGCTTACAAGTTTCTTGGAGGAGGTTTATAAACAATGAAATTTTTCCCTATTTCTATTAATAGTCAAGGAAAAAAAATCAAAATAATAGGGGCTGGAAAAGCCGCCCTAATAAAGACAAAAACTTTACTTAGGGGAGACTTTCTAATAGATATAGTCTCCAAGAATTTTTTGGATGAATTTTATAAGCTTAGGGATGAAAACCAGGATAGACTTAGGCTAATAAAAGAAGAAGTTAATGAAAATTACGATAATTTTTTTTGCGATTTTTTAATTATAGCTACGAAAGATAAAAATTTAAATGCCTATTTAAGAAAAAAAGCAAAATTTTTAAAAATTCCAACTTTGGATACAGCTGATGTTCTTGATTCAGATTTTTTCTTAAATAAAATATGTAAGAAGAACGATTTGGTTTTTTCCCTTTCTACAGGAGGAAAGGCGCCATCTCTTGCCAAATACTTGGCAGAAGATTTTTGTAAGTACATAGAAAAAAAAGATTATGAGAAAATAGACTTATTGATAAAATTAAGAAGTGAACTTAAAAAAAGAGGGGATAAAAACATAAAAGAGCTTATGAAAAAAGCTATTGTTTTGGACAAAAGTCAAATACAAAGATATATAGAAGGTTTACATGAAGATAAAAATTGGAACGAGATCAAGTAAGCTTGCCCTTATACAGGCTGTAAGCGTAAAAGATTTTTTGGAAAAAGAAGGATATGGGGTAGAACTTGTAAAAATTACAACAAGTGGAGATAAAATTTTAGATAGACCAATAGATAAAATTGGGGGAAACGGCGTATTTTCAAGAGAGATTGAAAAAAAACTAATAAATAAGGAAATTGACCTTGCTGTCCATTCCTTAAAAGATTTGCCATCTATTTTACCAGATACTTTAGAGCTTTTAGAGCCTCTTAAAGCAGCTGACCCAAGAGACGTTTTTGTAGGAAAAAAAATACCAAAGGACTTTTCTAACTTAGAAGGAAAAATTATTGCAACTTCATCTGTAAGAAGAAAGTTTTTACTAGAAAGTTTTTTTAAAGGCATAACTATAAAATCTATAAGAGGTAATATTGACACAAGACTTGAAAAGGTAAAAAATGAAAATATGGACGGGGCTATCTTTGCAAAAGCAGGTCTTGATAGATTAAAATACGATTTTAATTATCTAATTCTTGACCCCAAAATTTTTATACCTGCTCCTTGTCAGGGAATTTTGGGCATAGAAATTAGAAAAGAGGATACTTATTTGATGAAAATTTTTGAGCAAAATAAAGATCCTTTTTCTTCCTTTAGGATGAAGGTCGAAAGGACTTTTCAAAAAGAACTATCTGCCACTTGTAGCTCACCTATTGGTATTTATACAGAGCTTATGGGAGACAAGTTAAACCTTTATGGCTGTTACAAGAGTGATTTTGATGAAAATTTGAAATTTTCTAAAGTTTCTGGCAAAGCTTCAGATGGCATTTTGCTTGCTAAAACTTTGGCAAAAAATTTAAGGAGCTAAGATGAAAAGAAAGGTAATAATTGCAGGCTGTGGGATTGGAGAAAAAGATAATATAAGTTTAAAAGTTTATAAGGCCCTTAAAGAATGCGATACAATTATCTATGATAGGCTTTTAAATCCAGATATCATAGATGAATTTAGGGGAAAAAAAGAACTTATTTATGTAGGGAAAAAATCCTCCCACCACACCCTTAGCCAAGATGAGATAAATAAACTTATAGGAGAAAAATTTAAAGAAGGAAAGAAAGTAGTCCGCCTAAAGGGAGGTGACCCCTATGTCTTTGCTAGGGGCAGTGAAGAAGCCTTATATTTAAAAGAAAATGGGATAGCTTTTGAAGTTTATCCAGGTCTTAGTGCAGGAAGTGTAGTCTTAAATGCAGCAGGCATACCCCAAACTCACAGAAACCTTGTCACTTCTGTTACTTATATTACAGGTCATAGGGAAAAAAACAAGGAAGTTTCTTTTAAAGAATACGCTAAACTCAAGGGCACTCTTGTTTTTTATATGGGCCTTAACAATATAGAAAAAATTGTAAATGACCTCTTAGCAGGTGGAATTGATAAGGATACTAATATAGCTATAATTTCAAATGGAGGCTATAACAATCAAAAAGTATTTAAGACAAAAATAAATAGGGTCCTTTTCGATATAAAAAATAAAGAATTTTTATCCCCCACTTTAATAGTTGTAGGAAAGACTATAGGGCTTAGTGATGATTTAAATTATTTTGAAAGAAGACCTCTTTTTAATAAAAACGTGCTTATAACAAGATCTTTTAAGGACTCCTTAATACTTTCTGAAAGACTCAAAAATCTTGGGGCAAACGTAATAAATGCGCCGACCTTTACCATAGAGCCTATAAATTTAGACATTTTGGAAAAAGATATTGATAATTTTTCATATGACTATTTGATTTTTACTTCTGTAAATTCTGTTAGGATATTTTTTGAAACTTTATTAAAAAAATATGATATCAGAAAAATAGGCAATGTAAAGATTGCAGCCATAGGTAGCAAGTGTAAAGAAGTTATAGAAAAGTACAATTTGAAAGTATCTTTCTATTCTAGAGAAGGAGTCGCAGAAAAACTTTACGAGAAACTTTTTTCTATTATGAGAAAAGAAGATAGGGTCTACCTTCCCCATTCAAGCCTTACAAGGGCTTACATAATTAAAAAGATGAAAGAAAAGTCAAATTTAAGAGAGCTAACAATTTATGATAACAAAATTGTAAGAGAAAAAGTAAAATTTAGGGGAAAAATAGATCTTGCCCTCTTTATGTCATCATCTTCTGTAAATAATTTTATAGAAGTTTATGGAAAAGAGGCTTTGGATGGTGCAAAAATATTTTCTATAGGAAATATTACTACACAAACTTTAAAGAATAAGGGAATAGGAGAAATTTTACAAGCTGATATAGCAAGTTCTGAAAGCTTATTAGAAAGAATAGAGGAATACTATGAGGATGAGAAGAATTAGAAATTCTAAAATATTAAGAGAAATGACAGAAGAAACAAACCTAAGTGTAAGTGATTTTATTTATCCACTTTTTGTTGTTGAAGGAAGTGGTATAAAAGAAGAAATTCCATCCATGCCTGATGTCTATCATTTTTCCGTAGATATGTTGGAAAAAGAGATAAGGGAATTAGAAGATCTTAAAATAAGGGCTGTAATTCTTTTTGGCATTCCTGATCACAAAGATGAGAAGGGAAGTTGTGCCTATGATGAAAATGGAATAATCCAAAGGGCAATTAGAAAGATAAAAGCAATAAGTACTGACATTTTAGTTATTACAGATGTTTGTATGTGTGAATATACAAATCACGGACATTGTGGCATCTTGGACAAAAGTGGCAAGGTTGATAATGACACAACTATAGACTACCTAGCAAAAATAGCCCTATCACATGCAAAAGCTGGGGCTGATATAGTAGCTCCTTCTGATATGATGGACTTTAGGGTAAAAAAAATTAGACAGGTCTTGGATTCTAATGGTTATAAAGATCTTCCAATTATGGCTTATAGTGCAAAATATGCTTCAAATTACTATGGTCCTTTTAGGGAAGCTGCCGATTCAGCACCTGCCTTTGGTGATAGAAAATCCTACCAAATGGACTATCACAATAGCGATGAAGCAATGAGAGAAATTAAACTTGACCTAGAAGAAGATGCAGACTTCATAATTATAAAACCAGCCTTAGCTTATCTTGATATAATCTCCCGTGCAAAAGAAACTTTTAATACAAATATTGTAGCCTACAATGTAAGTGGAGAATATTCCATGATCAAAAATGCTATAAAGTGCGGACTTTTAAATGAAGATGTAATTTATGAAAGTCTAATTTCTATAAAAAGAGCAGGAGCAAAACTAATAATATCCTACCATGCAAAAGAAATAGCAAAAAAATTAAGAGGAGAATAAGATGACTTTATTTGAAGAGGCAAAAAAATATATACCTGGTGGAGTAAACTCACCTGTAAGAGCTTTTGGATCAGTTCATATGGAACCTGTTTTTGCTAAATATGGAAAGGGTCCCTATATTTTTGACGAAAATGGAGAAAAATATATAGACTTTATAAACTCTTGGGGTCCTTTAATCCTAGGCCATTCCAATAAATTTTTAATAGAAAGGGGAAAAAAATACTTAGAAGAAGGTTTGACCTTTGGTCTTCCTACAAATATAGAAGTAGAAATGGCAAAATTCTTAACTCAAGCAATAGGAACAGATATGGTTAGGATGGTAAATTCCGGCACAGAAGCTACTATGTCTGCTATTAGGCTTGCTAGGGGATTTACTGGTAGGGATAAGATAATAAAATTTGAAGGTTGCTATCATGGCCATAGCGACTGTTTGCTTGTAAAAAGTGGAAGTGGAACTTTAACCTACAATGTTCAAACATCAAAAGGCGTTCCTGTCGATATAACAAAAGATACCCTTGTTTGTAGGTACAATGATATAGAAAATGTTAAAAATACAATAGAAAAATACAAGGGTCAAATAGCCTGTGTCATTATAGAGCCTGTCGCTGGTAATATGGGAGTTGTAAGTCCCAAATTAGATTTCATTAAAAGTTTAAGGGAAATCACAGAAAAAGAAAATATTTTGCTAATCTTTGACGAAGTAATTACTGCCTTTAGATGTAAATTTGGCTCTGTAAAGACTCTTTTTGGAATAGAACCTGACTTATATTGTCTTGGAAAAATTATAGGTGGAGGGCTTCCAGTTGGAGCTTTTGCAGGCAAAAGAGAAATTATGGAACATCTATCCCCACTTGGTGACGTCTACCAAGCAGGAACTCTTTCAGGAAATCCCCTAGCCATGAAAATGGGGCTTGATGTTTTAAAAATTTTAAAAGAAAATCCGTCAATTTACGATAAGCTTGAGAAAAATGCAAAACTCTTGGAAGAAGGCTTTAACGATAATATTAAATCAGTAGCTCTTCCAGCTATGACTACTAGATTTAATACTATGATCTGTCTTTTCTTTGGAGAATTTGACCAAATAGAATCCTATGACGATGTTAAAAAAGCAGATACCAAAGCCTACGAAAAATACTTCTCCTATATGCTAAAAGAAAAAATCCTACTCCCACCTGCTCAATTTGAAGCCATGTTCTTATCAGCTGCTCAAGATGATGAAATTATAAATTACACTATAGAAAAAAATAAAGAAGCCTTAGAATATGTTAAAGAAAATTTGAATAAATAAGTTATTAGCTAAAAAAGGGGCTGGAGTCTTGGTTGTGGTTTCTGCAGTAAATATTTTCACAGGACCGATAGATGATATAGCAGCATGGGCTGCATTATCAGCCGCGTTAGGAATGTAAGGAGTGATATGATTGAAGTATTCAGATGAAACAATGCTTACAAATGAAGATTTGGTCGCATGTTACCCTAGAAGAATTGAAAAAAATAAAAGCTATGAAATATGGCAGTTTCCATACGTGAATAATGACGTGTTATATGATGAAGATGACATAGTTGGTATTAGTTTTGGAGAGAGAATTAATAAGATTTTCTTAATATCTAAATTTAAATATCGACTAGAAGATGAAAATTTTATAAACCGTATCATTTCTCTAGTACACGATGTTTCAGATAAATTTGAGTTTGAAAAGCATCTAGTTACAACTTATCCATCATTAGAAGAAGTTATAAAAATAATGAAAGAATAGATTATAGGAAACTTGATTCAATTCTTAGTTGAGTATAACTTCTTTCAGCTTTAAATAAAAAGGCGGCACTACCAAGATAGGTAATGCTGTCTTTTTTTTCCTTATTTTCCTAAAACTTCCCTTAACTCTTTCATCTTTTCTCTAGCTACATCCATAGCTTTTTGTAGGGCAAGTTTGTTTGTCATATCAACGCCCGCTTCTTTTAGAACTTCTAGGGGATATTTGCTTTCTCCTGCCTTTAGGAAGTTTAGATATTTTTCTCTGTCCTCATCTGTTCCATGGAGGATTTTTTCTGATAGACTTACTGCTGCTGAAAATCCTGTTGCATATTGGAAGACATAGTAGAACATGTAAAAGTGTGGTATTCTTGCCCATTCTGTTGATATATATTGGTCAACATCAATGGCAGCTCCAAAGTATTCTACATTTAAATCATGGTAAATTTTGTCTAGGCTTTCTGCTGTTACTGGTAGAGATTTTTCTACTAGTTTGTTTACCTTGTGTTCAAATTCTGCAAACAAAGTTTGTCTAAATACTGTAGATTTGAAGGAATTTACATAATGATCCAACAAATATGCTTTTTGCTTCTTATCTTCTGTATGATCTAGCATATAATTTAATAAAAGAAGTTCATTGGTTGTTGATGCGATTTCTGCCAAAAATATTGAGTAGGAACCGTAAATAAAAGGTTGGTTTTTCCTTGTATAATAAGAATGCATAGAGTGACCAAGCTCATGAACAGTTGTAAACATAGAATCTAGTGAATCATTGTAGTTTAAAAGGATATATGGTTCTGTATCATAGGAGCCTGATGAATATCCACCCGATCTTTTTCCTGTATTTGCACAAACATCAAACCATCTTTCTTCAAAGCCCCTAGCTGCTTGGTCTACATAATCTTTGCCAAGAGGTTTTATGGCTTCCATTATCAAGCTTTTTGCTTCTTCAAAGCTATATTTTTTGTTATAGTCTTCTACTAATGGCACATAAATATCATGGAAGGACATATCCTCTAGGCCCAAGACCTCTTTTCTAAGTTTGGTATAGTCTTTATGAATATCCATATTTTCATGAACGACTTCTATTAAGTTGTCATATACTTCTTCTGGTATATTATTTTTAAATAGTGACATCTCTCTTGCAGAAGAATATTTCCTTAGTTTAGCCACTATATTGTTGGCTGTAAGCTCTCCATCCAAAAGACTTGCCGCTGTATTTGAGAATTGCTTGTAAGTTTGGTAAAATTTTTCGTAAACTTCTCTTCTAAAATCCCTGTCTGGATCTTCTTGAAGTTGGGTGAAATTAGCATTGGTAATTTCTATCTCTTCTCCATTTTTTTCTACAGAAGGGAAAGTCATATCGGCATTATTAAGTATCATAAAGGTCATTTGTGGAACTTGTGATAGCTTGGAATATGAAGCTATAATCTTTTCTTCTGCTTCACTTAAGGTATGGTCTTTTTCCCTAAAGAAATTTTCAAAGAAATGTTCATATATCTTTAACTGATCTTTTTGGTCAATAAAAGATTTTATTTTCTCATAAGAAGTATTTAAAATTTCTGGGCTTATGAAAGAAAGCTCACTTTGCAACTTAGAATAAAGATTTGTTATAGTTTGACGCATCTCTTGATATTTGGTAACTCGGGTGTCTTCGTCAGATTTTAGAGAAGCATATACATCAGCTTTGGCTGCTAGTCTTTCTAATTTCTCATTATCTTGTAAAAAATTATAGAAAGTATCAGCATTTTCTGTTATCTTTCCCTTATAGGCCTTGTTTACTTCTATTAGTTCTTTTATTTTCTCAATTGCCTTGTAGAAATCTTCATCTTCCTTAAAAATCTTTGAAGTATCCCACTTTAGCTGTTCATCTATTGTACTTCTTTCCATATTTCCTCCTTGATTTCTCTCTTTATCAATAATATTATACCCTAAGAGAAATTCTTAACTATATAAGAAAAGAGCCAAAGTTTTTTCTTTATCTTAATTTAATAAATTCTAAAATAACCCCCATAGCTTGGATATTTTTCTAAATTTGTAAGGCTTTCTATAGTTACTATCTTCATAGTCTTAGCCGAATCTTGTGGAAAATGTGCCACAGCAATCTTTTCTCCATCTACTGTTTGAAAGACCTTCTTATATTTGATACCATAAGTTTTTTCCACTTCTTCTAATATTTTTTCCTCCATGTCTACCCTAGCCTTGCTAGCTTCACTTATAGAACCAGGATTTGAAAAATTGCCATCTGGATAATATAGCTTATCTAAGCTTTCTACTTTCACACTTATATTTGAAACGGAGTTTGAAAAGCTAAAATAAGCAACTAAAGCCATGTTTTTGTTGTAGATATAGTAAGCTGAGTATTGATTATAAGCAGATATTACCGAAAGACTTACCACAAGCATGTCTCCGCTTGCTGTAGTCAATTTGTCAAAAGTAATATTTGAGATAGGCTTTGGATCATCAACCCAAATAGGTCCAAATTCTATTTCTTTAGGCTTTTCTAGTTTTTCATCCTTTTTGTCAAAATATGATACAAAAGCCGATATAGCTCCACTTGCAAGACTTGATTTTTCCAAAGAAATTCCAAGGTTATAATTGCCTAGTTCAAAGGCTGCCAAATTTCCCAGACTGTCATTTATTTTTATGGCATCTGAATACTTACCAAAACCGTAAATTTTTTCAAAGTCCTTTTTCTTGGAAGAATTTTTAAAAGTTTGTCTTTGCTCTTTTACATATTTTATATTTAAATTTTTAATATCTACACTTTCCACATTTTCTTTACTTGTCTTGGTATTTTTGTTACAGGATGATAGTAAAATAAGCAAAGAAAAGAAAGTAAAAATATACTTACCTATCCTAGATTTTTTCATCCTATATACCCATTCTTACGCTTCTATTTCCTATATAAATAAAGCCTATAAGTAAAATTACAAGAATTACAAGAGCAAGGCTAATCCTAGTTTTGGGAAGATCTCTGTTAATTATAGGAAAAATTCCTGCAAGCACTAGGCCTCCTATAAAGCCTCCAAGGTGACCCAAAATTCCAACTCTTGGCATTAGAAAAGAATAAATCAAGTTTATTGCTACAACAGAAATAAAGGATGCTCCAAAAGATCTTAAAATTTCATCATTGTGATAATTTAACATTATGCCTATAGCAAGGCCCAAAAGTCCATAAAGGGAAGTAGAAGCTCCTGCACTTACAGAATTTAAGGACCCAAAAGCATAGGTAAAGAGATTTCCTATTAGACCTGAAAGTAAATAAATTATCAAAAAGTTTCTTGGCCCATAAAGTTTTTCAAAGATTGGCCCAATTTCATTTAAAAAATACATGTTCATTAGAATATGGAAAAATCCTATATGAATAAATTGAGCGCATATTAATCTCCACCATTGACCCTGATAAACCAAAGGTTTAACTAAAGCATTAAACCTTACTAGGTTGTCTATGGATTCTGTACCCCCAAAAGCTGTCATTATCAGAAATACCGCTATATTTATTATGATTAAAGTTCTTGTCATTTTTGTTTTTGCCATTTTACTCTCTTCCATTTTATTGATTTGACATATATTATATAGCTTTTTGATAATTTTTCACTATTTATAAAAAAAGCATTCAGCAAATTTTTTCCAAACTTTTAAAAAGATCCTTGTCATAAAGTTCTCTGGCTATTCTTTTGATTTCATCCTTGTAGTCATTTCTATCTACATAATCATCAATTTTATAGTCATATATTTTATCTATAACATCTGTTTTTTCTAGTTTATCGCTTTTTTCGTCTTCCAAAAAAATTACCCTTATATCAGGCTTATATCTTTTTGCAAGCTTGGCAAGGTTTATAGATGATTGAGCCTGGAACTCTTCAACATCTTCTCCCAAAATCAAAACATCTTTTCCTTTTATTAGACTTTCAAAATCAACAAGTTCCAAAATTAAGTCCATAGAATTTTGAACCTTGGCCCTACATACAGTATAAAGGGCCCAAGCTACTCCTCCTCCCGAACCAAGAGATGGAAAATCTATCTCTTCTACTTCATAAGCCTTGCTTACACATTTAAAAAAGTGTTTGGAGCCTTTTGCAAGGTCTATAATTTCATTTTTTTTGGCACCTTTTCTTATAGGTCTAGTATCTAAAAAAGAATTTTTGCCAAAAAGTGTCATATTAAGGCTAGTTGCTAGTAAAATTTTTGACTCAAAAAGTCTCCTATCCATATTTCTAAAATCGATTGTTTCAACCTTTACCATATTTTTGGCAGCTGGATTTAAATCGTTTCCATCCTTATCATAATACCTAACTCCCAGACTATAAAGCATGCCCATACCCATATCATGAGGAGCAGTATCTCCAATTCCAATAAAAAATTTCCTGCATCCCTTGTCCAAACCATCTCTTAACATTTCACCAAAGCCAAGAGATGAAGATTCCAAAACATTTAATTCTTCCTTATAAATTAATCTAAGACCACTAGACTCTGCCATTTCCATTATTGCAAGATCACCTTTTTTTACATATCTTGCAGTTATTACTTCATTTAAAGGATTATGTAAATTTACATATTCATACGAGCCATTTATCACTGACTTCATCACTTCTACAGTGCCCTTACCTCCATCTAAAAAAGGAAGAGTCCTCACATTGCACTCTCTTAGCTCTTCTTTAAAAAAAGCTCCTATCTCTATTGAATTTTCAAAATCTTTTATAGAATCGATTGCAACTAAAATTTCCATATTTCACCTCAATTTTATATATACCCAGATATGCTTAGGTCAAGAAGCACAAAAAAATTAGTTTTTATCATTTTCCTCTTTACTTATTGATATTTCAATGATATACTTTATTGGAAAGTTATAAAAACTTTTACTGTTTAACTCACGGAATATTATATTCCAACCATCAAAGCCAGTCATAAAGATTGGCTTTTTTGTTATATTATAAAAATATTTTTTATTACTTATCTGTCTTTATCTCTTATTATAACTAAAGCTTTATGGGTTTTTTATGTTTTATAAATCCTTTTTTTGTGTTAAGATAAAATCAAAGCCACTAGTAGATAAAGAATTTTTTTCTAGTTATGTTAAACATTTATTACAAGAAAAATTATGTTTGGCAAAGTTTTTTTGTTTATGAGGAGTTTTTATGAAAAATAAGATTACTTTGAGAAAATTAGTACTTTTAGCATTTTTTGTTGCCATCGGAGTTGTTATATCTCCTATCTTAAGAGTGCATGGCTTTGCCCCAACCCAGCATTTGGTAAATATAGTTTGCTCAGTTTTTTTAGGTCCTTGGTATAGCCTAGTATGTGCTATATCCATTGGAATTTTGAGGATGATGTTATTTGCCATAACACCACTTGCAATTACAGGGGGTGTTTTTGGAGCTTTTTTATCAGGAGTTTTATATAGGCATTTTAAGGAAAATATCCTTGCAGCTTGTGCTGGTGAAATAATAGGTACAGGAATTATTGGATCTATGATTAGTTTTCCAGTTATGAAATTTATAGCAGGCGATGCAAAAGTTGCCCTCTTTACCTATACTCCTTCTTTTTTGGCAGCAACAATTTTGGGTTCAATAGTGGCATTTACTTTTTTAAAAATACTAGAAAAGAATAAAACTCTTGGAAAGATGAAGGCAAGGCTAGATGAATAAACTTTTTGATAATTTAGAATGCATATATAGGGGCTTAAAAAACGAAAATAAAACCATACACTGTTTAACCAATCCCATAGCAATAAATGATATGGCAAATGTAATCCTTTCCTTGGGTCAAAGTCCAATCATGGCTGATAATCCTAGAGAAGTTAAAGAAATAACAGAAAAATCAGCTGTTCTCTTACTAAATTTGGGCAATATTAAAGATTACAGAATGGAGGCTATGGAAAAATCAGCAAAAGTAGCAAATCTTATCCCTATCCCCTTAATTTTGGATTTGGTTGGAGTATCTGCTTCAAAATTAAGGCTTGATTTCGCTCTAAACTTATTAAAAGCATATAAATTTGACCTAGTCAAAGGAAATTACAGTGAAATTTATTCCCTATATGAAGAAAAAACCTCTACAAGCGGAGTTGATTCAAAAGACTTGGACTATTTATCAATCACAAAGAAGGCTAATATACTTAGTCAAAAATATGATACAAAAATATTAGCTTCTGGTAAAAAAGATATAGTTTGCGGCAATAAGCAAACCTATATTCTAGCAAATGGAGATTATAGACTAAAAAAAATTACTGGAAGTGGCTGCATCCTAGGAGCTATTTGCGCATGTTCTCTTGCCATAGAAAACTCGCTTGAAGCTATAATCCTCGGTCTGTGTATAGAAAATATAAGTTCTGAAAATATAGACAAAAATATTGGTATGGCAAGTTTTAAATTAAAATTTTTAGATAAAATTTCACTTATAGACATAGAAACAATAAAAGAGAGGATAGCCTATGAAAAATATTGACCTAAGCCTTTATTTGGTTACCAACAGAGATAAAATTTCTGACCAAGTTTTCTTTTATAGAATAGAAGAGGCCCTAAAAGGTGGGGTAAGCCTAGTTCAATTAAGAGAAAAGAACACATCAACCAAAGAAATGATAGACCTTGCCAAAAAGCTAAAAAACTTATGCCATGCTTATGGAGTTTACCTTTTAATTGATGATAGGGTAGATGTATGCCAAGCTTGCGATGCCGATGGGGTTCATCTTGGTAGTGAAGATATGGAAATAAAAGTTGCAAGAAAAATATTGGGTCCTGATAAGATAATAGGGGCAACCGCAAAGACAGTTGATGTAGCCAAAGAAAAAGAAAAAGAAGGCGCCGACTATCTCGGAGTAGGTGCAATCTATCCAACAAAGACTAAGGTAAAAACTATTATCACAAAAGTTTCTACCCTAAAAGAAATAAATGACAATATTTCTATACCAACGGCTGCTATAGGAGGCCTAAATACAGAAAATCTAGAAATCCTTAAAGGATCTGGGGCAGCTGGTATCTGTGTGGTAAGGGCTATAATGGATAGTGAGAATCCAAGAGAAGTCGCAAAAGTTTTGTCCAGAAAATCCAAGGAAATTTTAGGATAGAAAATAAAGTAGACAGAACATGAGAATCCTCTAGGCCTGTCTATTTTTATTGAACTTAAATATAAATTATTAATAATAGGGTGACTTTTAAGAGCAATAAATTAACAAAAAGTGTACATCCTTAATTTTTTCTCTCTTTATCCTTGTCAATTATTTCCATTAATTTATTGAAGGTATAATAGACCTTTGAATTTATCTGTCTATCTTCATTTGAAATATACATATCTACATTCCAATATTCGCTTTTTTCAAATCTTTTAATGATAATATTACTATCGGAATTATATTCATCATAAAAATTTTCTGGTAAGATTGTAATAATATCATCTTTGGCTGGAAGTTCTAATAATATTTTATCTGACGATACCGTGAAAATATGTTTTGGGTTTATTCTTTCATTATTTATCTTATCCATAATCATATCGTAGGTTTGACTTCCTTTTGTAGGTATTGCTATTTTCATATTTTCTAAATCTCTCCACCTAATTTTGTCCTTATATGCTAACCTATGTGATTTATTCATTATAGTTACGTATTCGCTAGAAGCTATCCTATTTGAATAATATTTGGAAGAATCTAGTTGATCAATCGAAAGAATTAAGAGTATATCTAATTTATCTTCAGTAAAGGATTTTATTAAACTGTTGATATCATTTTCCACAAACTCTATAACAATATCATTGTCTTCATACAATTTGTAAATATCATCTTTTATCAATATTTCCAAAACTTTAGGCGATATTCCAATTTTTATGTGCTTAGAAATACCCTCTTTAATTTCTTGTACCTGTAAAAACAAAATATTGTATATATTAACAATTTCTTGGAACCTATTATATATTATTTTCCCAGCTTCTGTAAGACCGACAAACTTCCCCTTTCTTCTCAAAAATATTTCACTCTTAAATTCGCACTCCATTTGGCTTATCATTTTACTAAGGGCTGGCTGGGTTATATTTATTTTTTGACTTGTTTTAGTCACATTATAACCATTATTGCATATTTCTATAAAATTTTTCATACTATCTATGTCCATATGTCAACCCCCTTATAATTTCAAAATTATTATTAGCTAACTATATTATAACCTATAAAAGTAGTTAATACAGTTGAAAATACAACCATTAATATTCCAGTAGTTATTATCATCTTCTTATCAGAAAATTCATCTGAATGTAGCATGGCTATAGGTGCAAATGAAGAAGGTAGAATAAAGGCAAGAGAGCCACACATGGTTGTAGTTATAGCAATTGCTACTGGATCTACTGTATTACCTGCTTTAGCTAATGTAACCGCAACAGTCGTCATAACTGTAATAGTAGTAACGTTTGAAGCAAAATTTGTCAAAAACAAGGTAGCAAAGGCCAAAATCATTACTATTAGTACAGTAGATGTATTAGTAAGTAATGGATTTAATTTATCAATAATGAAATCATTAAGCCCTACACCTGGATTAGATACAACAGACCCAAGAACTACTCCTATAGAAATAAATAAGATTACTCCCCATTGAAAATCATTCTCTAAGGTTTCTTTTAAATCAAGAATAGGTTCATTATTTATTCTAATTACCGCAAATAAAACTACTGCTACTACCGCCCAGAAAGTGATAGAAAATTGTGACAAGAAGCTCATTAAAGCATTATCTTTTGGCAAAAACAGGGCCAAAATTCCAGGTAATATCCACATAAGCACTGTAGCGAAGAATATTACTACAGTTGTTTTTTCAACAAGTCCCATCTCTTTTTTGTTTTTATCAATTAGGGTTTTCACATCAAAATTATCTAGTTTCCAAATATCTGGTCTAATAATAACTTTAACTGTAAAACACAAAAGTATAAATAATATTAAACCAACTGGTACAGCATAGGTCATATAGGTTAATAAGTTAATAGTTTGACCTGTAATTTCTTGAAAAATACCTAGTCCTAACATGACTAGAGAGTGTGAAATAGGTGTCATTGCACCGCCTATATTTACAGCAAATACCGATCCCATTGTTAAAACATGGGAGTATTTATCCTCTTTAGTGTATCCTATTTTACTTAATACTTCTTTAGAAAATAGTAAGAAAAAAGCAGCTGCTGGAACTTGGTCCATAAACATTCCAATTATCATGGCTATTGAATAAAAGGAAAATGTAAATAGCCAAGGACTCTTTGATGCAAATTTTCTTGTCATATAATATATAGTAAGTCTAGAAGTAAAGCCTGATTTATTTAGAGCTGTTGTCATAATAAAACTTGCAATTACAAAGGTTATTATCCAACTTCCCAAAGATCCTGCTATAACTTCATTAATACTTACCACTCCAGTCAAAGGCAAAATCGCAAAGCAAAAGAACACAGGCCATACAATATCTACCATGGACAATAATAATACAGCTCCAATAAAGACTCCTATAACTTCCATACCTGCCTTAGTAATAGGTGATATTGGAGGAATAATCCAAAAAATTGCAATAATTATAAGGCTAAAAATTATCTTTCTCAATTCTTTTGGATCATATGAAAATTTTTCTTTATTTAACATAGTATCTCTCATTTCTATATGGTTTATCAAGTATAGTAAGTTAGTTTTATTAATTATGATTTTTTTACAAATATCAAATAATTTACTAAATACTATTACTTTTTGCCTACTAATCAAATCTTATTTTTTATAATATCCATTTTCCAAAAGTAAGGCTATACCTTGTCCTCCTCCTATACAAGCAGATGCAATGGCGTATCTAATGTCTGGTCTATTTTTAAATTCATACAATACTGATGTTAATATTCTTGCTCCTGTCATTCCCAATGGGTGACCAAGGGAAACTGCTCCTCCATGAGGATTAAATTTATGCTTATAGAAATCTGAATCCATAGCTATACCAAGTTTAATCAAACAACCTATAGTTTGACCAGCAAAAGCTTCATTTATCTCTAAAACATCAATATCTTCAAATAAATCTAGGTTATTGTCTTTGCAAACATTTTGGATTGCTTCAACTGGTCCAAGGCCCATTATTTGAGGTTTTACCCCTGTGATAGAATAGTCTACTAGCCTTGCCATTACCTCAAGACCCCTTTCTCTGGCATAGGATTCTGTTGTCATTATCTCAAATGCACCACCATCATTAAGTCCAGAAGCATTACCTGCTGTAACTGTTCCACCTTCTTCAAATGATGGTTTTAACTTAGATAGGGCTTCTAAGCTTGTGTTTGGTCTTGGATGTCCATCCTTGTCTACAATTGTAACTTTTCCTTTTCTACCCTTAACTTCTACAGGGACGATTTCTTGAGCAAATCTGCCATTTTCCATTGCTTGTTTTACTTTCATTTGACTATCATAGGCAAATTGGTCTTGAACTTCTCTAGGAATGTTTAAAAGTCTTACCACATTTTCAGCTGTGTTGCCCATGTGATTAACACCTGAATTTTTTCCAGATGCTGATCTATGTCCCTCATCATTAGCATCTATAAGCCTTGCATCTCCCATTCTAAATCCTTGAAATCTTGCTTCTTCAGGAAGCATATAAGGTGCTCTTGAAAGAGATTCTGCTCCACCTGCTGCTATTACCTTCTTCTTACCTACTCTAAGTTCAAGTGCTGCACTAACTGCTGATTGCATACCTGAACCACATATTCTATTTACAGTCATACCTGTAGATGAATCTTTAAGACCGGCATCTATACCAATTATTGCTCCAAGGTTATTAGTAGTTTGAGAACCAGTTACATGACCAACTATTACTTCATCAATTTCATCCTTATCAATACCTGCCCTTTTTATAGCTTCTTCTAAGGCTATTACGCCAAGTTCTTGAACTTTAACTGTTTTTAAATCTCCAAGATATGCTCCCACAGGAGTTCTAGCTGCACCGACAAAAACTATTTCTTCATTATTAAAATTAATCATTTACTACCTCCATTAATCGGTTAACATTTCTGATAATTCATCAGAAACTTTTACATCTGCTTCTACCTCTGAAATTATTTCTTCAACTGTAAACATTGGATTGTATGAAGACAAAAGAAGATAATTATCTTTCACTTCAAAAATAGCCTTTTCTGTTACAATTTTTGTTGCTGCATTTCTTGCTGTTAAAGGGATTTTACATTCCTTTAAGATTTTAGGTCTTCCTTTATTTGTATGAGTTGTTGCAATAATTACATTTCTTGCTCCAACACATAGATCCATTGCACCACCCATTCCTACAACTAGTTTTCCTGGTATTGTGTAGTTGGCTACATTTCCTTTTTGATCAACTTCCATTGTTCCAAGTACTGTTGCACTTAGGTGTCCTCCTCTAATAATTCCAAAAGACAAGGCAGAGTCAAAAAATGCAGCACCTTTTTTAAATTTAGTAGGGTAACCCGAAGAACTTATCACATCAGGATCATAACTTTCACCTTTCTTTATATCACCAGCTGATCCTATCAGACCATTTTCGGCATGTAATATAATATTCTGTTCTGGTTTAATATAGTAGGCAACTTCAGTTGGTAAACCCACTCCCAAATTAACATATGAGTTCGAATCTAAATTTAGAGCAATATTTTTTGCTATAATTTTATTTATTTCTTCTCTAGTAAGGTTAGTCATTTTTTCCTCCATCAACTATGTAATCTACAAAAATACCAGGTACTGTAATAAAATCCGGATCTAGTTCACCAACTTCAACAATTTCATCTGCCTGTACTATAGTAGTTTTAGCTGCTGTTAACATAACCTGTGAATGTGCTCTATCACTTCCATGGAATATCACATTTCCAAGCTTATCCGCCCTTTCTACCCTTACTACACAAACATCAGCAAAAATTGGTTTCTCAACCAAATATTTTTCTCCATCAATTACTATAGTGTCCTTACCTTCTTCTATTTCTGTTCCAACACCAGTTTTTGTAATTGCTGCTCCAAGCCCATAACCAGCACATCTGATTCTTTCTACCAAGGTTCCTTGGGGAACAAATTCTACTTCTATCTGGCCCTCATTAAATTGTTTACAAGTTTCTGGATTCCTGCCAATATGGGTAACAATAGCTTTTTTGATTTGATGATTATCTACCAAAACTCCAACATGATCATCCAAGATATAAGAATCTCCAGTATCATTTCCTATAAGAGTTAGGTTTTTTACCCCCTTTTTTTCAATTGCATGTACAACTTTCATAGGATTACCACTACCAGCAAAGCCACCAATCATTATTCGGCAACCTTCTTCAACCATGCCTGCCGCTTCTTCTGGTGTTATTATTTTATATTGCATAAACTACCTCCTTGCTTTATCTACTACAAGTATATATTCACATCAACGCCTTGTAAAATAACGTTTTCTTATTTGTTACATAACTTTTGGTTATGGAATATATTCATTAAAATAGAATTTTTTATCATTTTTTATACTCTTAATTTTATAAATTCAATTACTATATATCACTTAGATATGATGACTACTTAGAAAATAAGATAAATATATATTGACACTAAAAATTAAATATGAATAAACAAAGCATAAATTATCAAAATTTATAAGAGTTCAATAAAATGAATATCAAGATATAAAAATACGTTTTCTATAAAATTATAAGTATATCTGTATTTATTGGTAATATTTTTTATTAGATTGAAACTTAAGCTTGGGAAATTTGGATAACCTGTTCTTAAGCTTTAATATCGAATGCTTATCCATTAAATTTACTACCTTACCTACGCTTTGTATATGGAGGATAAAGTAAAAAAGCGGACCATTTTTAGACTATAAATAATCATTATTGGACTACTTTTAGTTTGTAATTTACTATTTTTCTGATTTATCATTTTTTTAGATGAAAACATAGAAAAAACGACTAAGATTTTACTCCTAATCGTTCTTTTACTTAAAAAAATTTAAGACATTCATTATTATTTGATTACATATACGGCTCAAGCTGTATTATCTTTTTTATTTAAAAGTAAATATATATTTAACAACACAAGAAAAAGTCCTAAACATAGGAAAATTAAATTGTATATTTTCTTTATATATATTTCTTTTATGCCTGATGATAAAAATACAAGACCCAATAATATACCAAATAAATAGGATAGGTCTTTCTTACTCATAAGCTTTTCACCTCATATTTTTATTTAATATAATTTATATCCTCTTTTTTTACACTATTATCATTGTATAAATTATCAGTAAAAAATTTTATCCTAAAAGCTAGAACCGATTTTTTTTCTATTAGTTTTATAGCTAATCCTTATAATAAAGCCAAATTCTCTTTCAAATAGGCTATGATATTGGTATGTCAACACTTTTTAGGACAATTTAAAATCGAACAGGCTAATTAGTATTGATTTCTTAAGATTTTAAAATATATTCCTAAATTGTAAAGGGTAAAGGACTAGTCCTGAAAGCTTCGCTTTCACCCTTGACAATTT
>JAQYEZ010000034.1 GCA_028723425.1 Peptoniphilaceae bacterium | reverse complement strand
AGAAGAAGAATTATTAAATACATTAAAAACAATGAATGTACACAAACTCAGGGATTTAGGATATCTAGCCTCATATACAAGAACAGAAATCACAGATGATTTACACCAAGCCTTTGGCTTTAGAACTGATAAGGAATTTATTTCAGAAAAAAGCATGAAAAAAATATTAAAAAAGATAAAAAAAGGATAAACAATACTACATTTTTAAAAGAGCTAAAATCTCTGAAACACACTGTTTCCAATGTGTTACAGAGATTTTTTGATTTCAAAGTGTCAAAGATGAGATAGTATACCATAAAATAGGAAATTTGTCCCACTTTTTATAAATTTTCTCTTCTAATCCTAATCCACTCTTCAACTTCAAGCAAATCCTCTTCATTTGCCCAATCCCTAATATAAGCCTTACAACCCGATTTGTTCCTAGACTTCTTTTTAACATCAGGATTTTTAGCATCCCATTTTTTGCTAGCTCTTAATTGTGCATCACTTGTTTTATTCTCAGTCATACTACCTCCTATAAAAACTTTTTAAATAAGATAATAATCAAGATAAAAAGTCCCCAACCAATAATTCCTTGTATTTTCTCTTTTCTTGTAGTTTTCTTACATTCAAAATTGATTTTCATAAAAATTATAATATAATGATTATACCAACCAAGAGCTAAGAGCTCTTAGTTAGTTTAATTTTTATTTTGAAGATTACAATGTTGAGGTCGATTTCAATTTCTGTAATCTTCAATTTTTTTATGCTTTTAATCATTATATTATTTCCTCCTTTCATACTTATATTATACTACCGACTTATATATTTGTCAACACTTTTTTGAATTTTTTCAATAAAAAAGAGAGTGGATAACCACTCTAATTTCAATCATTATAAAAAATATTTAAATATATATTAATTCAAAAAATCAAAAACTTTAAAAATAGATTTCTTTAGTTTTTCTATATCTTCATTATCCAACTTATAAATCATATCTCCATAAACTCTATGTATTGAAACTTCCCTAACTTTTCCAACCATAGCAAAAGCTTTTTCTTTGCTAGGATTTTCTTGATATTTGTTGCAATAAATAGTAAAACCACCCCTATATTTCTTACCTGATTTCTTACTTGTAATAGGTACTACTACAAAAGTTTTGTGTTCTTTATTAAAATCAGTTATAGCTATAGCATAATGTTTACCTGATAATTCTCCACCAGTTGACTTATAAAAATTTACTAAATACACACCAAATTTTTCAATATCCATTTTACCCTCATAAAAAAATTAGGTATGCCACAAGAGCATACCTTCGGTCAGCCTTAACTAATAAGGCTCTTTCTCCTTTAAAACCGTATCCTTAACGTATAAGGCTTTTGGTATTTATATGATACCACCATTATTAGTAAAATACAACTTTATAAGCTAAATAACCTAATCATTATAAAGACTTTTATAAATGTTCAACAAAGCAGCATCACTCTTTCTCCAAACCATATTCTTAGACAAATCATACTTTAAAGAAATACCCCTAATAGTATCATGCTTATCACTGTACTTATCAAAAACCCAAAGCCTAAAAACAATAGACTGCAGCATATTATCATTAAGCTTAGCAATAGCATTAGAAATTTCCTCACAATCAAGTAGAATTTTTCTTATCTCATCCTCCAAAAACTCAATTTCATCAAGAATAAGAATTATTTTTTCCTCTTGACTAGTTCCACCACTAAAAGTAGGATCAGAATCCGACCACCCACAACGGAGCGTATCAAGCCTGTCCCTTTTTTCCACAATTTCAGCCCTGATATCATCAATTAATTTAAGATTCTTTCCATAATTCGAAAGCCTAACCTTTACAATCTCAATATTTTCCCTACGCTTCCTATTTTCCCTAATCTTTCTATGATTCATCACTCCTCCTTAAAACTTATAAATAACTACCTACCAGAAGACCCAAAACCCTTGACACCTCTATCAGTATTACAATCAATCTCCAAAACTTTCTCCAAATCAACCATACTTTCTTCCCTAAAAACCAATTGGCCAATCCTATCACCTTTTCTAACCTTATAATCATTACCAGTAAGATTAGTAATAGAAGCCTTAATCTCACCCCTATAAGAAGTATCAATCAAACCCAGATTGCAAATAAGACCCTTACTAGAATTACCAGACCTTGCCCTTAAATCAGCATAATATCCATCATCTAACTCCAAGAAAACACCAGTAGAAATAGTAGCAGTTTCCATAGGCTCCAAAATCCTGTCCTCCATAGCTCTAACATCATAACCAATATCTCCAGCCTTTTTACTTAATATGTAAGGTGCCTTATACTTAATCATTAAAAACCTCCTCAAAATTATCATCAATTTTAAACTCTAATAAACACAAAAAACAATCTATATCTAAATCTTTAAAACCAAAATCATCTCTTAAAACATTAATTATTAAATCTAAGTCAAAATCTAATTTTTCTAAACAAGAAGTATCATTCATCTATAAATTCCTCCAAATAAATTTCAACCCTTGGAGAATCTTTATCATATAGGACTCTAGATCCATCATGAGATTTTATAATTTTAGAATTATCATCTCCAATTACATGAGCTTCAACTAAAATATCACAAGTTGCCTCTAGTAAATTTACAAGATCAACTCTATGATTAGTAGGCATATAATATAAACATTTAAGATTAATAGGAGTGGATAATTGCAACTTATCTTTTTTCTTAACTTGATATAAACATATGTTTTGATAATTAATAAACTCTTTACTCGGTACAACCCATTTACGCTTTCCTCGTCCTACAATTCTTTGATGATTTTTCTTAGTAATAGGCCTACCATGCCAAACAATCTTTTTAATTAAGTTCATTGTTTACCTCTTAAAGCACAATTTTTCAAATCTTTTAACAAGTTCCTTAGTTTTCATTTTTCCACCTCCACAACTTCAACCTTATAACCAGTTTGTCTTCTACCAAGACTTTGATTTCTCATTTTAAAATAAATAGCCATCTCAGACTTGCCAGATTCCTTCGCCAATTCCTCAATAGACCTACCAACAGCAATTGGCCATTCCAATTCATCTGCCGTTACCATAAAATACAATTTCTCCATAACTCACCTAAAAAGGAATATTATCATCCTCAATCTCCACAAAATCATCACTAAAATAATCATCAATATTGGTTATATTGTTATAAGACTTATCCTTATCTCCACTAGCCTTTGAATCCAAAAACCTAACCCTATCAGCTCTTACATCAGTTGTATAAACCATCTTTCCGTCCTTGTCCTTGTATGAACCGGTTTGAATTTTTCCAACTATAGCACATAAAGAGCCTTTTTGGAGATACTTAGAACAAATCTCTCCCATCTTGCCCCATACAACAACCCTTGGGAAATCTGCCGTAGGATAATTATTTGCCTTGGCTTCCTCTCTTTTTTCCTTGCTCAACTCCCTATCAACAGCAAGCACAAAAGAACACACACCCATATTAGACCTTGTATACCTAAGCTCAGGATCTCTTGTGAGCCTACCTACTAGAGTTAAATTATTAATCATTTATTTTTCCTCATTCATAAATTTTTTCTAGCTCATCTTCAGCCTTGCCAAATTTCCCAAGACAAGACTTTCCCACAGGTTCAATTAATGGTAAATTAACCAAACCATCTTTATCTCCAAATTTTTCCCTTGCCTTTTCCAAATAGGTCTACCAAAACCCATAAATAAATTCTTAAAAAACCTATTAGTCTTAATCTTTAACAAAACTCCTCCTATCCCAAAAACCTATAAACAATAATTCCAACAAAAGCCAAAACTGACACTTGCCCAAATATTAATCCAAAATCAAACCTAGAAAAATCTAACTTTATTTTTCCAAATCTTTTAAAACCAAAATAGCAAAAATCACCTACAAGTATTCAGTATTCAAAAATGTAGATATTTCATCTGAAACTTTAATTTTTAAAAACATTTCTTCCTCCTAGCCTTGTCCTAAAATCCTTTTAAATCTCTCCTGCCTCATCCTCTCAGCCAAATCACTGGCCTCTTTACAATCACCATGTCTTTTAGATCTAACAGTTTCTTTCTTGCTATCAGAATAATTGCCCTCAGAAACCTTAGAAAAATTATTAGGATCTATAAACCAATCATAATTAATAACAAAATCACTCCTATCCGAATAACCCTGGAGAAACTTGCTATAATTAATTTTATTAATAGCCCCCAAAAGATAATCAATCCCATACTCATCTAGACATAACTTAGACAGCCTATAACGCTTAGTATTAGGACTAATAGACTTAAGCCTAGGAATATTACTATCAAGCTTATTCCAAGTATCCATAACCCTATCCAAATCTTTTTCTAAATTATGGAGATTTTCATCCTCATCATCCTCACCACCATGAAGAAGATTATTAATACTTGTAGTATTATATCTTGTAATATTATCTTCCGATTTATATCGGGTACCCTCCCCGATATTTATCGGATAGGCCTCCCCTTTATTTATCGGAGGGGTATCCTCATTTTCTGGGATAGGGTCAGGACAATTTTCTCCCAAATCTTTCTTATCAGAATTTGGAACAATATATATTTTTCTAGACTCAACTTCCCTACTATTTTTTCTGTATATTAATTCAGTACTAAGATAACCAAACTTGCATAACTTATTAATCCACCCACTAACAGTATCCTTCTTAACCCCATATAGCTTTGCAAAATAAGAATTGCTAGCATAACAATATCCATGTAGATTTGCAAGGGCTGTAATTTCAGAATACAATAACTTTTCATTGGCCTTTAGCCTATCATCATACCTAACATTAGCTGGTAAAATACTATAATAATTAGGATTTTCTGTCATAATAATCCTCCTTCGTATAATAATGTTGTAGTTAAAAACTACATTCTCTTTTCTATCCCATATCCATTATGGGATAATAATTGTAATAGATAGAGGTCGTAGTCATCCTCCTTGAAGTTTGTCTTCCTAAGTTAGGGTTACGCCTCTTCTTTACGTCTTTATACGTATGAGCTGGATAGCACGTTAGTTGCTGTATGTCTAACGAGGTTGTATTGTCGTAAAGTTAAAGAGGGTGCTTTCTCTATCTAAATTTATATTAAAGCTAGGTGGTTTTATGTTTTTTATCGGTATTGATATTGCCAAAAATACTCACGAAGCTTCAATCATTGATTCTTCTGGAAAATTAGTTTCTGAGTCTATCTCCTTTTCTAATTCTATTAAGGGTTTTGATAAACTTAAAAATTATATTTCCTCTTTTGATATTGATTGTGATAATTCTATTATTGGAATGGAAGCTACTGGTCATTATTGGCTTAGCCTGTATTCAGCATTGATTGATTCTGATTTTAAGGTTGTTGTTATTAATCCTATTCAATCTGATGCTTTTAGAAAAATGTATATTAGACAGACTAAGAATGATTCTGTTGATTCTTTTATCATTGCTCAAATTATGCGTTTTGGTGAGTTTTCTGAATCTTCTTTTTCTGATGAAGATACTTTTGCACTTAGAAATCTTTCTAGATATAGATTCTCTTTAGTTGATGAGTGTTCTGATTGGAAAAGAAAGCTTATTTGTATTCTTGACCAAGTTTTCCCTGAATATTCTAAACTGTTTTCTGATATTTATGGGGTTACTTCTAGAAATCTTTTATCTAAGTTCCCTCTACCTGAAGATATGCTTTCTGTTAGTACTTCTTATCTTGCTGAAATGCTCTCTAAATGTTCTAAGGGCCACTTTGGTATGGATAAGGCTATAGAAATTAAAGAGGCTGCTTCTAAATCTTTTGGTATTAAGTTTGCTCTTAAATCTTTTTCTTTCCAAATTAAGCAAATTATTAATCAAATTTCTTTTTTGGAAGAGCAAATTAAAGAAATTGAAGTTGAACTTTCTTCTTTAATTTCAGAAATGTGTCCTGTTATCACTACCATTACAGGTATTGGTGATGTTTTAGGTGCTGCTATTTTTTCTGAAATTGGTGATATTTCTCGTTTTGAAAAACCAAGTCAACTTGTTGCTTATGCCGGTCTTGATGTTTCTGTTAAACAATCCGGTGAGTTTGTTGGTAGTCATACAAAAATTTCTAAAAGGGGTTCTCCTTATCTTAGACGTGCTATTTGGCTTGCTGCTACTGTTGCTGCCTTTAAGGATCCTGCTCTTTCGAAATACTATCAAGGTTTAAGAAATAGAGGCAAAGCTCACGGTACGGCTATTGGTGCTGTTTCCAGAAAATTAACCAACATAATTTTTGCTGTTTTAAGGGACAACAAAGCTTATATTCCAAATATTTGATTATCATATATTCAATTGTTTTTTTGACCTATTTTGATAGGTCTATTTGCTATGCAATTATTTACATATTTAAGTTTTTAGTTTATTATTTACTTACAAGTAGAAGGATAGGGCTATGCTGAGGAGCAACCCGAGCGTCTACTTGTGATATACAGATGTTGAGGGAGCAGATGGCTTCCTCTTTTTTTACATCTGGTATCCAAATGCGATAAACCTAAAAATTATCTATTGACATTTGATAGCTGGTCTAAA
>JAQYEZ010000033.1 GCA_028723425.1 Peptoniphilaceae bacterium | reverse complement strand
TCTTTCTCTTTAAGCTTGGCTTTTCGTAGTGTTCTCTTTTTCTGTATTCTGTTAGAACACCGGATCTTGCGCATTGTCTTTTGAATCTTTTAATTGCATTATCAATTGATTCATTTTCTCCAACTCTGATCTCTGTCATCTTTCTATCCCTCCTCTCATACAAAACAATTTATCATATTATCAGCCTGGAGGCCATTTAAAACCTCTACCGCCTAGAACATGGAAATGCATATGGTGGACTGTTTGTCCTCCATTTTCTCCAATGTTATTAACAATACGATAACCTTCATCGGCTATGCCCAAGTCTCTGGCTATTTTTTTTATAGTCAAGAAAATCTTACCTATAAGGTGAGCATCTTCTTCTGTTAGCTTGTCATTGCTCTCGATGTGTTTTTTTGGAATTACAAGAAAATGGATAGGTGCTTGTGGATCTAGATCATAAAATGCAATCAATTCATCGTCTTCGTAGATTTTATCTGTGGGAATTTCTCCAGATGCAATCTTGCAAAATACACAGTCCATACTTCACCCCCATTGATAGATATTTTATCATATTTATGGATAAAGGTAAAATATTTTTGCTAATTTTTAATATTTTTCTTATAAATAACTTATTTGTTTATAAGTTTTATAGATAATTAGATAATTTTTCCAATTAGCTCATTATCTTTCACTTCTGTTATCAAAACATCTTTAATCTGGTTAGTTTCTACCTTATCTTTTACATTTACTCTTAGGTAGTTAGAAGAATAACCTGACATAAAACCGTCCATATCTGATTTTGTTTCAAATAATACTGATAGGGTATTTCCTACTTGTTTTTGTAAAAAATCTTTTCTGATTTTTTCTTCTAGTTTTAAAATATCGTGAGATCTTTCTTTTTTTATATTTCCATTTATTTGACCAGACATAGTAGCTGCCACAGTGCCAGTTCTCTTGGAATATTTAAAGACATGAATTTTTGAAAAACCAATTTCTTTTATAAATTCTAAAGTATCTTTATGGTCTTCTTCTGTTTCTTGGGGAAAGCCTACTATTATATCTGTGGTTATACCAGCATTTGGGAAATATTCTCTTATTAATTCTACTTTTTCTTTATATAAACTAGGGTCATATTTTCTATTCATTAGCTTTAGGATGTGGTTAGAACCAGATTGCAAAGACAAATGAAAATGGTCACAGGCCTTTCCTGTTTTTTTCATTCTTTCTAGAAAATCACGACTTATATGTCTTGGTTCCATTGAAGAAAGTCTAATTCTCTTAACCCCATCTACTTTTGCTACATTTTCTATTACATCTATTAGGTCTGATTTTTCTTTCAAAGCTTTTTCTTTTCCATAAGAAGAAACATGTATACCAGTTAGAACTATTTCTTTAAATCCATTATCGGTTAATTTTTTTGCTTCTTCTACAATCGAATCCATATTTCTGCTAGATATATCTCCCCTTGCATAAGGAATCATGCAATAAGAGCAATACATATTGCAGCCATCTTGAATTTTGATGTAGGCTCTTGTCATTTCAGATTGGTTTTCTATCTGTAACTCTTCTATTGTCTTTGTTTCACTTAAGCTTATGATATCTGATATTTGCTTTTTATCATTTAAGAAATCTTGGCAAAGACTAACCACATCTTCTTTATTTCTTGAGCCTAGAATAATATCTACTCCCTCTATTTTTTTTACTTCATCTGGTTTAACTTGGGAATAGCAACCCATAACAGCTATAATAGCATTTGGATTTTCTTTTCTGGCCTTTGATATGGTTTGTCTAGACTTTCTATCAGACATATTGGTTACAGTACAAGTATTTATTACATAAATATCAGCCTTGTCTTCTTGTTTTTCAAAGCCTCTATTTATGAATAATTCTTCTATTGCCTCTGATTCATATTGATTTACTTTACAGCCTAAAGTCAGTATATTAAAAGTATTTTTCATTAGTCAAATAAATCCTTTAATTTTTCAAAGAAATTCTTTTCTTGTTTGATTTCTTGACCAGAAACTGCAGCAAACTCTTTTAATTTTTCTTTTTGCACTTTGGACAAGTTCTTTGGTGTGATAAGTTTTACATAGAAATAAAGATCACCTTGTTTTCCAGTTCTTTCATTCTTTATTCCTTCATTTTTAAGTTTAAACTTAGTTCCTGTTTGAGTACCTTCAGGTATATGATATTCTTGGGTTGAGGTTAAAGTTGGTATTTGAATGTTTCCTCCAAGAGCTGCAGTTGCAAAGGTTATTGGCATTTCATAGTAGATATCAAGTCCATCTCTCTTGAAAATTTCATGTTCTTCAACATTGATAATGATATATAAGTCACCATTAGCCCCTCCATTTTCTCCAGCATGACCCTTACCAGAAACTCTAATAACATTTTGTGATTCTACACCTGCTGGTATATCTACTTTTATAGTTTCAGACTTATAAACTCTACCTTGACCATGGCAAACTTCACATTCTTCTTCTATTATTTGTCCACTACCACCACACACATCACAAGTAGTTTGCCTACTGATTGTTCCAAATGGAGTTTGGCTTATTGTGTTTATTCTTCCTGTTCCCTTACACTTTTCACATGTATGAATCTTTGTTTTATCCTTAGCACCTGTACCACCACAAGTTTCACAAACTACTTCTCTTCTTACTTGGACTTCTTTACTAACTCCAAAGCAGGCTTCTTTAAAAGTTAGATTTAATGCTTGTTGGATGTCTGCACCTCTTATTGGTCTATTCGTCCTTTGACTAGTATGACCACCAAATATATCTCCAAAGAAACTTCCAAAAATATCAGAAAAGTCCGCAAAATCAGAGAATCCACTTGGTCCACTTGGACCGCCAGTAAAGGCTGCTTCTCCATATCTATCATAGGCTTTTCTTTTTTCTGGATCAGATAAAATCTCATAGGATAAGCCTATTTCTTTGAATTTTTCAGCTTTTTCTTCATCTCCAGGATTAAGGTCTGGGTGATATTCTTTAGCTAATTTCCTATATTTTCTTTTTAATTCATCTTGGCTGATATTCCTATCAACCCCAAGTACTTCATATGGGTCTTTCATTAATCCTCCTTGACATAAAAAAAGCTAAAACCAAGAGGAATTAACTTTAATTTCTAACAAGTCAACACTTATACTATGATGTTTTATTATAACTTATTTTTAATTATATTTAAAGAGATTTATCTTATCAAAGTTAAAAGGACTATTTTATAATAGCCCCTTTAGCTTAAATTTATTTTTTTACTCTTCATCATCTACAACTTCGTAGTCAGCATCAACTACATCATCGTCTGAACCTTGGTTCTTATCTGTTCCTGCTTGGTTTTGTTGAGCATTTTTATAAAGTTGTTCGCTCATTGAATAAATTGTTTCAGATAAGGCATCTGTTTTAGCTTTGATATCGTCAGTGTTGTCAGCTTTAATAGCATCTTCAAGATCTTTTATTTTTTCTTCAATCTTTTCTTTTTCACTTCCCTCAACTTTTGCTTCATCCATAGTCTTTCTAGCTTGATATACTAAAGATTCGGCATTGTTTTTGATTTCAATAGCTTCTTTTTTCTTCTTGTCTTCTTCAGCATATTTTTCTGCTTCTTTTACTTTTCTATCTATTTCTTCTTCAGTCATAGATGTTGATGATGTTATTGTTATCTTTTGTTCTTTTCCTGAGCCTTGATCTTTTGCGGTTACATTTACTATACCATTTGCATCTATATCAAAGGTAACTTCGATTTGTGGAATACCTCTTTTTGCTGGAGGAATACCTGTAAGTTGGAATCTGCCAAGAGTTGTATTGTCGGCAGCCATTTCTCTTTCACCTTGTACAACGTGAATATCTACATCTGTTTGGCCATCTGCTGCTGTTGTAAAAATTTGAGATTTCTTTGTAGGAATTGTTGTATTTCTTTCAATTAATTTTGTAGCAACTCCACCAAGAGTTTCAATACCTAAAGAAAGTGGAGTAACATCAAGTAATAATAGGTCCTTAACTTCACCTGTTAATACTCCTCCTTGGATAGCTGCACCCAAAGCAACACATTCATCTGGGTTAATATCTCTTTGTGGCTCTTTTCCTGTAATATCTTTTACTAGTTCTTGAACTGCAGGTATTCTTGTTGATCCACCTACTAGGAGAACTTTTTCTATATCATTTGCAGTAAGCCCAGCATCTTTTAGGGCATCATTAACTGGTTTTCTAGTTTCTTCAACTAAATCTCTTGTTAATTCTTCAAATTTAGCTCTAGTTACTTGGATATCCATATGAACTGGTTGACCTTCTACTGCTGTGATAAATGGTAGGTTAACATTGGTTGTTTTAGTTGATGAAAGCTCTTTTTTAGCCTTTTCTGCTGCATCTTTTAATCTTTGCATAGCAGTTAAATCTTTTGTTAAATCAACGCCTGTTTGTTTTTTAAATTCATCTGCTAGATAATTAACAAGTTTGTTATCAAAATCATCTCCACCAAGTCTGTTATTTCCTCTTGTAGCCAATACTTCAAATACTCCATCTCCTACTTCTAGGATAGAAACATCAAAAGTACCACCACCAAGGTCATATACCATGATCTTTGATTGGTCATGTTCTTCATCCATACCATATGCAAGAGAAGCAGCTGTTGGTTCGTTGATAATTCTGTTGACATTTAAACCAGCAATCTTTCCAGCATCCTTTGTTGCTTGTCTTTGTGCATCAGTAAAGTAAGCAGGTACTGTAATTACAGCATCTGTTACTGTATCATTTAAATAGCTTTCTGCATCTGCTTTTAATTTTTGCAAAATCATTGCAGATACTTCTTCAGGTGTGTACCTTTTTCCGTCAATTTCAGGTGTTTTGTAATTTGTACCCATTTCTCTTTTTATAGAAGATATTGTTCTATCAGGGTTTGTAATAGCTTGTCTTTTAGCTGTCTCGCCAACAAGTCTTTCTCCGTCTTTTGTAAAAGCAACTATTGATGGGGTTGTTCTATTACCTTCAGTGTTTGGTATGATAGTAGCTTGACCACCTTCCATTACTGCTACAGCAGAGTTTGTTGTTCCTAAATCAATTCCAATTATTTTTGCCATATTTTCCTCCTATTTACTAACTTTAACCATTGATGGTCTTATTACTTTATCTTTTAATTTGTATCCCTTTTGGAATGTTTCTATAATGTGATTTTCTTCAACTTCGTCAGATTCTTCTGTCATAAAAGCCTGATGTAAATTTGGATTAAACTCTTCATTATCTGATGGAATTTCAGATAAGCCTTCATTTTCCAAAACTTTCCATAGTTCATTTCTAGTCATTATAATGCCTTTAACAAAAGAATCCTCTTCATTGCAATCTTTTAAAGCCCTGTCAAAGTTATCTAAAACTGGTAGAAGCTTTTCTATCAAAGAGCTTGTTGCAAAAGACTTAAAATCAGCCTTTGATTTCTCTTCTCTTCTTTTGTAATTATTAAAGTCTGCTAAAAGTCTTTGATATTTATCTAAATACTCATTAACTTGATCAGAACTAGATTTTTCTTCTGGATTGCCATCTTCATCTACAGCTTCAGCCTCAATTTCTTCGATTTGATCTTGAATTTCTTCTTCAAGATTTTCTGCTTCAGAATCAGTTTCTAAATTATCCATATTCTTTTTTTCTTCCGCCAATTGTACACCTCTCTTAATTATTTGCTAAGTAAATCTGATATCAATCTAATACTTGAAAGTACTTGTTTATATTTTATTCTCGTAAGTCCTACTATACCTATTTGTCCTATGGTGTCATTATCATAGGCAAATCGCGATGTAATAATAGTAGATGATTTTAACTCACTTATCTTATTTTCATCTCCAATAGTAACTCTTAGGTCTTTGCTGGAATCTTGCATTAAGTCTTTGATTCTTTCCTTACTATCGAATATTTTAATAAACTCCTTAGCCTTTGATAAATCATCTTCAAACTCCTTAAAATTGAAGATATTTCCAATTCCTTTAATCACAACTTCTTTAGTAAGATCTGAAATAGATTGGTTATAAATCTTATTTTTCATTTCATTTAATAACTGACTATAGGCTTTTAAAATAGAATCTTCCAAGTCTTTTAGCTTTTGAGAAATATCATTAACATTTGAACCAACAATTTCTTTTTTTAATACTTCATTGATTATTTTTAACTCTTGGTCAGATATATCATAGTTTAAATATATCCTATCATTGACTATACTCGCATTATCATAGACTGCGATAAATAACAAAGATTTTGAATCAAGCTTAATAATCTCAAGATTTATTAATTTTTTTATGTTATTTTTGTAAGTCATAGACACTGCAGTTAGGTTAGTAACTTTTGAAAGAATTGTGGTAGCATTTTCTACTACATTTGAAACATTGGCATATTTCTTGTCTAATTCTTTCTCCAATTTTTCAATATCTATAAGACTATATATACTAGACTCATAGTCACTTTCCAACAAGTAATCTACATAAGCCCTGTAACCTTTATCAGAAGGAAGCCTACCACTTGAAGTGTGAGCCTTTTCCAAAAAACCCATCTTTTCTAATGTAGACATTTCATTTCTGATAGTAGCCGATGATATATTCAGAGAATATTCACTTGCTAATGACTTTGATCCGATTGGTTCTCCAGCATTAATATATGAGTTTATGACAGAGAAAAGTATCATTTTTTTTCTCTCATTCATGTAACCACCTCATTTAGCACTCTTTTTATCTGACTGCTAATATTAGTATACTGCCTAAAGTTTTGCTGTCAAGTTATATAATCTCTATATAAAATTCATTGGATAAATCCATACCTTTGCTTGTAAATCTAAGGTTTTCTCCAATATCAAAATATCCAAGTTTATTAAATTTATCTATTTCTTTTTTATAAGTTTTTAAGATATCATGGCCAAATATTTTTTTAAAAGTTTTTAAATTAATCCCTGAAGTTTCCCTAAGTTTAAAGATGATATATTCTTTTTCTCTTTCTTTAAGATCAATAAATTCAGATGTTTCTATAGGAAATAAGTTCTTATTTAATAATTTTTCATATTTAACGAAATTTCTTACGTTGTTGTATCTGAAGTTTGATAAAAATCCCGCAGCTGAAAGTCCAAAGGCTATGTATCCTTCTGTTTGCCGATATTTTTTATTGTGATATGATTGAAAGCCATCTTTGGCAAAGTTTGAAATTTCATATCTTTTTAGACCTAAATCTTTTAAATTGCTAATTAATTCTTGATATATATCTCTTTCCAAATCATCATCAAATTTTTCCAATAGACCTTTTTTATCAAGACTATAAAATCTAGAGCCTTCTTCTATAATAAGAGAATACCAGGAAAGATGCTCAGGCGAAATAGTTTTAATGTATGATAAGTCCTTATAAATCTTTTTTCGATTTTGACCTGGCAAATTTAAAATAAGATCTAAGGAAAGATTGTTAAAGCCTGCACTTCTTATCAAATCTATATCTTCTAAAACCTTATCTTTAGTATGATCTCTACCAATCTTTTTTAATATTTCATCATCAAAACTTTGAACACCTAGGGATATTCTATTTATACCAAGACTCTTGTAGACTTTAAGCTTATCCCTACTTAATGAGTTTGGATTTGCCTCTATTGTAAATTCAATGTCTTTATCTATTTTAAAGTTATGCAAAATATCCACTACTTCTTCTATATAATGATAATCTACATAGGTTGGTGTACCTCCTCCTATATAGATAGAATCTAACTCTAAACACATTTTTTCTTGATAAAGTTTTATCTCTTTTATTAAATTCTTAAAATAAGAATCAATCCAGCCTTCAAGATTAGAAAAAGCACAGAAATCACAATAATAGCACTTTTTTTTACAAAAAGGTATGTGTATATATGCTCCAACTTTTTTCATAAACAACTCCAATTTTTATACTTACCTAGTACACTTATTTATAACATATTAACTCAACTATTAAGCTTAGCAAGAAAGATCTTAACAAAAATAGTGCTAATACAAAGAAAACTCTTATCTTCTATTAGCACATCTTTAATTAAGAAAATTTTATTTTTTTACCTTATATAATTGATATCTTGAGTCTGTTGTGTCATCATCAGTAAGTTTATCTAAATCCTTGTTTTCTCCTGCTACTATTAAAAAATCAGTATCTTTGATTACATAATTGGCAGCAGGATTTACATTTGTTTTCTCTTTGTTATTAATAGCAATAATATTTATCCCATATGCTGATCTTAAATTTAACTCATTTAATGATTTGCCAATCCAGGATTCTTTTGGGACAAGTTCTACTATAGAATATCTATCATCAAATTCTATATATTCGAAAATTTGATTTGATGATATTGCCCTAGCTAACCTTATAGCAGAATCGGATTCTGGGATAACAACTTTATCTGCTCCTATTTTCTTCAAAATATCTGCATGAATCTTATCTTTTGCCTTTACAATTACTTCTGGTATGCCAATATTCCTACAAGCTACTAGACTAAGTATAGCTTGCTCAAAATTTGATGAAATAGCAATAATAGCTACATCAACATTACTAGCTCCAAGTGATTTTAGAACTTCTACATTAATATTTTCTATGCTTACAGCATGGGTTACATATTTGCTAACTTCATCAATGACATCTTCACTTTTATCAATAGCTATAACTTCGTTACCAAGTTTTGTTAATTGCTCAGCACAAGATGATCCGAATCTTCCACATCCTATTATTAAAAATTGTTTCATATCTCTCTATCCTATAATAATTCCTTCTTCAGCTTCTCGATATAATTTCTTTTTATTATTTGAATTTAAGGCAGCTATTACTGTCATTAGACCCGCTCTTCCAATATACATAGTTATAATAATTAGTATTTTTGAAATATCATCTAATCTAGGCGTTAAGTTTCTTGAAAGTCCAACAGTACCAAAAGCACTTGTAACTTCATAAATTACATCTACAAAATCAAAATTTGTAATTGTAAGTATTATTATAGAAACTACAGAAACCCACGCAAGCC
Organism: Peptoniphilaceae bacterium; assembly: GCA_028723425.1. Classification (GTDB taxonomy): domain Bacteria; phylum Bacillota; class Clostridia; order Tissierellales; family Peptoniphilaceae; genus Anaerococcus. The sequence goes on along the minus strand of JAQYEZ010000033.1, from coordinate 4,309 downwards.
CTAACATAATTAAGGTGATAGCACGCCTAACTATCTTAAAATTAACTCTTCTTTGGAATATTTCTATATCATCTCTTTGTTTTATTTCAGAAATGGCAATTATTACCAAAATAGCAAAAGTTGTAGTCTTTATACCACCAGCTGTACCAGCAGGAGATCCACCAATAAACATATTTATTACTCCTATAGCAGAAGATGCATCCCTAATTAAGGATTGATCAATAGCTGCAAAACCCGCAGTCCTTAGTGTTATTGCTTGAAAGAGTGCATTTGATAATTTGTCAAAAGGTCTATAACCTTTCAAAGTATAAGGATTTGTTCCTTCCAAATAATAGAAAGAAATAGTACTTAAAACTATCAAGAAAAAAGTAGTTGCTAAAACAACTTTAGTATGAAGGTGTAACTTTCTTCCCTTAAATCTATTATTATAAATATCAGAATAAACTACAAAACCTAAACCGCCCAAAAATATCAAAGACCCCAAAACAAACAATAAATAAGCATCATGGTTATAGGATATCAAGGAATTTGGTCCCAATGTATCAAAACCCGCATTACAAAAAGCAGATATTGAATGGAAAAACGAAATTGCTATACCAGCTAAACCAAACTGTGGAATAAATCTTACCATCAACATTAAGGCCCCTATAGTTTCTATTGTAAAAGTGCATATTAATATATACTTTATTAACCTTACCATACCAGATAGGCCTTCACTATTTGTTTGCTCTCTAATAATAATTCTCTCTCTAAGAGTTATCTTCTTTTTTAAAATAATTGCCATCAAAGTGGTAAAGGTCATAAAGCCCAGACCACCCATTTGTATAAGAATAATAATTACTAGCTTGCCAAATACTGTCCAAGAAGTAAAAACAGGAACTGTTACCAAGCCTGTTACACAAACAGCTGAAGTTGCAGTAAATAGACAATCTAAGTAATTAATTTCTTCCTTTTGACTTATAGGAAGCCTAAGTAAAAATGAGCCAACAAAAATAAGCAATAAAAAAGATATGGCTATAATCATTGGTGGCTTAGTTTTTAAATAATTATAAATTTTTTTCATTAAAGTTTTTATTATTGTATAATAAATAACCTCCTCAATAAATATTAGCTAGTATTATAGACCTACAATTTATCTATGTCAACAAAATCTTTAGCCTATAAAAATCACCCTTTTACAAGAAAGGCTAGTCCCCTATTTATTATCATCATATTTTAAAACTGATAGGAAAGCATCTTGTGGGATTTGAACCGAGCCAAGTTGTCTCATTCTTTTCTTACCTTCTTTTTGTTTCTCTAAAAGTTTTTTCTTTCTTGATATATCTCCACCATAGCATTTAGCAATAACATCTTTTCTCAAAGCTTTTACTGTTTCACGTGCTATAATTTTACCACCTACAGCAGCTTGTATTGGAACTGCAAATTGTTGTCTAGGTATCTCATCCTTTAATTTTTCAACAATCATTCTTCCTCTAGCATAGGCAGAATCTCTATGAACAATCATAGAAAGGGCATCAACTACTTCTTCATTGATAAGTATATCAAGTTTTACAAGATCAGATTTTGCCATATCATCTACAGAATAATCAAGAGATGCATAGCCTCTTGTTCTAGATTTTAAGGAATCAAAGAAGTTATAAATAATTTCATTTAAAGGAATTTTATACTTGATTGATACTCTTCTTTCATCTATATAGGTCATATCAACCATAGATCCTCTTCTTGATTGGGCCAAATCCATAACTTGACCAACATAGTCTTTAGGTGTGATAATTTCTGCTGTAGCTATTGGTTCTTCAATAAATTCTATTTTTGTTGGGTCTGGAAAATCGTTAGGATTTTCTATCTCAAGTAGGTCGTCTTTATCCCTTATTTTGAGTTTATAAATTACAGAAGGTGCTGTGGCTATAATATTTAAATCAAATTCTCTTTCAAGCCTTGATGATATTATATCCATATGTAATAGTCCCAAAAATCCACATCTTAATCCTATACCCAAGGCTTGGGAATTTTCTTGCTCAAACACAAGAGCTGCATCATTTACTTGAAGCTTTTCTAAAGAATCCTTTAACTTGTTAAAAGATTCTCCCTCTGCTGGATATATTCCTGAATAAACCATTGGCAAAACTTCCTTATAGCCTGAAAGTGGACTAGGTGTAGGATTTTCTGCCAAAGTTATAGTATCACCTACTCTAGCATCCCTTACTTCCTTGATAGAAGCTTCTATAAAACCTACATCTCCTGATGCAAGTTCCTTTGTTTCTATACGATTTTTCATAGTATAGCCAACGCCAGTAACTTCATATTTTTTACCACTTGCCATCATTAGAATTTCATCCCCTGGTTTAACCTTTCCTTCAAAAATTCTAACATAACAAATAACTCCTCTATAAGAATCATAATATGAGTCAAATATAAGAGCCTTTAGTGGCTTATCATCATGATCTTCTGGTGAAGGTACATTTTCAACTATATCTTCCAATACATCTTCTATATTAAGACCATTTTTTGCGGAAATTAAGGGTATACCATCTGTATCCAGACCAAGCTCTGTTTCAATTTCTTCTTTTACTAAATCCACATTAGCACTTGGTAGATCAATTTTATTGATAACAGGCAAAATCTCCAAGTCTTCTTCCAAGGCTAAATAAGTATTGGCAAGAGTTTGAGCCTCAACTCCTTGGCTTGCATCAACTACCAAAATAGCTCCTTCACATGCCATAAGAGAGCGAGATACTTCATAGTTAAAATCCACATGACCTGGTGTATCTATTAAGTTAAGTATATATTTTTTACCATTTTTTGCCGTATAATGTAACTTCTTAGATTTTAATTTTATTGTTATACCACGTTCTTGTTCTAATTCCATGGAATCTATCTCAAAATCAGCTTTTTGCCTATCTGATAAATTTTCAGTAATTTCTATTAGCCTATCCGCTAAGGTAGACTTACCATGATCTATATGAGCAATTATAGAAAAATTTCTTATATTTTCTTTTTTCTTCATCCTTACTCCTTGTCTACAAAGCCTATATCTGAAAATGGATAAATTCTCAAAAAGGCATGACCTATTATTGAATCTTCATAGATAGGACCAAAGGCTCTAGAGTCATTGCTTGCTTGTGGAAGTCTATTATCTCCCATTACAAAATATTGACCTTCTCCCAAAGTCCATTTAGACTCAAAACCTGATTGAAGTGTTTGGTCTGTACTTGTGTAAGTTTCGTTAAATTTCTTTCCATTCAAATATACTTTATTATCTTTTAACTCTATAGTGTCATTAGGTAGACCTACAATTCTTTTAATGTAAATCTTTCCATAATCATCTGGTGCATCAAGGATTACTATATCTCCTCTCTTGTAGCCACCCATATGTTTTTCAAGTTTGTTTACAAAAATCAAATCTCCATCATGCAAAGTATTTAGCATAGATTTACCTGCTACCAAAGTAATATCCAAAACAAACATTTTTATTAATACTACTATAGCTAGTGTTATTACAAATGTTTTTAAAAAATCAAGAACTTGACTTAAAATAGAATCTTTTTTATCTGGCATTTTATCCCCTTTATTTGTTAATTAGTTTCTATAAAAATAGAAAACTTCCAAAAATAATTATAGCTTTTAGAGATCTATCATTCAAGCAGTATGTAATAAAAGAGCTCTATTTACTAATTATAAAGCAAGTAGCCAAATTTAACAAATAACAAATTTATCTTAAAGGAAATTACTATTTAACTTGTACTTCTTACTTGTATGTGGTAGAATAGACAAGTCAATATTAATCATAGGGGGTAAAAAAATGGCAAATATTAAATCAGCAATTAAAAGAATTGATATTACAAAAAGACAAACTTTAAGAAACAAATCTAGAAAGTCTGAAATCAAGACCTATATCAAGAAATTTGACAAGGCTATTGAAGAAGGAAAGCTTGAAGATGCTGAAGTTTTATTCAAAAAAGTTGATAAAAGATTAAAGCAAGCTCAAGCAAAGAATATTATTCATAAAAATGCTGTAGCTAGAACAACATCTAAACTAGCAAAAAAGCTTAACAAAGCTAGAGCTTAATTACTTGACCAAAACCCACCTAAGCACAGGGTTGCTTATCTAAGTGTCTCATAGATAGGCAAATGAAGTAATTTTGACAGAATCATAAAAATACGTATTTAATCGAGTAGGAGGTAAATGATTAATTCATCTACCGACCTCTCACACCACCGTACGTACGGTTCCGTATACGGCGGTTCTACAGTTTAATTTGAACTTTATTGTAATAGCTGACTAGGGATATGTAGCCCCTTTCAGCTA
>JAQYEZ010000032.1 GCA_028723425.1 Peptoniphilaceae bacterium | reverse complement strand
TTTATCATAACATCTCCATATCTTAATTTATATAAAAATTTTACTACATATGAATTGATTGGGCAAATATGCCAAGAGCCTAATATCTTAAATCTTAAACTCTGATAAAAAATTGATATTTTCTATCAAAATATAATATCTTGTAGTATAATTATATCAAGTTAATGAAGATGGAGGTAAACATGAATTATAAGGATTTAGAATCAAAGCCAATATTTTATTGGTTTAAACAAATTTCTCAAATTCCAAGAGAAAGCCACTATGAAAAACAAATATCTGATTTTTTAGTAAATTTTGCAAAAGAAAGAAATCTAGAAGTTATTCAAGATAAAGAAAACAATATCATAATAAAAAAAGAAGCGACAAAGGGTTATGAAAATAGTCCTACTATATGCTTGCAAGGTCATATGGACATGGTTGCAGTAAAAGAGCCTTCAAGCGATCATGATTTCCAAAAAGATCCAATTGAACTTTTAGTAGAAGATGGTTATGTTACTGCAAATAAAACAACGCTTGGAGCTGATAATGGTATAGCTGTAGCCTATTCTTTGGCTATACTTGATGCTTGCGATATAGAACATGGACCTTTAGAGGTTCTAATTACAACTGATGAAGAAACTGGCATGACAGGAGCCATTGCCCTAGATGCTTCTGTTTTAAAGGCTAAATACTTACTAAACCTTGATTCCGAAGAAGAAGGCATCCTAACTGTTGGTTGTTCAGGCGGAGTAGAAGTTGAAATTAGCTTTGAAAAAGAATTGGAAGAAGACCAAGGAGAATTTGTAAAAATAGACATATCTGGCTTTGAAGGTGGACATTCTGGTATGGAAATTGACAAATTCAGAGCAAATGCTATAAAACAACTTGCAAGAATGATTGTAGGTCTTGGTTCTTATAAAATTGCTGATATTTCTGGTGGAGTTAAGAGAAATGCCATACCAAGTCAAGCAGCTGCTATAGTAAAAGTTAATAAAGCTGATGAAAGTCTTAAAATCTTGGAAAAAGAAAAAGAAGCTATACTTCATGAATTTAAAGACACCGATCCAAACGGACAAATTAGCCTAGAGAAAGTAGACTTTGATGGAAAAGTATTTACAGAAAAATCATCAGCTAACCTAATAGAATTTATCCATCTTTGCCCAGATGGACTTTACAAAAAAGATTTGGAACTTGATGCTATCCTAACTTCATCAAATCTTGGCTTGTTGGAAGATCTTGGAGATAAGATAAGACTAACAAGTTTTATTAGATCATCTATCCAATCTGACAAAGAATACAGAAGTTCTATCATAGAATTACTTGCTCATAAATTTGGGGCTACTACAAAAGAAGTTGGCGCTTATCCAGGTTGGGAAAAAGAAGAATCTACTGCTATAGAAATTTCTAGAAAAGTTTGGAAAGAATTTACTGGAAAAGAACAAATTATAGCTACAACTCACGGTGGCTTGGAATGTGGAATTTTAAAAGATAAAATGCCAGATACACAAATGATATCATTTGGTCCAGAAATTGAAGGCGCCCATTCACCAAAAGAAAGACTTAATATAGAATCTGCAGAAAGAAATTACGAATTCCTAAAAGAAATTCTAAAAGAATTTAAAAACTAGGTAAAAATTTAAATATCTATAGAGAAAAAGATTAGCAAGCTAAGTCTTGCTTTTCTTGTTTTTAAAGCTATCTTATGGGCTTTCTTTGTGATAAATAAGTTATTTAGCAAATTATTAACAAAACTTAATAAGACCTATTGAATTTTTATAGGAAAACGTGTTATAATTATTTCTAGAAAAAAATGATTAAAGAAAGCTAATGGTTTTTTATAAACCTTGTAAATAAAGCAAAAGATAGGAGGTATCATGTACGAGGAAAAGGTAAAAATAGCCAATGAAATCGGTTTACACGCTAGACCTGCATCCATGTTCATTAGGGAAGCTGTAAAATATCCGTGTGATATAAATGTTGTAAAAGACGGAAGAAGTTATAATGCAAAATCTATCATGTCAGTTCTTTCCATGAGTGCCAATAAGGGTGATGAAATCATTGTTAGAGCTCACGGAGATAGTGATGAGCAAGCAGTAAAGGCCCTTGTAGATTTAATTGAAAATAAATTAAGAGACTTATAAAATAAGCTAAATTCAAGTTGAAATATACTATAATTTATAATAAAATAATAAATCATAAGAACACTTTTTATTAAAGTGTTTTTTTTGAGCTTTTTAATTTAAGAGAAAAAGGATTTGGGATAGAATGAATTTAAGAATATTATTTACATCAGATGTACATGCTTATATTTTTCCAACAGATTATCTTTCAAAAGAAGAAAAGGATATGGGACTTTTGAAAATATCAAGCCTTTTTAAAAAATATAAGAAAGAAGATCCTGACACTTTGCTGATAGATTTGGGAGATTATATCCAAGGTTCTATACTTGCCCAATATCTCTTTGAACAAAAGAAAGATCCAAGTTTTCTTATGAATATCAAAGATGAACTTAATTATGATCTTTCGGTTATTGGAAATCATGAATATAACTTTGGTTTGGCCTATTTAAATAAGGCCATAAAAGCATCACATACTCCACTTATGTCTGCAAATATTCTAGATAGTAAGAAAGAAAATGCCTATAAACCCTATACTATAATAGAGAGAAAAGGAATAAAGGTAGGAATTATCGCTCTTACGACTCAATATATCAAAAATTGGGAATTAGATGAAAATATCAGGGGCTTGGAATTTCTTAGTGCAAAAGATGTTTGCCAAAAATATGTTTCTCTTTTAAGAGATAAGGTTGACTTGCTTGTTGTAGCCTATCACGGAGGTTTTGAAAGAGATCTTTATACAGCAGAGCTTGTAGATACTAACCAAGGAGAAAATGAGGGCTATGAAATTTTAAAAAATATAAAAGGAATTGACCTTCTATTGACAGGCCACCAACACAGACAAATTGTAGATATTATAGATGGAGTTGGTGTAATTCAACCTGGTAAATTTGGAGAGTTTGTAGGAAGAGTTGATATAGAATTTGATGAGCAAAAAAATATAGTAAATAAAAACTTAGCCCTACTTGATTTAAAAAATGTAGAAGTTGACCAAGAGCTTTACCATAAATATTCATATATAAATGAAGGTTTAGATGTTTGGATGAATGAAGAGATAGGTAGGACTGATGGAGATATGAAGATAAAAGATGGTTTTGAGGCAATGGCCTTTGGCTGTTCTTATGCTAACTTTGTAAACAAGGTTCAATTAGAAAAGACTGGTGCACAAATTTCCTCAACTTCACTTTTTCTTCTAGATCCTCCTGGATTTGAGGATGTGATTACAAGAAAAAATGTCTTAAATAATTATCCTTACGCCAATACCCTTACTGTTTTAAGGATTACAGGAAAAGATCTAAGAAAGGCTTTGGCAAGAAATTCTCTGTACTTTACTTTGGATAAGGACAAAAATATAATTGTAGATCCTTCATATATTAAGCCTAAACCAAAGCACTATAATTATGATTTATATTATGGCATAGAATTTACAATAGACTTAAAGCAAGAAGAAGAAAATAGAGTGCTAAGCCTTAGCTATAAAGGTAGGCAAGTAAAAGATACTGATACTTTTGAACTTGTTACTAACCAATACAGGGCCTTGGGTGGAGGAGATTTTCCTATGTTTTCCAAAGATAAGATAATAAGAAGTTATGAAATTGCAGTAAATCAATTGCTAGTTGAAGAAATAAAGAAAAAAAGACTAATCAAAAAAGAATCTATAAATAATTTTACAATGATAAAATAAGAAAAAACGGCTTAAATATAAGGCTTTTGCCTATTTTAGAAGCTTTGACAATTAATACTAAAGTAGTATACTTTTATAGGAAGATATTTTTAAAAGATACAGACGAAAGGTACAAAAAGAGGTATAAATGACAGAAATTTTAAAGATTAACAATCTTCATGTTTCAGTAGGCGAAACTGAGATTTTAAAAGGAATAAATTTACAGATAAATAGTGGAGAAGTTCATGTAATTATGGGCTCAAATGGTTCAGGAAAATCAACCCTAATGAATGCTATTATGGCAAACCCTGTTTACCAGGTTACAGAAGGAGAAATCCTATATAAGGGAGAAAAAATTAACGATTGGCCTACCGATAAGAGGGCAAGGGCTGGCATCTTTATGTCCTTTCAAAACCCAGATGCCATTGCTGGGGTAAAACTTGGTGATTTTTTAAGACAAGCCAAAGAACAAGTTTCAGGTCAAAGACCTTCTATTCTTAAATTTAGCAAAGAATTAAATAAAGAAATGGAAAGCTTAAAACTTGATGAGACCTATAGGGATAGATATGTAAATGTGGGCTTTTCTGGTGGAGAAAGAAAGAAAAGCGAAATTCTCCAACTAAAAATTTTGAATCCAACGCTCGCTATGCTTGATGAAACAGATTCTGGCCTTGATGTTGATGCTGTAAGGATTGTTTCCAAAGCTATAAAAGAATATATAAATGAAGATAAGGCTGTAATTATTATTACCCACCATAGAGAACTTTTAGAAAATATCAAAGCTGACTATGTCCATGTATTAAAAGACGGAAAGATTCTTTATACTGGAGATGATTCCCTAATGGATAAGATTGAAGAAAAAGGTTATGAATGGGTATAGGTGATAGAATGACCGATAAGAAATTTGATATAAATCAAATTAGAGATATAGATAGGGGTATTTATGATGTCATTGATAAATTTGAATATTCCGATATATCTGAAAAGGGTGTAAATGCAGAAATAGTACTAGAATTATCTCAAAAGAAAAAAGAACCTGAATGGATGAAAAAAAGAAGATTACAATCTCTAATGCTTTTTGAAAAAATTCCAAATCCAGTTTGGGGTCCAGATCTTTCAGAATTGAATATGGAAGACATAACAACCTATGTTAAGCCAAAGACTGACAAAAAATCTAGTTGGGACAATCTTCCTGAAGAGATCAAGGATACTTTTGATAGATTGGGTATACCTCAAGCAGAGCAAGAATCTCTAGCTGGCGTTGGAGCCCAATATGATTCAGAAGAAGTTTACCACTCTATCCAAAAACACTTGTCAGACCAAGGAGTTATATTTACAGATTTTGATACTGCTTTAAGAGAACATGAAGACTTGGTTAGAAAATATTTCCAAAAAGCTATTCCACCAACTCTTCACAAGTATGCAGCCCTCCATGGTGCTGTTTGGTCTGGGGGCTCTCTAATTTATGTGCCTAAGGGAGTAAAGGTTGATATACCTCTACAATCCTACTATAGGTTAAATGCTCCCGGAGCTGGGCAGTTTGAACACACTATGATTATTGCTGAGGAAGGCTCCAAGGTTCACTTTATAGAAGGTTGTTCTGCTCCAAGATATAATGTGGTTAACTTACATGCAGGCAGTGTTGAAATTTTTGTAGGAAAGAATGCAGAAGTTAGATTTTCAACTATAGAAAACTGGTCTAGAAATATGTACAACCTAAATACAAAAAGAGCCATTGTAGAAGAAGGCGGAAAAATTATTTGGGTATCAGGCTCATTTGGTTCAAAAGTTTCTATGCTTTACCCAACATCTGTTTTAATTGGAGAAAATGCCTCTGCAGAATATACTGGTATAGCTTTTGCAGGTGATGGTCAATATATAGATAATGGATGTACAATGATTCATCTTGCCCCAAATACCTATTCAACTGCTTTGACAAAATCAATTACAGCAGGAAATGGAAAATCTATGACTAGATCTTTGGTACAAATGAAAAAGAACTCACAAGGTTCAAAATCAACTGTAGATTGTGAAAATTTAATGCTTAGTGAAGAAAGCCAATCAGACACCATACCAGTACTAGATATCAGAAATGATGATGTTGATTGCGGCCACGAGGCAAAGATTGGATCTTTGGACCAAGGTCAAATATTCTATCTAATGAGTAGGGGTATTCCTGAAGATGAAGCAAAATCTATGATTGTAAGAGGATTTGCAGAGCCAATCGCCAAACAACTTCCTGTTGAATACGCAGTAGAGATGAACAACTTGATTGATATTGAACTAGAAGGAGCAAATGGCTGATATGTATAAAGTAAATGAAATGAGAATGCCAACTTGGAGACAACTTGGGCTTAATTATGTAGAATATAGACCTAAGATTATGTGGTCTAGCAAGTATTACAAAAAAGGCAGCAGAGATGTAAAAAATACCTTGGACCTAGCCTTTAAGGATAAAGACTATGGTTTATCAGAGGACATTTTGAATGAAAATAAGGAATATGAAAATTTCATATTCTATAAGGAAGTAGAAGGAAAAAAAGAGACTCAAACTATAAATTTAGATTTAAATGACGAAAATACTAGTCTTGTTTCTAGAATTGATATAGAAGCAAAGGAAGGATCAGAGTCTTCTTTTTTGGTAAACTTTACATCAACTAATAGCAAAGAGGCAATCCTAAATTCCTTGATTAGAATTAAGCTAGGTAAAAATGCCAAGGCTAAGCTTGTAGTTATTACAAACATTGGAGAAAATACAACTAATTTGCAGTCAATAGCCTCAATAATTGCCGATGATGCTTTTCTTGATTTATCCTATATAGAACTTGGATCTGACTATTCCTTAGTTTCTATTAAAAACTACTTAAGTGGAGAAAATTCAAAACTTGAAGAAAACGGGGTTTATTTCAAACAAAAAGATGAGTTTATGGATATGCTTGCCCTAAATGAGCATAGGGCAAAAGTTACAGCTTCAAATTCAATTTTCAATGGAGCTTTAAAAGATAGGGCTATCAAACAATGGAAGGGGGTAGTTGACCTAAAAAGAGGTTGCCAAAAGGCAGATGGCAAGATTGGAGACTACTCTATGATGCTTTCTGATGAGGTAGTAAACAAGTCTGCTCCAATTCTTTTAAATAATGAAAGAGACGTTTCAGGTAAGCACGCTGCAAGTGTTGGTAGACTAAATAAGGATATGCTTTATTATATAATGTCTAGGGGCTTTTCAAAGAAAAAAGCTCAAACTTTAATGCTAGAAGCTAACTTTGCTCCATGTCTAGATAAGATTGAAGATGAGAATTTAAGAAATGAACTTAAAGCAAAAGTTCATGCAATGAATATAAGGACTGATGAATAATGGATGTAGAAAAAATTAGAAAAGACTTTCCTTTCTTAGATGAAAAAAAAGTAGGTAAAAAAGTAATTTATTTTGATTCTGCGGCTACCAGCCAAAAGCCATATTCTGTAATAAAGGCAGTGGATGAATATTACAAATATTCAAATGCAAATCCTCATAGAGGAACACATTACCTTGGTTGGAAGGCTACAGAGGCCTATGAAAACACCAGGGAAAAAATTAAAAATTTTATAAATGCACAAAGAGCTGAAGAAATAGTCTTTACTAGGAATGCAACAGAGTCTTTAAACTTGCTTGCTTACTCCTATGGTCTAGAAAATATAAAAAAAGGTGATGAGATCCTAATTACAATTCTAGAGCATCATGCTAACCTAGTTCCTTGGCAAATGGTAGCCAAAAAAACTGGAGCTACCCTAAAATATGCCTACCTAAAAGATGACTTAGGACTTGACTATGAAGACTTAGAAAGAAAAATTACAGAAAAGACAAAAATAGTAGCCTTTACAGCTTCATCCAATGTAACAGGAGAGCTTACCGATGTTAAAAGGATAATAAAGGCTAGCAAAAAAGTTGGAGCAATAACAATAGTAGATGCATGCCAATTGGCTCCTCACAAAAAAATAGATGTTAAAGATTTAGATTGTGATTTCATTGCTTTTTCTGGACATAAGTTATTTTCACCTTTAGGAATTGGAGTTTTGTATGGCAAATATGAGCTTTTAGACCAAATGGTTCCATATAATATGGGTGGAGATATGATAGAATATGTACATGAACAAGACACCAAATTTGCAAAACCACCTACAAGGTTTGAAGCAGGTACTCAAAATGTTGGTGGAGTAGTAGGACTCGGAGCGGCAATAGATTATATAGAAAGCATAGGCATTGAAGAAATCTTTAACCATGAACATGAACTTGCAAGTTTAGCCTATGAGCTTATTAAAGACATTGAAAATATCAAAGTTTTCTATCCGAAAAATTCTAATGTTGGTTCTGTTGTATCCTTTACTTTTGAAGATATCCACCCACATGATGTAGCTACTATTCTTGATTCAAAATCAATAGCAGTTAGGAGTGGTCACCACTGTGCTATGCCTTTGCACGAATATTTGGGAGTTTCATCTACTTGCAGAGCTTCATTTTCTGTCTTTAACACTAAGGAAGAAGTTGAGTATTTTGCAAATCAATTAAAAAATGTCAGAAAGGTAATGGGCTTGTAATGAATTTGGAAGATATATATACTCAAGTTATTCTTGAAAACTCGAGAAATCAAAAAAACAAAAGAACACTTGGAAATCCTGACATAAAAGAGCCAGGTCATAATCCAAGCTGTGGAGATGAAATAGAACTTGAATTAAAACTTGATGGGGATAAAATTGTAGATGCAGCCTTTACTGGTCACGGTTGTGCCATAAGCCAAGCCGCAACCAGTGTTATGTGCGATGAAATTAAGGGCAAAACTTTAAAAGAAGCTCAAGAAATGGCTGATATTTACATAAAAATGATTAAAAGAGAAGACCAAAGTGAAGAGGACTTGGATAAAATTGGGGATGCAGTAGCCTTCAAAAATATATCCAATATGCCTCAAAGGGTAAAATGTGCCCTCCTATCATGGAGAACTCTAGATGAGATAGTAAAAAATGAAGAAAACTGATTTTTACAAAACGCAATTTATATCATCTACAATTTCAAGCTTTCTTTTATATGTCCTAACTATTTATAGATATGTAAAAGATAAGCCTTTCTGGTATTTGATACTTATAGTTGCTATAGTAATGTCATTTTCTAGCTATCAAAATTACAAAAAAATAAAAGCAAATTAAAAAACAGCTATCTTTAAACTAAGCTAAATATTTTTTGACCTTAGTTTATAAGAGGCTGTTTTTATTATTGATAAGCAAAGTGCTAAACTTTTGTTTTATAGACCTATTTCTTATGTTATAATAAGGGCGTATAACTAAAGGAGAAAATATGCGAATAAAAAGATTTTTAGCATCTGTGCTAATCCTACTTTTGGTCTTTTTTGGATCAAATAAAGTATTAGATATGCTACAAGACAAAAAAAATATAGAAAATTATGGAGCCTACGCCGCAGAAAAAAACAAAAACCAAATTGTTGACAACGAGCTTTTGATCTTATTGGTTGGAGTAGACAAAAACCCCGATTCTGATCCAGGAGATTTTACAAGAACCGATACTATCATGCTAGTAAAAGCAAATACTGAAACAGGAAAGGTTGATATGCTTTCCATACCTAGAGATTCAAGGATAAAGATAAGAGATGAATTTACCAAAGCTAACCACGCCCATGCTTATGGAGGTATAGAGCTAACACTCCAATCGCTTAGAAACTTTTTGGGAATAGATATAGATTACTATGCAGAAGTTGACTATGATGCAGTGGTAAAAATAGTCGATGCCTTGGGTGGGGTAAATTATGATGTACCTGAAGGCATAAATGTAAAAAGAGGAACTTATATAGACATAAAACCAGGCAAAAATCATCTTTCAGGAGAAGAGGTACTTTGGTATTTAAGAACAAGAAATATTTATATAAATGGAGATTTGGGCAGAGTTGGGACCCAACAATTATTCATGAAGGCTATGGTAGATGAGATAGTAAAAAAATCATCAAAAATAAACCTAACGACCTTTATCCAAACTTATCTTGCAGATGTCAAGACAAATGTTCCCCTTTCCATAATGATAAATATGGCTACAAATATAAAAAAATTCTCATCAGCTAATGTAAAGACCTATGTAGTACCAGGGATTCCACAAATGATAAATGAAACAAGTTATTATATACCAAACTATGAAAAAACTTGGCAAATAGTGGATAAGGTCTTTGATAAATATAAGCTAAAAGATTGGTCAAAGGCTGATTCTGGTTATGATGAATATTTTGGTTATTCTTATGACGGCCAATTAAGTGAAGACTCAATTAAAACTGAAAATTCACTTAGACCAGAAGGAACAAAGGGTGAAGATACAACAAAGCCAATTGATGAGACTAACTTCAATTACCAAAACAATCCCGTACCTAATGGACAAGTTCAAAATAACCAACAGCAGTATGAAATTCATACCTATTACGAATATAAATATCCTGACGGAAGAGTCGAATATCACGATCAACCACCAGAATGGTATAAGGAAGAAGAAAGCCAAGGCCAAACACAAGAAGTAGAAGAAGCACCACCAGCAGAAGAAGTAGACCAAGGCGATGAATAAAAAATAAGGTGATAAAATGGATGAAGTAAGAAGAAAAAGAAAAGATGAGCATATAGAAAATTACCTAAAAAGCGAGTATAGATCAAAAACCCTCCTTGACCAAGTTTATTTGGAACATAATGCTTTAAGTCAAGTAAACTATGATAAAATTGATACTTCTATTGAGTTTTTGGGCAAGACTATATCCATGCCTCTTATGATAAATGCTATGACAGGAGGCGGGGAAACCAGTGAAGATATAAATACAGATCTTTCAAACATTTGTCAAGACTTCAATATCCCAATGGCAGTTGGGTCAGAGGCCTTAGCTCTAGTAGATCCAATTACTAGACCATCTTTTGAGATAATAAAAGAGCATGATGACATAGTTAGGATAGGAAATCTTGGCTATAACCATAGTATAGAAGACTTTAACTTTGCAAAGGACTTGATTAGAGCAGATGCTATGCAAGTTCATTTGAATATTGCCCAAGAACTGGTAATGGATGAGGGCGATAGAGACTTTTCAAATACTTTGGAAAATATAAAAACTGTAGCAAAATACCTAGATGTTCCACTAATAGCCAAGGAAGTTGGCTTTGGCATATCAAAAGAAGTTGCCCAAACGTTGATAGATCAAGGATTAAAATATATTGACGTTGCAGGCATGGGCGGAACAAGTTTTATAGAAATAGAAGACTTGAGAAATTTGGATACAGATTTTTCTGACCTTTATGAATGGGGCATCCCTACTGCTAAGGCAATAATAGATGTAAGAAGTCTTTCAGATGATATCTTTATTATTGGCTCAGGTGGAATTAGAACTGCCCTAGACATTGCCAAAGCTATAGCTATCGGAGCAGATATGTGTGCGATTTCAGGAGAAGTTCTCTCCTACCTTATGAGAGGGGGCTATGATTATACCCTAGATTATTTAAAAGATTTAAACCATAAATTAAAGATTGTTATGGGACTTTTGGGAGTTAAAAATATAGAAGAGCTAAAGAAAGTTCCTTATAAACTAACTGGAAAACTAAAAGAACTAATTGAATGAGTTAAATGAGTTTATCTAAAAATATTTGGATAAACTCATTTAATATTTTTTATGATATAGCTAAAATTCTGTTTGTGTTTTAGAATCTATTTAGGGGGTATATATGAAAAAAGCTTCAAAAAAATATATACTTCTAGTTATTACTTTTTTTATCCTTGCTTATATCTTTATAGACGGATTTAATATCTATAAGCTCAATAAAAAAGATATACTAAATGTAGGGACTGAATACATAAAAAGTGAAGATAGTAAGTATAAGCTAGATAAGGATATTGCTAAAAATGACTCTGAAATTTTGATATTTGTGGCTGGAGATAACTATAAGCTAGTGCACTTTAGGAAAACATTTATCTTTAACAAGTATAAGCTTATAAAAGATGATACTATTAGCTTTTCGAAAGGAGAAGAGGTTAATGATATTATTGAAAATTCATTTTATGACTATCTACTTAGGATAGACTTTAAAAATGGGACTTATGATATAAGCTTAAAGAAAGTAAAAGATGATAAGTTTAAATATCTTTTCTGGCAAGTTATTTTTCTAGTTTTTGTTATTTTTATTATTGATGGAATAAAAAAGAAAAGATAATTTAAAATTTTTGGTATAAATTTATAAAGAATAAAAATTAATTTAAGGAGGGAGGTCAAGTTTTGGCAAATGATTTAATATTAGCAGTAAGTTTTACTTTGGCTTTTATTTGTCTTGTGGCACTTATTTTTACAGAGAAAAAAATATTATTTGCTATTCTAAGTTTGGGATTTTTTATATTCTTTTATAGGTCAAATCTAATTTCTGGAAGGGCTGATTTAACAACTGTTTTAATCTTTATATCTGGAGTTTTGTTATTGACTTTGGAGCTTTTTATTCCATCCTTTGGAATAATAGGAATAGTTGGAGCAATTCTTACAGGATATTCGATTTTTGATGCTTTTGATAATTCTCTTACAAGCTTTATAGTGCTTTTAACAACTGCAGCTGCTGTTTTGATATCTGTAACTGTTTTTGTAAGACTTGGTTTTAAGGCAAAAGTTTTTGACAAGGCTATTTTGGAAAATGGTCAAACAAAAGAGAGAGGTTATAATTCAAAAAAAGACTACTCAAATCTTGTTGGAAAGATTGGCTTTACAAAAACTATCCTAAGACCTACAGGAGTGATTGTTTTTGATGGCACTTCTTATGATGCCAAAACTAAGGGAGATTTTATAAAAAAAGATAAAAAAGTTATTGTAAGAGAAATTAAAGATGGACATATAATAGTAGAAGAAATTAAGGAGGATTAGTATGCCATTTAGTATTCCAGTTGTACCGATTTTGGTTGTAATTTTAATTTTTGTATTTTTATCCATGGTTCCAGTTGGACTTTGGATAACAGCGAGATTTTCAGGTGTTGCTATATCCATGGCTGCCTTGGTAGCTATGAGGTTTAGAAAGGTTAGACCAAGTCTTATAGTAAATGCTTTGATTAAATCCCACCAAGCAGGAATTATTATTAAGTCTTCTGATTTGGAAAGTCACTATCTTTCAGGTGGAGATGTTAACCAAGTGGTAGATGCCTTGATAGCAGCAGAAAGAGCAAATATTGATTTAACTTTTGAACAAGCAGCCGCTATGAACCTTGCAGGTCGTAATGTTTTTGAAGCAGTACAAGTTTCTGTTACCCCAAAGGTAATAAATACTCCAAAAATCTCTGCCGTTGCCCAAAATGGTATTGAAGTTTTGGTAATAGCAAAAGTTACTGTAAGAGCAAATATTGACAGACTTGTTGGTGGTGCAGGAGAAGAAACGATTATAGCTAGAGTTGGTGAAGGTATAGTTACTACAGTTGGTTCGTCTGTATCACATTCAGAGGTTTTGGAAAATCCTGACAATATTTCAAAGACTGTTTTGGAAAAAGGTCTTGATTCTGGTACAGCCTTTGAAATTCTTTCAATCGATATAGCTGATATAGATATAGGAAGAAACGTTGGTGCTCAATTACAATTACAACAAGCAGAAGCCGATAAAAATATAGCTCAAGCCAAGGCAGAAGAAAGAAGAAGCCAAGCTATCGCTTTGGAACAAGAAAATAGAGCCAAAGTTGTAGAAGCAGAATCAAAGATACCAGAAGCTATAGCCAAAGCTCTTTCAGATGGAAATTTGGGTGTGCTTGATTATTATAATATGAAAAATATTAATGCTGACACAGAAATGAGACAATCCATCTCAAATCAAGACACGGGTGATAAATAATGAATAAGGACCTATTTGAAAGTATTTTGGGAGATGTTATCGAACAATTTCCGCAAGATTTAACAAATAAATCTAAAAATACTGTAAAAAATTACAAAACCAAGAACTATAGAAATAGACATAAACAACAAAAGTTTAAGAGATCTCAAAGACAAAAGCAAGCCTTTGCCAAAAAAAATACAAGTGAGCTTAGAAAAAATTTAGAGAAGACTAATATGGCCGATAAAAAAGTTATAGAAAGTCCTACTAAGGATAAAAGAAAAATAAATTTAACTAAAGAAGAAATGAGAAAGGCTATTATTTATTCAGAAATTCTTGGAAAACCTAAATCACTCAGATAGCCTAAGGCCTCTTATAGGTGAAAAACTTATAAGAGGTTTTTTAAAGTATATATAATCCTTTTATTTTAGCTAAAGGTGGTAAAAATGGTATAATATTAACAAATACAAATAGGAGTGATTGCTATAAAAAAAGAAATTGAAATACAAAGTCAAGAAAACCTAATGATTCTGTTTGGAGCTTTTGACAATAATAGAAAATATATACAAAACCGCTTTGGAGTAAAGATAAAAACTGAAGACAATATGCTTGTTATAAAGGGCCAAGAAATAGGAGTAAACTTAGCAAAAAGTCTAATTAAAGATTTAATAGTAGTTGTAGAAAAAACTAAGAAGCTTGATTTTCAAACCTTAAAATATCAGGCAGACATGCTAGAAAGAGAAAATAAAGATGTTATAAAAACTCTTTTGGATGAAGTTGTAATTACAACGGCAGAAGGTAAGCCAATCAAGCCAAAAACTTTAGGCCAAAAATCATACGTAGATATGATAAGAAAAAATGATATAGTTTTTGGAATAGGGCCTGCGGGTACTGGAAAAACCTACCTTGCTGTAGCTTGCGCTGTAGCAGCTTTCAAAAGAGGTGATGTTAATAGGATTATACTTACAAGACCTGCAGTTGAGGCTGGAGAAAGTTTGGGATTTTTGCCTGGTGACTTGCAAGATAAGGTAGATCCATATTTAAGACCACTTTATGATGCTCTTTTTGAAATATTTGGTTTTGAAAACTACCAAGGCCTTGTTGAAAAAGGAATAATTGAAATTGCTCCTCTTGCCTATATGAGAGGGAGGACTTTGGATAATTCATTTGTTATCCTTGATGAAGCGCAAAATACAACTCATGAGCAAATGAAGATGTTTTTAACAAGACTTGGCTATGGTTCCAAGGCTATTATTACAGGAGATATAACCCAAATTGATTTGCCACGTGGCAAAAAATCAGGGCTCGCAAGTGCGGCGAGAATACTTGACGGGGTAGAGGGCATACGTTTTATGAAATTTTCATCTATAGATGTAGTAAGACATCCTCTAGTCCAAAGAATAATTGATGCTTACGAAACAGATGAAAAGAAAAGAGCAGAAGAAAAAAAGAAAAGAGAAGAAAATGAGGCTGTTGATAAATAATACAACTGATCAAGTTATAGATTTTGACTGTGACTTAAAAAAAGTTTGCGAGGAAGTCTTTAAACTTGAAGGTATAAAAACTGACCTAGAAATATCCTTAACCTTTGTGGATAAGGATGAAATACATAGGCTTAACAAGGAATATAGAAATGTTGATAGGCCAACCGATGTTCTCTCTTTTCCAATATACTCTTCCAAAGAAGAGCTGATTTTGGCAGAAAAAAACTTTAAGGCGAACTTTGATCTAGCCCTAGGTGATATAGTAATTTGCATGGATATAGCCAAAGACCAGGCGGAAGAATTTGGACATTCCTTAGAAAGAGAGCTGATGTATCTTGCTTGCCATTCGATTTTGCACCTATTAGGTTATGATCACATGAAAGATGCTGATAAAAAAGTCATGAGATCTAAGGAAAAAATTGTTATGAAAAATCTTGGAGTATTTAAAAATGGATGAAAATAAAGTAAAAGAAGAATTAAAAAAAGAGATACTTGAAGAAATTAATAAGGATGAGGGGGAGATTTTTGTCAATTCTGCAAAAACACCAGGAGAAAAATTCGTAAAAGGTTTTGACTATGCCTTTGAGGGTTTGGCTTATGCCATATCCAACGAAAAAAACATGAAATTTCATGTCTTGGTATCTATTATAGTTTTGATTGCTTCTCTCTTTTTTAATGTCTCTAGGGTTGAGATGATATTTTTAATTCTATCTATAGCTTTTGTAATATGTATGGAGCTTGTAAATACTGCTATAGAAGAAGTAGTAAATCTAGCAAGCAAGGGCAGGGTTTCAAAGCTTGCCAAAGCAGCCAAGGATGTATCTGCTGCTGCAACTTTTGTGTCTGCCTTGGTTTCAATTTTTGTAGCCTATCTAGTATTTTTTGATAAATTTACAAATTTTTCCAATTCACTTTTCATCAGGATATCAAGAAGACCATCCCATCTTGCCTTGATAGCCTTGGCAGTTGTAATTATTTTGACCATATTTTTAAAAGGCCTATTTTATAAGGGAAAGGGTACAGCCTTTCATGGAGGTTTTGTATCAGGTCATGCTGCGGTTTCTTTTGCCCTTGCAACCATAGGCGCAATGCTTGCAAATGGAGATTTATTCTTAATCTTAATTTATTATGGCTTAGCAATAATAGTTGCAGAGTCTAGATTTGAAGCCGATATTCACTCACTACCAGAAATAATAAGAGGGGCAATACTTGGCACTCTTATTGCGTTTTCAATGTTTGGAGCTTTTTCATGATAGAAAATTTAAATAAGTTAATACAAATAGCAATAGATAATAAAAAGAATTCTTATTCACCATACTCTAAATTTAGGGTTTCAGCCTTAGTTATTACCAAAAGCGGAAAAATTTACAAGGGGGTCAATATAGAAAATGCTTCATATTCTGCAACAATATGTGCAGAAAGATCTGCTCTTGCTTCTTGTATATCTGATGGTCATACTGATATAGAGGCTATGATTTTGACAGCCGATGCCAAGGATACTAGTCCTTGTGGAGTTTGTAGGCAGTTTATGGCGGAGTTTCTAGATCCAAGTTGCAAAATCGTTTTGGCAAATTCTGTAGATGACTACAAAATATACACTATGGAAGAACTTTTGCCCCTATCATTTAAGAAAGATAAATTGGAGGAGATATGAAATCAGGATTTGTTTCAGTAGTAGGCAGGGCCAATGTAGGAAAATCAACTTTGATGGAAAAGATAATTGGAGAAAAAATTTCTATAATTTCAAACAAACCACAAACTACAAGAGATCAAATACAAATCATTTATAATGATGATAATAGCCAAATAGTGTTTTTGGACACTCCTGGCATTCAAAGCCCAAGAAACAAGCTTCAAGAATACCTCTTGGAAGTTTCGGAGTATTCCCTAAAAGATTCAGACGTGGTCACTCTTATAGTGGATAATTCTCTAGTAATAGGAAGACTTGACCAAATGATTTTGGATATGTTGGAAAATATAAGCCTTCCAATGATACTTTTGATAAATAAGACTGATCTTCTTAACAAAGAAGAATTTGATATGCTTTATGATAAATTTGAGAAAATGGGAATTTTTAAGAAAATAATAGGAATTTCTGCCTTAAATGATGAGAATGTAGATAGCTATATAGCTTCAGTTAAAGAATTTTTGCCAAAGGGTCCAAAATATTATCCTGATGATATGATTACCAATAAGAATGAGAGATTTATTGTATCAGAAATAATTAGAGAAAAGGCTCTGATTAATCTTTCAAGCGAAGTGCCTCATGGAATTTTTGTTAGGATAGATTCTTTTAAAGAAAGAGCTGACCATAAGCTAATAGATATTCATGCCACACTTATTGTGGAAAAAGAATCCCACAAGGAAATAGTTATAGGAAAGAATGGCAGGAAAATTAAGAAGATTGGAATGGAAGCTAGAAAAGAAATAGAAACTTTCCTAAATTCAAAAGTTAACTTGCAGCTTTGGGTAAAGGTTGAAAAAGACTGGAGAAAGAAGCAAAAGTTGGTGGATAGATTTGGCTACAAGTGATTCTTCTAAGGTTGATGGCTTTGTATTGAGAGAATTTCCATACAAGGAATCGTCAAAAATTATAGAAGTTTTTACTAGAGAATTGGGGAAAATTTCTATCCTTGCTAAGGGAGTTTTAAGACCTAAGAATAAAAATTTATCCGCAAGCATGAGATTTGTAAAAGCAAGGTATTTTCTTTATAAGACTAAGACTAATTTTTATGGTATAAGGGAGAGCGAGCTTTTAGAAACTTATTCGAAATCTAATAAGAATTTTGATATAATAGTATACAAATCGGCAATTTGTGACTTGCTATTGAGGACAATAGACCATACACAATTTGAAACGACCTATAAGCTTTTGGATAATATATTTGAAGCCTTTGAAAAGTCAGAAAAAAACAGAGCCAATATTTTCTATGGATTTTTGATTAAATATATATCTTTTTCAGGATTTAAGCCAAATCTTGGAACTAGTGCTTTAAGTGGCAAAAAAATCACCAATGAGGCCGCCTACTTTAGCTATGAATATTCTTCTCTTATAAGCCTTGATATGAGAGGAAAAATCAAAGATAGGGTTTATTTATCAAAAGATGAGATAAATTATATAAAAAAAATCCTTTACACTAGCTCAAGTGATTTGGAAAATATTGATTTAAGTCTAATTGACCAAGAAAAGATTGGAAAATTGATAATGGACTATTGTCTAGAAAAACTGGAACTTAAAAAATTTAATTCTATTGAATGGATTTATAAGTCTATTGAAAACAGGAGATAAAATGTATTTTGAAGATTTAATTTTAAAATCAATTAATTATTGGAAAAAACAAGGGTGTGCTCTTATGCTTCCTTATGATACTGAAAAGGGAGCAGGAACTATGAATCCCAACACCTTCCTTAGAGCCCTTGGAAAAGAACCCTGGTCAGTTGTTTATGTTGAGCCATCCAGAAGACCTGCGGATGGTAGGTATGGAGAAAATCCAAACAGACTTTACCAACACCACCAACTCCAAGTTTTATTAAAACCAACACCAGATAATATTCAAGATTTATATTTAAATTATCTTGAAGTTTTAGGAATCAATCCAAAAGAACACGATATCAGATTTGTAGAAGATAATTGGGAATCACCAACCCTTGGTGCATGGGGTTTGGGTTGGGAAGTTTGGCTTGATGGGATGGAAATCACACAATTTACATACTTCCAACAAGTAGGTGGAATAAACTGTGAGCTTGAGAGTGGAGAAATCACTGTAGGACTTGAAAGAATATGTATGTACCTCCAAGATGTGGACAATGTTTATGATATCAAATGGAATGCTTCTTTGACCTATGGAGATATCTTCAAAATACCAGAATATGAAAATTCCAAATATTCATTTGAAGATGCAGACAATGAAGTTTTAGAGTCTTTGTTTGAAACTTACGAAAAAGAAGCAGAAAGACTTATAGAAGAAGATTTAATCTATCCTGCCTATGACAATGTATTAAAGGCATCACATAGCTTTAATACTCTTGATGCCAAAGGCGCAATTTCAGTATCAGAAAGAAGCCATTATATAAAAAGGGTTAGGGATATATCATCCAAGGTTGCAGCGAAATATATAGAAAAAAGAGAAGAATTAGGCTATCCTCTCATAAGAAAGGATGTAGACTGTGAGTAAGTATTTATTAGAAATTGGGGTAGAAGAGTTTCCTTCAGAGTATATTGATTCTACAAAAAAACAATTAAAAGAAAAATTTCAAAAGTTGATAGACGAAAATAAGCTAAGCTGCGAAAAAATCGAAGTTGAATCTACACCAAGAAGATTTGCGGTTTTGCTTGTTGGTATAGAAGCAAATCAAGCAGAAAATCTTATTTCTGTAAGAGGACCTAGCAAAAAAATTGCCTACGATGAAAATGGAGATGCACAAAAGCCTTTATTAGGATTTTTGAAGGGACAAAAAGCAGAACTTTCTGATGTAGTTATCAAAGAATTTAAGGGCGAAGACTATATCTTTGTAGAAAAAAAAGAAGAAAGCAAATCAGTTAAAGAAGTACTAGAAACAAATGTCTATGATTTAGTTAAATCTTTATCTTTTAAAAGATCTATGAGATGGGGAGGTAAAAACATCAGGTTTGCACGTCCTATCAGATACTTTGTTTCTATACTTGATGATCAAGTCCTACCTTTTGAAGCAGAGGGCATAAAAGTATCAAATATTACTAAAGGTCACAGAGTTTTGGGCTCAGATAGGATTGTGATTGATTCTATAGATAAGTATGAAAGCCTATTAAAAGAAAACTATGTTATCTTAAAATACAAGGACAGAAGAGATATTATAGTTCGTGGTTTAAATAAACTTTCTAGTGAAAAGGGCGGTTCATATGTAAAAGATGAAAGACTTATAGATGAAGTTGTAAATATTGTAGAATATCCAACGGTATTAATTGGAGAAATTGATACAGACTATTTAAAACTTCCAAAAGAAGTTGTTATAACACCAATGATGGGCCACCAAAGATATTTTCCTGTAGTAGATGATAAGGGATCTTTGATGCCATACTTCCTTATAGTTAGAAATGGTGATGATACAGCAAGCCAAAATGTTATTAATGGTAACAAGAAGGTACTAGTTGCAAGGCTTGAAGATGCCAAGTTCTTTTATGATATAGATAAGTCCAAAAAGCTTGATGAATATGTAGATGATTTAAAGGATTTAACTTTCTTTGAAGGTCTTGGTAATATGTATCAAAAAAGCCAAAGACTTGTTAAGCTTTCTTCTTCATATTTAAAACTATTTAAGCTTGGGGAAGATGTGGAGCAATCTTTACTAAGGGCAGCTCAGTTATCCAAGGCAGACCTTGTAACAAAAATGGTTATAGAATTTACAGAACTACAAGGAATAATGGGTAGAATTTATGCCAAAAATTCATCAGAAGAAGATAGTGTATCCATAGCCATAGAAGAACAATATATGCCAAGAAATGCAGAGGATAAGCTACCTAAAACAGGAGCAGGAATAGTTCTTTCTATAGCAGATAAACTTGACTCAATTGTTGGACTTTACGCTATAGAAAAATATGTAACAGGCTCACAAGACCCATTTGCCCTAAGAAGAGCTGCTATTGGAGTTATCAATATACTTATAGAAAATAAGATAGATATTGACCTTGAAGAGCTAATAAAAGATTCTCTATATATTTATACAGAAGTAAATGCCCTATCTTTTGACTATGATACAACTGTAGAAAAAGTAATTGCTTTTATAATAGATAGGCTAAGAAATATCCTAATAGAACAAGGCTATAGATATGATATAGTAAATTCAGTAATAAAATCTGATGAAAGAAATGTATTAAGGATAGTTCAAAAAGTTAAAGACATCAGCGAATTTATGGAAAATGAAGATGCAGAAGATGCCCTAACCTACTTTAGAAGAATAAATAACTTGGCAAAAAATGCCAATGTACTTGGTCAAGTAGATGAAGATTTATTAGAAAATGACCTAGAAAGAGCTTATTATAATTCAATTAAGAATTTAGATTTGGACAGTTTCTTAAATTCTAAATCATATAAAGAAGGACTTGAAGCCCTTGCCGCAAATAGGACTTTGGGTAATGAATATCTTGATAAGACAATGATCAATGTAGAAGATGATAGACTTAAAAACAATAGGCTTGTTATACTTAATACAATTTCACAAAAAATCAAAGAAATATTCGTGATTGATGAAATAGTAAAATAGGAGTTTTTTATGACTGATAACTTTTTGCAAATATATATAATAAGTGATTCAACAGGAGAAACTGCAGAAACCTATATCAATTCGGTTATAACTCAATTTCCAAAAATTAACAAGGAAATTATCAGAAAACCAAATGTCGATAGTAAAGAAAAAATAGATCAGGTTGTAAAGTCTATACCAAAGGACTCATCAGTCATAATACAAACTGTTGGAGATAGAAATTTGGCTAACTATCTAAGGCAAAAAACCTTGAGTGAAAATATCAAAACTATGGATATACTTTCACCAGCTATAGATTGGTTTGAAGAAGTTACAGGTCAAAAAGCCCTCAGGGCAATGAAATTAACTAGAAAGCTAAGCAAAGACTATTTTTCTATGATAGATGCAGTAGAATTTGCTGTAAAATATGATGATGGCAGAGATCCTAGAGGTCTTGTCCATGCAGATATAGTAATACTTGGAGTTTCTAGAACATCAAAAACTCCACTTTCCATGCTCCTTGCAACCAAGGACTACAAGGTGGCAAACTTACCTCTAGTTCCAGAGATAAAATTGCCCCAAGAAATCTATGAGGTAGATCCAAATAGAATTATTGGCCTAATCATAGATCCAGATAAACTTTCAGATATAAGAGAAGAAAGGTCAAGAAATCTTGGCCTTGATCCTCATGTGGAATACTTCAACAGAGAAAGAATCAACAAAGAGCTAGAATATGCTAAAGAAATATTTGATGAACTTGATTGTAAAGTTATAGATGTTTCTTTCAATACTATAGAAGAAACAGCCACAGAAATAATGAATCATTATAAGGAAAATTTCTAGTAAAATTTAGCTGCACTAACCTGCAGCAAATTTTTTATAAGTACAAAGAAAAATAGTATACTAAATACATGAAATAAGGAAAATATGGAGAAAATACATATATTACATTCAAGAAGAATATTATTTAGAAACTTTACAGAAGAAGACAAAAATCAAGACTTGGATATATTTAGAAATAAAAATATAAACTGCTTTATTGGCCAAGAAATAAAAGATAAAAATGAACTTATAGATAAACTTATAAGTTCCAATAAAAATGGAGAACTTTTCATCTGGCACTTGGTAAAAATAGGAGAAAATAAGTCTTTGGGCATGGCAATAGTAAAAATTAAGGAAAAAATTGCAACTATTAAAATACTAATAAGCGATAAAGTAAAAAATAGGGGCTATGGAACAGAGGCTATGGAGTCTTTGATTCATGAGATCTTTACAGAAGCTTGGGCTAGTAGGATTGAGGTCAAATCAAAAAAAGAAAATGGGCCTTGGATAGAGGTAATCAAAAAAGCGCACTTTGAAAAATTCAAAGAAGACAAGACTTTTTCCTATTACAAAATTACCAATTTAGACTATATGAAATACTTTGCTATCTATGGAGAAATAGATATATAAAAAATAAGGAGATAAGATGCATAGAAGAAAAATTTTGGTCCTTAATTTTGGTGGCCAATACGATCAACTAATTGTTAGAAGAGTTAGGGAACTTGGAGTATATGCAGAGCTAAGAGACTGCGATGTTGACCTTAATAGTTTAGATTTAACAGAGCTTAGCGGAATAATTCTAACAGGAGGTCCTCAATCTGTATTTGATGAAAAATCCCTAAAATTAAATCCACAAGTCTTAGACTTGAATGTGCCAATTTTGGGAATTTGCTATGGTATGCAAGCTTTGGCATATCATTTTGGTGGAAAAATTAAAGAATCCGACAAGGGAGAATATGGAAAAACCCCACTTACTGTAGATGATAAGGCAAAATTATTCCAAGGCATACCAGAAAAATCTATAATTTGGATGAATCATAGAGATTCTGTTGTAGAATTACCACAAGCTTACAAAAAAACAGCTTGGACTGACAACTGCCCAGTAGCAGCCTTTGAAAATGATGAAAAGAAAATCTTTGCTGTACAATTCCACCCTGAAGTAGCACACTCAGAATACGGCTTTAATATTTTAGAAAACTTTGTAATAAATATCTGTAAGTCAGAAAAAACATGGATAATGGAAGATTTGGGACAAAAAATCATAGATCAAATCAAAGAAAAATACAAGGGAGAAAAAATGATTTGTGGTCTATCAGGGGGAGTAGACTCATCAGTTGCTGCAACACTCGTTCATAAGGCTATAGGTAACAATCTCCAATGTATATTTGTTGACCATGGTCTTTTAAGAAAAAATGAAGCAAGTCAGGTAATGGAGCAATATGCTCAAATTGGCCTAAACGTAAAAAAAGTCGATGCGTCAAAAGAATTTCTAGATCTCTTAAAAGGAGTTACAGATCCAGAAGAAAAAAGAAAAATAATAGGCAACCATTTTGTAAGTGTATTTGAAAGGGAAGCAAAAAAATTTGGAGATGCCAAATATCTTGTTCAAGGAACAATCTATCCAGATGTTATAGAAAGTGGAAAAGATAAGGCATCAGTAATCAAATCTCACCATAATGTTGGGGGACTTCCTGAAGATATGCTCTTTGAAGGAGTAGTAGAGCCTCTAAGAGAGCTATTTAAAGATGAAGTAAGAGCTCTTGGAGAATCTATTGGAGTCCCACACGATATGGTCTGGAGACAACCATTCCCAGGACCAGGTCTTGCTATTAGAATCTTGGGCGATATAACAGAAGAAAAACTCCAAATAGTTAGAGATACAGATCAAATTCTAAGAGAAGAAATCAAAAACTATGGCCTAGACCGTGACATCTGGCAATACTTTACCGTATTTACTCCTTTAAGAACAGTAGGAGTAAAAGGCGACCAAAGATCATATGATTATGTAGTAGTAGTAAGAGCGGTAACATCAGTAGATGCCATGACAGTAGAAGCTGCAAACCTTCCTTATGAACTTCAACAAAAACTATCAAACAGAATGATAAATGAAGTTTCTGGGGTTGGAAGAGTTGTTTATGATATTACAAGTAAGCCACCTGGAACTATTGAGTGGGAATAGGGAAATGGGTTTTTAAGGCTTATTTAGACTGTAAGAAATTTTGAGTTAAATCCTCCTGATTAAGGTAAAAAAAGCTAATTAGGAGGAATTTTTATGCCAAGAAAAGACTATAAGCAATGTCCTCTTTTTTGATCACTTCTATCGAGATCAATCATACTAATCACTAAATAAGTATTACAAGTATGAGTTTTCTTTTTCTACTTTACACAAAATATTTTACACTATGTAAAAAAAGGATAAACAATACTACATTTTTAAAAGAGATAGAATCTCTGAAACACACTGTTTCCAATGCGTTCCAGAGATTTTTTGATTTCAAAGTGTCAAAGATGGATTATACCATTTTTTAGGTAGTTTGAGTACTCAATCAATATGATATCAGTATTAGAAAAAGAAATTTATATTGTAGACCTAGTACCATTTAGAAATCTACAATGATTGCTTTCAAATGCAACAAATAATATAAACAAGATTGCAAAATCAACTAATACAACTGGTGTTATTTATAAGAAAGATATTGATTATATGAGAGAAAAAATAGAAAAATTGTCAAAAGAAATATGGGATATACCTTCCCTTTTATTAACCATAACTAAATAGAATTACTTCCTTAAAATATCTTAGACCTGTAAGAAGTTTTAAAAATATGGTATAATATAATTAATTAAAATACTGTTTTTTAAAATTACAAGGGAGAGAAATTTATGCAAAACTTTGGGAAAATTATTTTTAAAATAGACCAGGTTTTAGAAGAAAAAAATATAAGCAAAAACAAATTAGAAAAAGAAGCAAACCTTCAAAGGACGCAACTTAATTCTTATTGTAATAATAAAGTTAAAAGAATTGATTTAGAAACTATAGCAAAAATTTGCTATGTGTTAGAATGCGATATTAACGACATAGTTGAGTATTGTAGGTGATTAATTATGTATAAATCAATAGATCTATTTGCTGGAATAGGTGGAATTAGACTTGGTTTTGATCAAGCATTTGGTAATGATATAGAAACAGTTTTTGTATCTGAGCGGGATAAGAAAGCTCAAGAAACATATATAGCTAATTTTGGAGAAAAACCTAAAATTTATGGTGATATAACAAAAATCAATGAAATTGATATACCTAGCCATGATATTTTATTAGCTGGATTTCCTTGTCAAGCATTTTCCTTAGCTGGTCAAAAAAAAGGTTTTGAAGACACTAGAGGTACTTTATTTTTCGATGTCGCTAGAATAGTGGAATTTCATAAACCTAAAGTTGTTTTTTGTGAAAATGTAAAAAATTTGGTAAATCATGACAGAGGTAAAACATTTAAAATTATTAAAAAAACATTAAATGATCTGGGTTATAGAGTTTTTTACAAAGTTATTAATAGTAAAGATTTTGGGGTTCCACAAAATAGGGAAAGAATATATGTAGTTGCATTTAGAGAAGATATATCCCCTAATAAGTTTATATTTCCAGAAAAAACTGACGATACTAAGGTCATTGCTGATATTATGGAAGAAAAAGTGACTTCTCCTAAATATTATTTATCTGATGTTTATCTTGAGTCTTTAAGAAAACATAAGCAAAGACATAAAGCAAAAGGAAATGGTTTTGGATATGAAATTAGAGATGTAAATTCTATTGCTGGAGCCATTGTATGTGGAGGAATGGGAAGAGAAAGAAATTTAATAATAGATAAGAGATTAACTGATTTTGCACCTGTAACTCACATAAAAGGAAAAATAAATAGAGAATATATTAGGAAAATGACACCTAGAGAGCGGGCACGACTACAAGGTTTCCCAGATGATTTTAAATTAGTTGTTGCTGATACTCATCTTTATAAACAATTCGGAAATTCTGTAACTGTTCCAGTTATAAAAGCAATAGCAGAGAATATTAAAGAGCAATTAGAAGGTGTTCTTATTGAAGATGTTGTTCGGGATAAAGAATATTATGAACAATTAGAGTTTGCATGGAGGTAAAAAGTGATAAGTGGAAACAAAGGGGAATGGTCTGAAATATATGTATTATTTAAGCTCTTAGCTGATGGGAAAATATATGCCGCTGATAGTGAGCTAAACAAACTGCATGATATTTATTTTCCTATCATAAAGATTATTAGAGAAGAAATATCTGGTGAATCAAAAGAATACACAACTGGTAGATTAATAGATATCTATATTAATGGTAAAAAAATAAAATCAGTAGATAGAAGTGAGTTTGAAAAAGAATCAAAGCAACTTCTTGAAGAAATTTGCAATGCAAAAGGTTCTACATTTCAAATAGAAAAAACTGAAAACTTTATGAAAAGAATATCCTGTTACAAATTGTCGGCACCTGCAAGAGATAAAAGTGATATTACCATGAAAATAGTTGATATAAACACAGGATATTCACCAACAGTCGGATTTTCAATTAAATCAGAATTAGGTTCATCTCCTACTTTGTTAAATGCAGGAAAAACAACAAATTTTATTTACAAAATTGTCCATAATAATCCATTTTTGGTAAAACAAACTAATGAAATATACAAAGCTTCAAAAGGTAATAAACATACTGATGTTAGGGGAAGAATTAAAAGAATAATTGAAGATGGTGGACAGCTCGAATATATTGGTATGCAAAATAAAGCATTTTCTGATAATTTAGTGCTAATTGATAGTTCAATGGATAATATTATTGCGGAAACTATTTTATATTTTTATAGAGACAATATCAGTAATTGCGTAGATATGGTAAAGAAACTGGAAATTGAAAATCCAATGAATTATGGAAATGTTAATGCTTACAGGTATAAATTTAAAAAGTTTTTAACATCGGTAGCTTTGGGAATGAAACCAGCAACAATTTGGGATGGTATTGATGAAGCTAATGGAGGATATATAATTGTAAACAAACAAGGGGATGTATTGGCATATCATATTTATAATCGAAATTATTTTGAAGAATATCTTCTTAAAAGTACGAAATATGAAACAGCATCCACATCAAGACATGATTTTGGAGAAGTTTATAGTGAGGGTGGAAAAGATTTTATTAAGTTAAATCTTCAAATTAGGTTCAAATAGCAGTTGGTTTCATTTTAAAGGATGAATATATGAGTAAGATAACAAAATATAATACTGATGTAGTAAAAGAAATAAGAATGTGTGCGTTAGAAAAACGACTCAATATATTAATAGGATCAGGCTGCTCTTCGGAAGCGATGCCACTTATGTCAAAATACAGTGATATTGATTTGAAATATAGAAATGAAAAGATGATTAAAGATATTATTCATCTTAGCAAAATATCAATTTCTAAAGATAGATTTTTAAACAAACATAAGAACCTAGATATAGTAGAAAAAATAATTTATACACAAAATTCATATAAAAATTTTATTTACTCTATAATAAACATACTTAATCTTTCTAACTCTAGACAAGTTCCAAGGACAATTAATATTTTTACAACTAATTATGATTTGTTTATAGAAAATGCTGTTAATAATTTACAAAGTCACAGTAGATTCGTTTTTAATGATGGTGCTAGTGGTTATTTTGAAAGAATTCTTAATTCAGTAATTATAATCAAGTAGTTGCATATAAAGGAATAAACGATAATTATATTATGGAGATACCATCAATAAATTTGATAAAATCTCATGGCTCTGTTAATTGGAAACGTGAAGGTGATAAGGTCATAGTATCTAATATGGTTTATGATAATCCCATGATTGTTCCTCCAACAGGATATGAGGAACAAGAAACTTTTATTAATAACTACTTTCATGATATGCTTAGGATATTTCAAATAGAACTAGATAAACCACAAAGTGTTTTAATAGTTGTTGGATTTTCTTTTCAAGATAAACATATAGCCAAAATGGTTAAAAGAGCCCTACAAAATAGAGAGTTGATAGTTTATATATTTGTGTACAAAGGTGATGGCAAAAATATAATTGATAATTTAGAAGTAACAGACATCCCGCCAAATTTAAAATTAATGCTGATAGATAATATATTTTCTGCAGAATATATTAAATCAGAAAATGAAACTAAATTAACTTTAGATAATCTATCAGAATTATTATCTAATCCTGATGTTCAAATAGACATTGAAGATGAAAAGGATGAGAACTAAATGGAAAGTAGTAAGGGGAAATTATTAGGTGTAATAGTTGGTGTAGAAGGTGATGAGGCAGAAGTTGCTATGTATAGCATGTCTAATGATAGTACTTTCTTATGGGACGGAGATATTTTAATAGGTCCAAAAATAGGTGCTCTTTTAACTATATATCAAGATGATATAAAAATAATTGCAAGTGTATCGAAAGAAAAAGTAATAGACAATAAAAATACTGTTAATAGCATAGAGTTTGACAACAGATATAGTAAAGATTCTATTAATAGAATTCTTTTATTAAAAGTAAAAGGTATAATTGAAAATAAACAATTCTTAGTGACCAGCAAATATGTTCCTATGATAGGAAACGAGGTATCAATAACGAGTAAATATGATTTAAATACTGTGTATGGATTAAGTATCGAAGAACCTTACATAAACATAGGAAGATCAATTTTAGAAGACATGCCAATAAAATTATCAATAAATAAAATTTTTGCATCTCATATTGGTATATTCGGTAATACAGGAAGTGGAAAATCTAATACATTACATAAGCTTTATCTTGAATTATTTAGAACTGGTTATATGAATTTTATTTCAAGAAAATCAAAGTTTTTTGTAATAGATTTTAATGGTGAGTATTCTTCAGAGAATATGTTTGGTGTTGATGAAGAAAATAGGAGGATCTTTGATATAAATACAAGGGTTGGAATGGATAAGAAGTTCCCAGTTACTAAAGAGTATTTATTTGACCCAGATGTATTAGCGCTTTTATTTGATGCGCGTCCCGCAACACAAGTACCTTTCCTAAGAACTTCAATTAATACTTATAAAAAAGATGTAAAAAATGAAGCGGATTTTGCGAAAATGGAAATTGGGTTATTAATAAAAATATTGGAGACTTTTAGAACGAGTGGTATAGAAGCTGTTAATAACTGGGTAGATGCATGTGAAAAAACTACTGTTGATAAAAATTTATTGAGTGGATTAAAAAGATTTCAAATTAGGTTGGAGTTTGGTAATACTGAATTTAAGAGTGAGGATGGGCGAATATTAATTTTAAATAATAAATTAACTGAGTATGGGAAAAAGTATTTTAAGATAGAAGAGTTGTATAAAGGATTACAAAAATTTTATAGAAATTCTAATTTTTTAATAAGATTAAGGTCATTTTTAGAATTTCAAAAAGTTTATGTAACCTCGTGGAAGTCAACTAATATTGAGTATATTAATCCTTTGTTCAAAAGAATAGAGTCTGCATTTAACGCTTTGGATAAGGTGATTGTAGTAAAAGAGAATATAAATGATGAATTTAAAACTTTAAATATTATTTCTCTATTAAATGCAAATGTAGAAATAACTAGATTAATTCCAATGCTATTATCAAAAATGATTTATGATCAGCATAAGTACATCCAAAATAATAAAAAAAGAGAAAATACAGTACATTTAATAATTGATGAAGCACATAATATATTAAATGATTCTATAAAAAACGTGGGTGATGATTGGCAAGACTATCGACTATCCATTTTTGAAGAAATAATAAAAGAGGGACGAAAATTTGGATTTTTTGTAACTATAGCTAGTCAAAGACCTGCTGATATATCACAAACCATAACTTCTCAATTGCATAATTTTTTTATTCATAGGTTAGTGAACGAAAAAGACTTAAGAATGTTAGAAAATACTATGCCTACTCTTGATAAAAGTTCTTATAAAAAGATTCCTATGTTAGGAAAAGGAGAAGCTGTAATAACGGGAAATGCGCTAAGTATACCATTGTTTATAAAAGTTGATAAAGAGGAAACTATAAGACCTAATAGTGATGATATAATACTAACTGATATATGGAAATAAATAATTATATTTAAACTGGTATTGGTACTGGAACGGGACTAAAAATCTGAAAATGTCCTATAAATAGATTGATCTGGTGATAATCTAAAAAATAGAATCTTGCATTTTGAATGGTTTGGGATATATCGTACATTTGAAAAAGAAGAGTGGGAATAGGGAAATGGGCTTTAAAGGATTATAAAGTGTTGATAAAGTAGATTGAATTTATTTTCATTATTTACTTTTTCAACACATAGTGTAAAATATTTTGTGTAAAGTAGAAAAAGAGAACTCAAACTTGTAAAGTTGTGTTGAAGAAAAATAACAAGGAGTTCTCTTATGAATAATTTTAACAAAGAATTAATGCAAATACTAGCCCAAGGATTAGATGTTAATGAATTTTTTAGAAGACAGTTAGAAATAGCTGTTAATGATTTACTAAAATCAGAACTAACTGTATTTTTAGACTATGAAAAATGGGAATACAAGGGATATGGATCTGGTAATTCACGTAACGGATTCTATCATAGAAACTTAAAAACTAAATTTGGAAGTATTAACCTTCAAATACCTAGAGATAGAGCAGGTGAATTTAAGCAACAAACAATAAAAGCCTATGCTAGAAACACAGATAATCTAGAAAATATGATTATTACTCTATACAAAAAAGGCATAACTACAAGAGAAATCGCAGAACTATTAGAAAAAATATATGGAAACCACTATTCTCCAGCAACCATATCAAATATTTCAAAGGTAATGGAAAGCGAAATTGAAGCTTATCACAATCGTAAAATAAAAAAAGACTTTGTAGTTTTGTATTGTGACGCAACTTACTTACCAGTAAGAAGAGATTCAGTATCAAAAGAAGCCCTACATGTAATAATAGGCATAGATCCAAATGGAAACAAAGAAGTATTAGACTATTCATTATTCCCAGAAGAATCAGCAAATAACTATAAAGAAATGCTAAAAGAACTAAAAAGCCGAGGACTAGAGAATGTATTACTCTTTGTAAGTGATGGTCTAGTAGGCTTAAAAGATGCTCTAACAGATGTATTTCCAAAATCAAAACACCAAACATGTTGGACACATCTAATGAGAAATATTGAAAACAGAGTAAGAGCCAAAGACAAGCCAGAAGTAGCAAACGATGCTAAACTAATCTATCGCTCAGAAGATATAGAAACAGCAGAAAAAAGATTAGCTGAATTTCTAAGAAAATGGTCAAAGAAATATCCTAAACTTAGAAAAATGTTAGAAGGAAAAGACAATTTATTTACCTTCATGCTCTTCCCAAAAGCAATAAGAAGAAGCTTATATACCAATAATATATGTGAAAATTTCAATAAAGATGCCAAAAGAAAATTAAAACAAAAAGTTCAATTTCCAAATGAAGAAAGCCTAGATAAAGCAATCTATGTACTCGTATCAAAATATAACAATAAATTTTCAGATAGGACCCATATTGGATTTGGATTAGTAAAATATGAGCTAAACATGATGATAGAGCAAATAAGCGATTCAACAGATACAATCAAATCTACGATTTAATTGTATCTGTTGAAT
>JAQYEZ010000031.1 GCA_028723425.1 Peptoniphilaceae bacterium | reverse complement strand
CCAGAAATGAACCCCATAGAACAAATTTGGAAACAAATAAGAACCATGGGATTTAAGAACGAATTATTTAATACATTATCTGATGTAGTAGATAGGTTGTGTAAAACAATAAATAATTTAACAAAAGAAATGGTTAAAAGTATTACTCATAGGGACTGGCTATATTAGAATGTTTAATAAGTGATTAGTATGAAAGTGATGTGCCGCCTTTAAAAGTAAAATATTCTTTCCTTTTGTTTTCATTAAATAGATAGTCTAAGATAAAAGTAACCCAATAGTCCTTTTCAATGACTGCCTCAGATATATTTTTCTTTCTAGCTGTATTTACTATTAAAACCCTTAGATCTTCTTTGTTTTCTATATAGAACTTATTCATCTTTAGCCTCACAAATTTCCCTTATAACTTCATATATCCATGATGGGACTGATTTTGATTGGTTCATTAAATCTGTTTTTTCTTTTTCAGTTAAGTTTTCTCTTAGCTTTTTTATAACTTCCCTACTTATATTTTCTTTACCCAAAGACTTAATTGCCTGAATTACAGTCGCAGTCTTTAAGGACATATTGGCAATCTCTCCTGGATTTACTTTTTTAAATTCTAAAACTGTATCTCCAATTTTATATTCTTTATATCTTCCACTAGATATATATTTATAGTGAGTCGGAACCTGTGTTGAAAGTCCTAATAAGTTTAAGGCTGTGCTATTATAGGGTGCAATATTCCAATTGTATTTTCTTGCTATAGCTAGTGCTAATTCGTGGATTGATACTGCTTCGTACTCTCCAATTAATTCACTATATCTTGGATTGTAATAGAAGCCGTCAATTACACGCTCAATTTTTTCATCATCTGCTAATCTTTTTAATATTTGCCTAACTGTTGTATTAGATGCAATATCTAAAAAGTCATTAGCAAAAAATACTTTATGCGAGTCAAAACTATTAATTTTATCTGATATTTTTTCTGTATATGAACTCATCACAATCCTCCTTTGTCACGGATATGGTATCATATTCGTGACAAAAATTCAATTGTGATAAATTTCATATTCTTATAAAAGTTCGTAACTATCTATTGATTCTTCATCATTATCTTTTATTTTTATTTCATCTTCTGCTTCACTTATACAACAGTCTAATCTTCTTCAAAGTCTTCCAACTTTTTTTTACTTTATTTGACTACTTTAAAATAATATTCTCCTAACAATTACAAGTGCAACAAGTAGAAATGAACCTATGCCACTTTTCTTTTATGCTAATTTCCCTTGAAATCATAACATTATAGCGAGCTTTCTTGAGTAATACTTTGAGCCATTCCTTTTATTAAATTATTTATTCTTTTACACAACCTATTTACTGCATCAGATAGAAAATGAGATAACTAAAAATTTAAAGAAATTTTAACAGCCTATAAATTTATGTAAAATTAAAGCAAGTTCAATTTCTATAGAAAAGGACAACTTTTGATACATAAAAAATGTATCAACCCTTGCCCTTATATAAGGATTTAGGTTGATACATAAAATAATTCACGCTTTCAAATTAAGGCTTGGGAATAACCCTCGCCTTAATTTTTATGTCATTTTTTTATTTCTTTTAGCTTATTTTTTCTTTCTTTTGCTTGAAAATAGTGCTGTAGTTGATGAAACAAGCAAGCCTATTACTGAACCTATTCCGCTAATTCCAGTCTTTGGATTATTAGATTTAAATACTTTTGCCCTTGCCTTATCCTTAGCTTTTGTTAGATTTTCCTTTGGATTTACCTTATTTTCCTTATCAGACGAACCATTATTATCTTTATCATGATTTGGTCTATCTGAGTTTGAATTTCCTGGCTCTGGAGTTCCTGGATTTGAATCTCCTGGCTCTGGTGTGCCTGGATTTGGTTCTCCTGGCTCTGGTGTACCTGGGTTTGGTTCTCCTGGCTCTGGTGTGCCTGGGTTTGGATTTCCTGGCTCTGGTGTACCTGGGTTTGGATCTCCTGGTTCTTCTTTTACATAGATATAAGTAGCTTCTAATGTTTTATTTGCAATGTAATTGCCTTTTGCTTCTTTTCCAGTTGGATCTGTTACTGCTGTTCCTTTTACTTCTACAAATTTATAGCCTTCTTTGTCTTTTTTGCTTGTTGTATATTCTTCTGTTTCTGTTCCTGTTGTTGGATCTACGTCTTTTTGTGAACCTATTTTGTTATTTTCAGGATTGTCTTTATCGTATACATCGTAATAAATATGATGTTCTACAAATGTTCCTTTTTCTTCTATATCTTTATAGTATACATATGTGATTTCTTGTTTTGTATCTTTCACATATGGTCCACTTGCTTCTTCTCCATCTTCATTATATGTTGGATTATTTACAGGATTTTCTGTGTGGTCAAATGTATAGCCTTCTACTAAATCTTTAGAACTCGTTACATAGTTGTCATTGACAGTTCCAGTTTCAGTATTTTGATCAATAGTTATTGTTAATTCAGGTTGTTCTACTCCATTTATCCTTGTTATATATATATGGTGTTCTTGGAATGAGCCCAAATCTGCATTTCCTTCCTCTTTTGGCAATGCATTATATATTACATTACTAGTTCCAAGATCTGCATTTTTGTTTCCAAAAATAAATCCTGATGATAAAGCTTCTATATTTTCGTCGTTACTATTTACCTTAGAATTTATTACTACTATATATGGACTATCTATTCCTTTATTTTCACTCAAATTAAAGATTAAAGTACCATTATCAAAATTTACTGACGGATTAATATTTTCTCCTACATCTTCTGGAGGATCCATTATTGCGTCTGGAAGTTCTGATCCTTTATCTAATTTTATTACTTTAACTGTAGTATTATCTTCAGTATAGTAAACATCACTATTAGGATCACTTCCATTATTTATAGCCATTCCAACAGCATTCTCAACAGGTAATCCTGTATCATATCCTACTGGTGAAATATAACGAGAATTTTTATTTACATAGAAAATTTGTGTAAATTCACCTGTTTCTGGATTAAATTTTGTAAATTGAGATTTCATATCCATCCCATTTTGATCAAATGGTTCACCATAGTCTACATATAATTTGACTGTATCTGATTTATTGCCAATAGAAATAGTGAAGTCTTGATTACTTGAATTTCTTATTACTTCTGGAGTATCGTAAGCCGCATAATCAGCATATCCATATACATTTTGCATATCTTTGATATCATCTGTAAAAGTATATATTAATTTATTTCCATCTAGGTGTCCAGTAGCAATAACTTTATCATTTGATTTAATTGAAATAACATCTGAATTAGCTCTAATACCAGCTATATTTAAATTATCAGGTAAATTTATAGTAACTGTATCTCCTGGTTTTGTTCCTTTTGGAGTTACAAAAGAAAAGTTAAATCTGATATTTTCTCCTGCGGCTGCATTTAATGTACCTTGTTTAGCAAGTTCATCTGTAGTTATTTTTATTTTAGGGCTAATAAGTTCATTACTTATATCTTTATGTTCAATATTAGGATCAACTTCTCTTAAGGACTCTTTCTTTGTCTCATCACTTATTTCTAGTTCTTGGTTTTCATTAACAGACAATTCAACTTTATCTGCTGTATTTTCATCTGTAGCTTCAGCTAAATTTTCATTTGCAGGTGAAGCTTCTCTATTTTCTGCCTTATTATCTAAAGTTTCTTCTTTTTCACTTGTAAGATCTTCTTGTTTTTCCTCTAGGCTCTCATTTGTTTCATTTAAATTATCATTTAGAGGCTTTTCTTCTGTTGTTGTAGGCTCTTCTTTAGAATTTTCTTCTGTAGCTACATTTGCTTCATTAAGATTTTTCTTCTTGAGATCTTCTTCTTTTAGCTTTTCTTCAATAACACTTTCGTTTTCTGGGCTTATTTTTTCTGCATGAGAAAATACTGGCATAGCAAGGAATACTACACTTCCTAGCATGCAAGATACAAGACCGATTTTTAATTTTCTTTGACCATATCTTGGGCGTTTTTCTTCTGAAAGATATCTCTTTCTTTTATTAAGATTTTTTTCTCTTAAATTTTCCATGTTTTTTCCTTTCTATCTACCTTAATTGGTAGAAAAATATATTCTAAAACAAGTGAAAATAAAAAAAGCAAATAGACCTAAAATTTATAGATTCTAGGTCTATTTGCTTTAATAATGTATATGAAAATATTGTTACAATTTTATCTAAGAGTGATAAAGAGTTGCTCTTCTCTTCTCTTCTCTTCTCTTCTCTTCTCTTCTCTTCTCTTCTCTTCTCTTCTCTTCTCTTCTCTTCTCTTCTCTTCTCTTCTCTTCTCTTCTCTAGATTG
>JAQYEZ010000030.1 GCA_028723425.1 Peptoniphilaceae bacterium | reverse complement strand
CTTAGTAGACTCAAATGTAGAAAGCTTACTAGAAGGATTCAAAATTCTATCAAAAACCATATAAGAAAGGCATTCATTCAAATCAAAAGAAAACTTATGTCTCAAAGAAATATCATCACAAATTTTATCAATCTTTAACTTGTAATAGATATCCATAGGGAAAAGATATCCACCCTTAAAAGAATTAAAAGAATTCTTTTCAAGCAATTTATAATTAGAAAGAGAAAAAGAAATATTCAATTTCCCTTGATTCATCAAATCAGTCTGTTCTTTAGCATAATCCTTTAAGATATCAAAAAAATCATCAGTTCCATATTTTTCAGTTAAAAATTGAGTATTACCAAGCTTCTCAATAGTGGTAGTTTTTCTTTTACCATTAGGTAGCCTAACATCATCCACAAGATAATAATTAGTAGTATTAGTAGATTTTGACCAAGAAATTCTCATCCCAACCTCCATAGAATATATTAGTATTATACCACATAACGGCGCATAACGCAATATAAAACTAAAAAAATTGACAAAAAAATATAGGCAAATCAATGCCTAGAGAAGATTTTTATGTTTTCAACTGTCAAATTCCCGTTATTAAGAGATATTAATGTTTATATATTTTCTACAAATTAGTTAAGTATACAATTTGACATATTGGCTTAATCAACTATAATATATTTAAGAGAAGCTACCTCTTAGCAAAAGCCCTTGATTTTTAATAATTAAGGAAAATGATAGTTTATAATTCTCATGGAATCAAAAAGACAGTAGCCGTTAACTACTGTCTTTTGTTTTACTTGCTTTTGGAATTGTAATGCTTTTTTATAAGCATTATAACAATACCTACTAACAAAGGAAAAAATAAATTTTCCAATAGATAGTTTAATATCCCCATGGATCACATCCCCTTTCTTTAGGGGATATTTCCATTATATCATATAGTTTATTATAATTGTTGATAGTGGGATGATTTGATAGATCAAGTATTATTGTGTAAAACGTAAAAGCCTTTAAATGGCCTGATTTCTAAAGCTATTATTAAATTTATAATAGGTATCAGTTCAAAATGGCACTTTTTATTTTTGCTTTTTTTTAATATAATAATTTCAAAGATGAAGGGGTAGTTATGGATAATAAATGGAAAATTTTTATAGTTGAAGATGACCTTGTTATTGGAAAGCAGTTAGGAAAGTTTTTATCTTCTTGGGGCTATGAGATATTAATCAATGAGAATTTTGAAAAAGTATTTGAAACTTATAAGGACTTCAAACCAGACTTGGTTTTGATGGATATTACTTTGCCTTTTTTTAATGGATATCATTGGTGTTCTATGATCAGAAATGATTCTAAGGTACCTATAATTTTCTTGTCTGCTGCAGATGAAAATTTAAATTTAATTATGGCTGTAAATATGGGAGCAGATGATTATTTGGTAAAGCCCTTTAACCTTGACGTTCTTTTGGCAAAAATTAGGGCCCTACTAAGAAGGTCCTATGAATACCAAAAGGATTCAGATAAAATTAGATATGCATCTATGGTTTTTGATAAGGATAAAATGACTTTGACCTATGATAAGCAAGAAATAGAGCTTACTAAAAATGAATATAAGATACTAGAAATATTAATTTCAAATCCTGGTAAGGTTATAAAAAGAGAAGATATCATGAATAAACTTTGGCAGTCAGATGAATTTATTGACGAAAATACCTTAACTGTTAATGTTATGAGACTTAGAAAAAAGCTTAAAAAGTATGGGCTTTATGATTTTATAAAGACCAAAAAGAAAGTTGGTTACTATGTCAAAGATTAACTTTAACTTATTGCTAAAAAGAAGTAAATATGAAATAGTGTTTTTCTTTATTATCCTTGTTTCTCTTTATGGTTTAAGATTTTTGTTTC
This sequence comes from Peptoniphilaceae bacterium, assembly GCA_028723425.1. Lineage (GTDB taxonomy): Bacteria > Bacillota > Clostridia > Tissierellales > Peptoniphilaceae > Anaerococcus. The sequence continues at coordinate 53,622 of JAQYEZ010000030.1, read as the reverse complement.
CTTTATATAAGAATTTCATAGCTTATTTTTCTATAATTTTTATTGTAAATTATTTGCTCATGTTATTCTTGTCTTTAAGAAATGATATAAAAAATCAAGAAATAATAAAAGAATGGATTAATAAAGAAGATTTTGATAGCTTACCTGATAATTTTAAGAAAGATATTACTTTGTTAAAGATAAAAGACCAAGCTAGGCTGATAAAATCATATGAGGACGAGATTTTTTCATCCAACAGCAATTTAAAAAATTATATAACTAGGTGGACCCACCAGATTAAATCTCCAATCTTTGCCCTAAGTCTTTTGCTTAATGATGATGACATAGATAGAGATGCCTCTAAGCTAGAGCTTTTTGAGATTGAAGAATATGTACAAAATATACTTGCCTATATTAGAATGGACTCAGATACTACGGACTATGTTTTTTCAGAAGTTGATGTTGATAAAGAAGTAAATTCGTCAATCAAAAAATACGCAAGCCTTATTATTAGTAAGAATAACGGAATTTGTTTTAACAAAACAAAGCTAACTATCTTATCCGATGCTAAATGGTTTAGATTTATTTTGGATCAAATTTTGTCCAATGCTAATAAATATACTAGAGGAGGAGATATAAAAATCTATTTGGATAAGACAAGGCTAGTAATAGAGGATTCTGGCATAGGTATAAAAGAAGAAGATCTTCCCAGAATTTTTGAGAAAGGCTTTACAGGCTTTAATGGAAGGCTGGATAAGAAAGCAACAGGAATTGGTCTAAGTCTTGTTAAAAATATTTGCCAAGCTCTAAGAATTGATGTAAGCGCTGAGTCCAAAGTTAACAAGGGAACAAAAATAATTCTAGATTTAAGTAAAATTATTAAGGATATTGCACAATAAATTTGCAGTATCCTATTTTAATAACAAAAATGTCATTTTAAAGACCTATTTGTAAGCTAAAGCCAAGGATTAATCTTAAGCTTTCTCTTATAATATTATTAAGTAAGAAAGGAGCTTATAGTTTATGTTATTAGAAGTAAAAAATTTAAAAAAGATATACAAGACAAGATTTTCTACAGTTGAAGTACAAGCTTTAAAGGATATAAATTTTTCTGTAGAAGATGGGGAATTTTTGGCTATTATGGGAGAAAGTGGTTCAGGTAAGACTACTTTACTAAATCTAATTGCACTCTTGGACAAACCAAGTTCTGGATCAATTATCCTTGAGGGAGGGGATGTTTTAAAAATAAATGATAAGGAAATTTCCTCTTTTAGAAGAGATCATTTGGGCTTTGTTTTTCAAAACTTTAATCTTTTGGATACTTTTAATGTAAAAGACAATATAGCCCTACCACTTGTCTTAAAAGAGTTAGCCTACAAACAGATAGAAAAAAGAGTTGAGTATATAGCAAATTTGGTAAATATAGGGGACTTATTAGAAAAATATCCTTATGAAATATCTGGAGGACAAAAACAAAGAGTTGCAATATCAAGAGCTCTTGTAAATAAGCCAAAATTGATTTTGGCAGACGAACCAACAGGAGCTTTGGATTCAAACTCATCCAATGAACTTTTGGAAGTTTTTAAGGATATAAATAATAATGGACAAACTATAATCATGGTTACTCACTCAGTAAGAGCTGCAGCAGAAGCATCTAGGGTTTTGTTTATTAAAGATGGTAAAATTTATCATCAATTATATAAGGCCAACAATACTTCAATAGAGATGCAAGAGAAAATATCTCAAACTATGACAATGTTACAAAGGAGCTAGAAATGAAAAAATCATTGTATAGATCTTTGGCAAAGTCCACCATAAAGAGACACAAAAACTTATATCTTCCCTTTATAATAAACGGAATATTTTTACTAATTATAACATGTATTTGCAATACAATAGGAAGTGAAAGAGTTTTAAAAAGACAATTTATAGTAAATATTTCATGGCTTGCCTTTTTAATTATGTTAATATTTTCTGCTATAATAATTCTTTCAACCTACAATTTCATACAAAAACGAAAGTATGAAGAAAATGGTTTATATATGGTTTTGGGCATGGAAAGAAAGCACATAGTAATGATAATGTTTTGGGAAATTTTTTATCTTGCCCTTATAGTTATAGTATTTGGCTGCTTGTTAGGTTTTATACTTTATAAACTATCTCTTGGCCTATATTTAAATATGGTAAATTTGGATACCAATATTTTTAAAGAAGGAATCTTTCAAAATCCATTTCCAACTTTTATGGCAGGTATAGCATTTCTTTTAATTTATCTAATTTTATTTATTGTTAATGTAAATAAAATGAGAAAATTTTCTGCTGTAGACTTGATGAGAGAATCAAAAGCTGGAGATAAAAATACAAAATTTAAAAGTATTGTTGCTATTTTGGGGCTTTTATCTTTGGCTGGTGGATACTATATATCTATAACAACCAAAAATCCAATGAAGGCTATAACAAATTTGTTTATTGCTGTAGTCCTAGTTATCATAGGAACCTATCTAGCTTTTTCTGTGATAATAGCACTAATATTAAATCTTTTAAAGAAAAATAAAAATTTTTACTACAAGAAAGAAAATTTTGCTGCAATTTCTGGACTTATGTTTAGGGTAAAGAATTCATCAAGGAGCCTTGCTGGAATAACAATTTTATCTACATCACTTATGGTTATCCTAACATCAGGCCTTTCTCTCTATCTTGGAACTAATGATAAAATTAATAATTTAGCCCCTTCTGATTATGTAATCAATCATGAATTTGATGAAAAAAAAGACAAGATGGAACTTGATAGACTTGTGGGAGAATATTTAAAAGAAAATAAGCTTAAAGCATCAAGTGATAACTATATAGCCTATGCAACTTTAGCCTATAAAGATGTAGGTACGCTAAGAGCCTTTCCAAAAGATATGGCTATGAATGATTTTGATTCTTTTGATAAGTTTGCAAATGTAAATATTATACTAACAAAAAACCACGATAATTTATTTAAGGATTTTTCTCTTATAGAAGTTAATAAGGAAGGTAAGGAAAATCTAAAAATTGCAAATTTTGATAGAAAAATAAAAGTTAAAAAGTACAAGGACATAGATTTTAAATTTTCTAGGTCACCTGACATAGTAGATACTATTTATTATTTAACAAATGATAAAGATCAGTTTTATAGGCTAAAAGATTTGTTTAATTCTAAAAATGAAACGATTTTTCATAATTATGGAGAAATTTTAATGGTAAATAAGGAAGATAATAGCAAAAAGTGGGATACTTTTGATGTAGATATTAATAATTATTTATCAAATAAGGGAATAAACTACTATGGAATAATCTCTAGAGATGAACAAATTGCTAGGGAAATACAAGTAAATTCTTCTATATTTTTTATTGGCATACTCTTAGGCATAGCCTTCTTGGTTTCAACTGCCTTGTTTATTTACTATAAACAATTGTCAGAAGGTTTTGATGATGTAGAAAGATTTAGAATAATGAGACAAGTTGGGATGACAGATAATGAAGCAAAATCTACAATAAGTAAACAAATAGGAGTTGTAGTTATACTACCAATAATCTTTACAATAATGCATACTTGTTTTGCTATTCCAATATTAAATCAATTTTTAAAGGCTGTAGGTCTTGCTAATCTAAAAATTATGCTTATTTCCATGGGCCTTTCTGCTATATTTTTTGTTATCTTCTATGCAATAACTTTTCTTATGACAGAAAAAGTCTATATGAATTTGATTTTAGAGAAAAACAATAAATATTAATCCAAACTTTAGGGTATTTATAATTATATAAATACTTAAAAAGTGGAGTGCCTATGACAGATATTAAAACAATTGTAAAAGATCAAAGAGAATTCTTCTTGACAGGACAAAGTAGGAATGAAAATTTTAGATTAAGGAATTTAAGAGCTTTAAAAGAAGGTCTTGATATATACAAGGACGAGATAATAAAAGCTTTAAATAAAGATTTAAACAAGTCTAGTTTTGAAAGTCATATGAGTGAGCTTATGCTTGTCTATGAGGAAATTAGATTTGCAGAGAAAAATCTTTTGGAATGGATGAAACCCCAAAGAGCCATAACGCCTATGGCAGCTCTTCCAGGTAAGTCCTATACAGTTTATGAACCTTTAGGAGTAAATTTAATTATTTCTCCTTGGAATTATCCTGTAATGCTTAGCCTAGACCCGCTTGTTGGGGCAATAGCAGCAGGCAACACGAGTATACTTAAATTATCTTCTAAATCAGAAAATACTACTAAGGTTCTAAGAAAAATGATAAATAATACTTTCCCAGAAAATTATATTTATGCTATAGATAATGAAGAAACTTCCAAAGAAGAGCTCTTGGAAGAAAAATTTGACCATATTTTCTTTACAGGTTCAGCAAGAGTTGGAAAAACTATTATGGAAAAAGCATCTAGAAATTTATCAAAGCTTACCTTAGAACTTGGAGGAAAAAGTCCCTGTATAGTAGATGAAAGTGCAAATATAGAACTTGCTGCAAAAAGAATTATGTGGGGAAAATTATTAAATGCAGGTCAAACTTGCATAGCACCTGACTATATAATTGCTCATAAGGCTATAAAAGATAAACTAATGCTAGAACTTAAAAGTTTTGCCATTGAATTTTTTGGAGCAAATCCTATCGAAAATCCCGATTATCCAAAAATAATAAATAAAAATGCTTTGGAAAGATTACAAGGCTTACTTGTGGGAGAAAATATATATTTTGGGGGAAGAGTTGATAAGGATTTGCAAAAAATTGAACCGACTATAGTTGATAAGCTAAGCTTTGATAATAAATTGATGAAAGAAGAAATCTTTGGACCAATCTTGCCTGTCCTTGAATATGAAGATATATTTGCTTTAATTAATAAGCTAAAAACTTTGGAAAAGCCACTTGCCTTATATATGTTTTCGGAGGATAGGGCTCATATAGACAGAATAATGTATGACTTATCTTATGGCAATGGCTGTGTAAATGACACCATAATGCAAATAGCGTCAACTTATCTTGAGTTTGGTGGAGTTGGCAATAGTGGTATGGGAGGCTATCATGGTAAATATGGTTTTATTAATTTTTCTAATAGAAAATCAATAATGGATAGACCAACTCATATAGACATCAACCTAAGATATCCACCATATTCCAAGGGTCAAACAGCCCTTGTGAAGTTATTGGAAAAATAAATAATGGTTATTAAAAATCATCTAGCTCTAGCGTAGGATTAATATGCTGGAGCTTTTATTGATACCAAAGGATTTTACAAGTATAATACTTTTAATTAGAGGTGGTAAAGTGGGTTTTATTCCAGAAGATAAAGTAAATCAAATTATTGAAAGTTCAGATATAGTTGCTATTATAGGCGAGTATGTAAACTTAAAAAAATCGGGTTCTTCCTATAAGGGTCTGTGCCCCTTTCATAATGAAAAAACTCCATCTTTTACAGTTGATGAGAAGAAACAATTGTTTCACTGCTTTGGTTGTGGAGCTGGTGGGAATGTTGTTTCTTTTATTATGCAAAAAGAAGGACTTTCATATCCAGAAGCTCTAAAATTTTTGGCTGATAAGTCAGGTATCAAAATTTCTTATAGCCAAGATAAGACTAAAAAAGAAAGTTTAAATAGATTTTATGATATCAATAGAGATATTATGATGTATTTCTATAAAAATCTACTTACAGACAGAAAGGCTCAAAATTATTTGAAAGAAAGAGACCTAAAAAGTTCTATAGTAAATACTTTTATGCTTGGCTATGCAAAAAATTCTTGGGATGATTTGCTTAAGTATGTCACAGAAAAAGACTATCTATTAGAAGATATAGAAAAGCTGGGCCTTATAAAAAAATCTGATAAGGGAACATATTATGATAAATATAGGGATAGGTTGATTTTTCCTATAATTAATCATTATGGAAAAATTATAGGATTTGGAGGTAGGGCTATATCTGGTCAAATGCCAAAATATTTAAATTCTCCTGAAAGCGAAGTTTTTAAAAAAAGATATAATCTATATGGTCTTAATGTTTTTAAAAAACAAAATAAAAGAGACATTATTCTTGTGGAAGGTTATATGGATGTAATTGGTCTAAATAACAGAGGAGTAGATCTAGCTGTTGCCTCTTTAGGAACGGCATTTACTCATGAGCAAGCAAAACTTCTAAAAAGATATGCCGATAATATATATATTTGCTATGACTCTGATACTGCAGGTATAAAGGCAACGGACAGGGCTATAGAAATCTTATTAGAAGAAGACATCTATCCAAAAATAATTAGCCTGGAAGATGGACTTGATCCTGATGATTTTATTAAAAAATATGGTAAGGATCTTTTTTTGAAAAAAATGGACCAAGCCTATGATGTATATAATTATAAGTATAATAAACTTTTGGATTTGTATTCAAATTCTAGGGATAATGAGAAGCTTGAAAAATTGGATTTGTTTGTCGAATTTATAGCTTCTATTAAGTCAGACCTTACAAAAGATATATTTATAAACAACGTACACAACTTGTTTAATATAGATAAACAAACTTTAAAAGACGCAGTAGTAAGGTATAATCAAAAACATAGACAAAATGATGAGAAGGTAGGATATAAAAATAATATCCATAATGAAAACAGGATTATTGTTAAGGAAAAAAATACAAATATTAGTCCAAATGAACTTGAAACTTTAAGACTTTTTTATAATCAAAGAGATAAGTATGATTTAGATAAGGAATTTTTTGATCAAGTCTTAAAGAATGAAAAAGTTTTGGCTTTAAAAGAGTACTTGGAAACTAATAAGATAGATAAAGATATTTATGATAAGTTTAGCGAAGATTTCTATTATATAATTGAATATATCAATAATAATAGAAATAAAATAGTTGTAGAAGAATTAAAGGATAGGATTGAATTAGAAAATAGAAAAAAACTTCTGAAAAAATTAAAATCTAAAAGTGGTCATTCTATGCTGGGGGGAGATTAATGACAAATGATAACAAGATGCTTGAAGATGATCTTCTTAATGAAATCATTGACGAGTTTAAATCAATAAGTGAATCCCAAGAGGGAGTAATAACGTATAGACAAATTCAGACTTTTGAAGCTCTAAAAGATATGGAAGAAGAAGGAAAAAAATATGTTATTACAAGTCTTGTTTCTTCGGGAATAGAGATAGTAGAGGAGCAAAGAACAGAACTTGATAAAGAAGATGAAGTGGATGATGATCAATTAGATGATCAGCTTGACAATGACTTTGATGATGAAGAAGTAATTGAAGAAGAAGAGATTGTTGATGATAAGATCGAAAAAGAATCTGTGGATACAATGTCTGGGGTCAAACTTGATGATCCAGTAAAAATGTATCTAAAAGAAATAGGAAAGGTATCTCTTCTTACTGCCAAGGAAGAAATAATTCTTGCCAAAAAAATGGAAGGGGGAATTCTTGCTCAAAAAGTTTTGGATGGAAGAAAACTAACAAAGAGCGACAGGCAAAATTTGGCAATTGAAATTTTCTATGGAGATCTTTCCTTAACTTTGCTAAATGCCTATAGAGCTTTGGTAGAAAATGGAAGTTTAAATCAAGAAATGAAGCTTAACCTTGAAGGAATAATATCTTGGGGCAATCATTTTAATAATATGTTAAGACAAGACTTGTCTGAAGAAGAGAAAGAGCAACTTAAACTTAGGGTTGTTATTTGCAAAATAGCAGAAAAATCAGCCAATGATGAAGAACTTACAAAAAAAGAAGCAAACACCTTGTGTGATTTATTTGATTCCTTTGATAGGATGTTAAATGTCAAAGAATCAGATGAATTGGTATCCATAGTATATTCATCATTTACAGGTCTAATAGATAAGGCTAGCAATAATGAAACTTTAAAAAGAAATGACAAAATGCTTGTAGAAAAAATGAAAGAATTTGGAGATCAAGCAGAAAAACTTATAAATGATGAAAAACTTGAGGATCAAGAAGTTAAATTATTGGAAAAAAATGTAAACAAAAGAAATATTTGTGTAAAAATATTTGAAAAACAAGAATTAAACCAACAAGATATCAAGTTATTAAATAAGGGAGTATTTGACTGTAACAGGGCTAAACAAAAACTTGCTGAGACAAATTTAAGACTTGTAGTTTCTATAGCAAAAAAATATGTAGGGCGTGGCATGAGTTTCTTGGATTTAATCCAAGAAGGCAACATGGGACTTATGAAAGCTGTTGACAAATACGATTATTCTAGAGGATTTAAGTTTTCAACCTATGCAACTTGGTGGATAAGACAAGCTATAACTCGTGCTATAGCTGACCAAGCTAGAACTATAAGAATCCCTGTTCACATGGTTGAGACAATAAATAAGCTTGTTAGGATTCAAAGGCAACTGGTTCAAGAGTTAGGTCGTGATCCAACAAATGAAGAAATTTCAGAGCAAATGGGAATTGAAGTAGAAAAGGTTCAAGAAATTAGAAAAATTGCTCAAGAACCAGTCTCCCTTGAAACTCCTATTGGCGAAGAAGAAGATAGCCATTTGGGAGATTTTATAGAAGATGATTCAGCTATAAATCCAGATGATGCTGCAAATTATTCAATGCTTAGAGATCAACTAAATGAAGTCTTATCCTGTCTTGGTGCAAGAGAAAAAAGAGTATTACAATTAAGGTTTGGTTTAATTGATGGAACTCCACGTACTTTAGAAGAAGTAGGAAAAGAGTTTGATGTAACTCGTGAAAGAATAAGACAAATCGAGGCTAAGGCTTTGAGAAAATTGAAATCACCAAATAAGAGCGACTTGTTGAGAGACTTTTTATAATGAATAGTAAAAAAAGATTATTAGCTATAATTAGTTTGATAGAAAAAAATAAAAAGGTAATTGATATAGGGACTGATCATGGATTGGTCCCCTTATATTTAGCAAAAAATAATATATCTAAAGATATATTGGCAACAGATATATCTGAAAGTTCCTTGAATAAACTTGTAAAATCTTTAGATCCTAGAACTAGTAAATATATCAAAACTATGGTAACAGATGGTTTTTGTGGTATAGAAAAAAAACAAGGACAAGTTGCTATAATAGCAGGTATGGGAGCGAACACTATAATTGATATTATAGAAAAAAATATGGATTTTTCAAAAAATCTAGACTATATGATACTTGCTTCTAATGTTGGTAATGAAAGGCTTAGAGAATTTTTGTTGAAGAATTCTTTTGAAATATGTGATGATTTCTTAGTATATGAAAACAAAAAATATTATGACATAATAAAAGCAAAATACGGGGAAAAAGAGAATTACGATTTATCCGAAACATATTTTGGTAAGGATAATATTGATAAGCATTCAAAATTACTAGAAAAAAAACTTGCTGTAGAATATGATAAAAATAAAAAATTTTTAAAGGATATCAAAGAAAAATCTGATGATAAGAAGGCTTTACATAAAATAGAATTAAGACTTGAAGCAATAAGTGAGGTTTATGATAAATGGAAATAAAAAAACTTCTTGAAAAATTTGAAGAAATATATCCCCTATATTTACAAGAAAATTGGGATAATTCTGGACTACAAGTAGGAAATATAGATAAAGAACTAAAGGGAATAGTCCTATCTTTGGATTTAGAATATGAAACTATAAACAAAGCCATAGAAACTGGTGCTAATTTAATAATAAATCACCATCCACTTTTATTTAATTCGATAAAAAAGGTGGATTTAAATACGCAAATTGGAAGAAAAATAGAACTTTTGATAAAAAATGATATAAGTCTATATGCCTGCCATACTAATCTAGACAGGGCAGATGGTGGGGTAAATGATAATTTGGCTGATATTTTAGGCCTAACTAAGGTTTTTTTATTAGAAGATTCTGACCAAATCGATATGGCAAGATTTGGTTTTATAGAGCCTATGCTTGCTAAAGACTTTGCCAAAATAGTAAAAGAAAAATTAAGAGCAAAAATGGCCATACTATATGGGGATAAGAATAAAATAATAGAAAAAATTGCTATTTGCGGGGGAGCTGGGTCAGATTTTATAAAAGTTGCCATAAATGAAGGTTGTGATCTTATAATAACTGGAGATATTAAATACCACGAGGCTATAGATGCTATAGCTGATGGCCTACTAATTTTGGATCCGGGTCACTTTGCATCGGAAAATCATATTATTTACAAGTTAAAGTCTGATTTAGAAGAAATAAGTGATGTTAATATCTATACTTATTCCAAGGAAGATAAGTTTAGATCTATAATTTGATTAAAATTAAAAATATGATAAAATATCTAAGGAGTAAACCAGATAATCGCGTGATAAATCACGAGGAAAGTCCGTGCACCACAGAGCAAGGATGCTAGATAACGTCTAGTGAGGGTGACCTTAAGGAAAGTGCAACAGAAAGTATACCGCCTCATTGAGGTAAGGGTGAAACGGCGAGGCAAGGGCTCACCAGGTAATTAGTGATAATTATGCTTTGTAAACCCCATTCGGTGCAAGAACAAAAGGGACAGTAGGATTCCTGCTCGGAACAGTCCAGGATGGTAGTTCGCTTGAGCTAATTGGTGACAGTTAGCCTAGATAGATGATTATCAAATACAGAACACGGCTTATAGGTTTGCTCTCTTTTTTTATCTTTTTCGTTTATTTTTGTAACTATTATTGTAACTATTTATCAACCATTCTTTACTTTATTGATTATAATTATCAGAATTATAAATAAAATTTATTTATATTGGGAAATATAACGTTTTTTCTGAAATTTTCTTAAAAAATACAGCCGAATGTGTAATTTATTTGTAACAAAATGTTGACTAAATAGTAAATAAAGGTTAATATTTATATAGATTTTAATTAACAGGTGTAAATTTTCACATATTAATTTATTTTTTCACTAGATTAGAAGACTTATATAAAAATGATAGAGTAAGAGGATTATCGGAGGATAAAAGTAATGAATAAGAAAAATACCGGAGCCACACTAGGAGTTTTAGTAGCAGTATCTATAGGAGCTACAGCTTATGCTTCAGCAATGAATAACCTTGATAAGGATACATATGCAAAGAATCTTTTAGAAAATAAGGTATCTTATGTCCAACCATCATACAAAGCAAAATTAGATACAGCTAAAGCTAATTATACACAAGATTTAGCTAATACAAAAATTGGCGAAAGCGAAAAAGAAGTAGCTGTAAATAAGGCAGATTATAAAGCAACTTTATATGAAGCTTTAAATGAAGCTAAAGTAGAAGAAGATGATTCTTATAAAGAAGAAAAAGTAGAAGCTAATCTTGATAAAAAAGAAACAACAAAAGAAACAAAAGATGATGAAAAAATAGAAGAAGTTTCAAATGATGAAAGTGATAAGGCTTCTGCTAAAGAAGAAGAACATATAGATGAAGAAAAGCTTGCTAATGAAGAAGAAAATGTTGAAGAAACTCCTAAGCAAGATGATCTTTCTAGTGAATCGGAAGCTTTAGAAGATAACAAAGAAACAGCAGTAGCAGAAGATTCTAACAAAGATGAGCTTAAAACTTATGTAGAAAAATATGTTGCAGTAGAATACCTCAATGTTAGAGAAGAAGCAAGTGCTGATTCACAAGTATTAAATACAATAGAAGCTGGCTCTAAAGTTTCAGGCTATGTGGAAGGTGACTGGTTAAAAACTGAACAAGGTTATATAATGCTTTCTTATTTACAAGATTATTATCCACAAGATTTGATAGATCAATTAGCAGCAAAAAAAGCAGAAGCACAAAAAAAGGCTGAAGAAGAAAAGAAAGCTCAACAAGAAGCACAAAGAAAGGCTGAAGAAGAAAAGAAGGCTCAACAAGAAGCTCAAAGAAAGGCTGAGGAAGAAAAGAAAGCCCAACAAGCTGTAGCATACACAGGTTGGGTAAATACTCCTGGCCTTAATATAAGAAGCAGTGCTTCTACAAGTGGCAAAATCCTAGGCAATTTAACTAAGGGTGATAAAATAAATGGAAGTCTACAAAACGGCTGGATTAAATTTACTTTTAACGGTCAAACAGGCTATGTTAATTCTTCCTTTGTTGTTAATTATGAAGTAAAAAAACCAGAACCAGTTAAACAAGAAACTAAACAAGCAGAACAAAGTCAACAAAATCAACAAGCTCCACAACAAAAGCAAGCTGTAGCAACAGGTAGTGGTCAAGCTGCCGCAGGAGTTGCTCAACAATTTGCTGGCTATCCATATGTATTTGGAGCAAGTGATCCATCAGTAGGTTTTGATTGTTCTGGCTTAGTTTATTATGCTTATAAACAAATTGGTGTTAACTTAGCAAGAAACTCAGCAGCACAATTTAGCAATGGTTATGCTGTTGATGCCAACAACCTAGTACCTGGTGATTTGGTATTCTTCTCCTATGGCGGAGGAATTGATCATGTTGGTATTATTACAGGTTATGATGGTACTTTTATTCATGCATCAACACCGGGAACAGGCGTTGTTTATGGTAATATATTCTCTAGTCATTATCAATCAGTATTTAGAGGAGCTAGAAGAATATTCTAAGATTAATTATATAGGCGTCCCCAGGGGCGCTTTTTTATTGAGAAAATGCAAATAATAGAATCAAATCAAATAAAAAAACAAATAATTGAAAATATAAAAAATAGGAAGAACAAGAAAATACTTATTATGAGTCAAGCTGAGGATCAATCAGTCGAACAATATAAAAAATCAATTATCAAAAGATGCAAAGATTTTAATATTAAGTATGATGACAAAAAGTTTAATAAGGATGATAATCATTTTGATATAGAAGCTTATGCCAATAAGGCAAATGATTGTGATGGCTTCATTTTACTTTTACCCTTAGCAGATCATACAGATTTGTCATATTTAAGGGAAAATATTAAACTTAGAGATTTGGATGGGTTTACTTATAATTCATTGGGTAAAATTATGAATAAAGACTTTGCAAATCTTCCTCAAACAGCCAAATCTGTAGCTAGATTTTTAGACTTTATGGACATAGATTTAGGGGGCAAGGATGTTATAATAGCAAACTCTAATAATGTCATAGGTAAGCCTTTGGCTATGTATTTAAATTACAAAAAAGCTACAGTAACCTTATTTAATTCAAAGACTAAAAATCAAAGAGAAAAGATAAGAAATTGTCAGATTTTTATTAGCGCAATTGGTAAACCAGCCTATTATGATAAGACTTATTTTAAAGATGGGCAAATATTGATAGACGTTGGACTTTCATATAAGGATGGAAAACTGTGGGGAGATATAGATATAAACTCAATAAGTAAGCTGGATGTCAAACTTGTTACTTCAAAAAGCGGGGTTGGTTCAATTACGACTTTATCCTTGCTTGATACCTTAGTCAATAAATAGAAGGAAAAGTATGCCGATAGTTAAAACGAAAGAAGAATTGAACAGATACAAAGAATTTTTAAAAGATAATCCTTATGCTAGACCTATGCAAGATCCAAATTGGGGTAAGATTAAAGATAATTGGACCCAAGATTTGGTATATGTAGAAGAAAATAAACAAATAGTTGCAGCTATGGCTGTAATTGGAATAAAAAATTCCAATGGCAAGTACTTTTTATATGCTCCTAGAGGCCCAGTTTGTGATTTTAAGGATTATGACTTGGTTGATAAATTAATCAAAGAAGCAGCAGTTCTAAAAGAAAAATATGATGCATTTTTATTGAGGCTTGATCCTGAATTAGCTTTTGAGGAAAGACCAATCTATGAATATAAAAAATTAGGCTATGATTTTAGAACTGTTGGAGAAGATATACATTCTTTCACTCAACCAAGATACAATATGATTATAGACACAAAAGGTCATGATGAAGAGTCTTTATTAAACTCTTTTTCTCAAAAGGGAAGATATAATATTAGGAAATCTATAAAATCAGAGATTATTACAAAACATCAGACAAATGGAGATACTTTAAATACATTCTATGAATTAACAACAATTATGGCTCAAAGGCAAGGCATAAATCATAGGCCTAGAGATTATTTTGAAAGACTTATAAAATACCTTGATGGGCAAATTTTTACATCTTATTATAAAGATGAAGCCTTGGCAGCATCTATACTAATACCTTATAATGATAAAGTTTATTACCTATATGCTGCATCTTCCAACAATATGAGAAATAAAATGCCAAATTATAACATGATTTGGGAAGAGTTGAAATGGACTTTGGAAAAAGGTTATAGGTACTTTGACTTGGGTGGAACTTTTTCCCTAGATGATAGGGACGGACTTTATAAATTTAAAGAGCATTTTTGTTATCCCCACAAGTATACAGCCTTTATCGGTGAGCTAGATGTAGTTTATGATAGAGAAAAATATAATGAATTTTTAAACCAATAAAAAAGACCCTCCTTACTTACTATCAAGTAAAGAGGGCTTTAGCTTTTAAGATTAACTTTATACTAATTCTTTGGCAACTTCTACTGCCTTTTTATAGTCTGGCAATTCTGTATTTTGATCTAGATATTGAACATGTCTGATGATATTATCTTTATCAACAACAAATACAGATCTATTTTGTAATTTTAGTTCCTTAATTAGAGTGCCGTATTTTTTTGAAAAATCAAGATAGTTATAATCTGAAACAGTCTTTACTTGTTCAATTCCTTTAGCAGAGCAGAACCTACTTTGTGCAAAAGGCAAATCATTGGATACTGTTACAATAACAACATCAGGACTAATATCGGCTGCTGCTTGGTTAAATTTTGTGGTTTGGATTTCGCAAACAGAAGTATCTAGTGAAGGTACAACAGATAAAATTTTAATTTTGCCTTTTTCTGCTTCATAAAAGTCATAATCAGATAAATCTGTATTAACTGCTTTAAAGTCTGGTGCAGTATCACCAACTTTTAGTTCTTCTCCCAAAACTGTTACTTCTTCTTGTCCAAATTTTTTTGTTCTTTCTTTCATAAAATCTCCTTACTTACTACTTATATCTTTATTTATTAATATACCCTCATTTTAATATTTATAACAGATGGCTGCTATTTTTAATAAAATACAATAAAACATTGTAAGTATCCCGATTTTAAGGTATAATTAGAAAGTATGAATAATAGATACGAGGAGGAAACATGGCAGATTTAAAATTAAATGCTCAAAAGAGGGAAGCTGTCGGTAAAAATAAAGTAAATAAACTTAGACAACAATCTATTGTACCAGGTGTTGTATATGCTAAAGATGAAGAAAATATTAATGTACAAGTTATAGCAAAAGATTTTGAAAGAGTTTTATCTAAAGCAGGAACTTCAACTATTATTAGTCTTGAAGTTGAAGGTGAAGATATACCAGTATTAATAAAATCTTACCAAACACATCCTTTCAAGTCTGAATTCCTTCATGTTGATTTCCAAAAAATCAAAGCAAATGAAGCTATAAGAGTTAATATACCAGTTGTTTTAACTGGAAGAGATGAAATTAGAGTCCAACCATCAGTTCTTATTCAAAATATAGATAATATCGATGTTGAATGTTTGCCAAAATACATACCACAAACAGCAGAAGTAAATGTTGTTGATATGCAAATTGGTGATAGTTACACAGTAGCAGATCTTGATGTTAGTAAGGATGAAAATATTACTCTTTTAATCGAAGAAGATGAAATTGTATGTTCACTTCAAGAGCCACAAGATGAAAATCTTGAAGCTGGAGAAGAAAATCTTGAGGCTGGTCAAGTACCAACAGTTGGAGAAACAGAAACTGAAAAATAATTTTATAATTAAAAGGCCTTTTGGTCTTTTTTTTTAACAATTTTTAGGCTTATAGTCTATAAAAGTTAAATCTATGTTATAATAAGAATATGACTAGTAAATTTATTGTATTTGAAGGTCCAGACGGATCAGGAAAAACAACCATATTAAAAAAAATTAAAGAAATCCTTACAGAAAAAGGATACCAAATAAATGATTTTAGAGAGCCAGGTGGTACTAGGATTTCTGAAAAAATTAGGGATTTGATTTTGGATAATTCTAATGATGAAATGACTGCAAGGTGTGAGGCTTTGCTTTATGCTGCAAGTAGGGCTCAGCTTTTGGAAGAAAAAATCAAGCCACTATTAAATGAGGGTTCTATAGTTTTGTGTGATAGGTTTGTCTTATCATCTCTAATGTATCAAGGAATCGGAAGAAATTTGGGTATAGACAAAATAAAGCAAATCAATGATTTTGCCATAGGAAATATTAAACCTGATTTGACATTATTCTTTAATATAGATTATAAGACCGCTCTTGATAGAAAAAGACAAAACTTTGAGTCTGACAGGTTGGAAAATGAAGAAGACTCTTTTCACAAAAGAATTTTTGACGGCTATATTAATTTGATAGAAAAATATAGGGATCAAATTGTAACAGTCGATGCTACACAAAGTATTGATCAAGTTACAAATTACTGTGTATCGATAATAGAAAAATTATTGGAGGAATAATATGAAACTTGTAATAGCAATAGTTCAAGATGCTGATGTAACTTTTTTGATGGATTCATTGACTGAAGAGAATTATAGGGTAACTAAACTTGCAACAACAGGTGGATTTTTAAGAGAAGGAAATACAACACTTTTGATAGGAATAGAAGAAGAAAAATTAGATGATGTTATAAAGATTATAGAAGATAATTGTAAAACAAGAACAACTTCAACCACAGTCTTAAATCCTTCTGCTGAATCACCTCTTTTGGGAACGTCTATACCAATAGATATTAATTTGGGCGGAGCAACTGTTTTTGTTTTGGATATAGCTCAATATATAAGAATATAAGCATGGAAATATTGAAATCTCAGCTTGAAAATAATAGATTAACATCTGCTTATATTTTTGAGAGTCAAAATCCAACTTATAATCTTGAAAAGGCTATAGAATTTGCCAATTTGATATTTAAAAAAAATGGAATAATTGTCGAAAATAATCAAAATCCAGATTTAATAGTTATTAATAAAGAAGATGATTATATTAGACTTGATGATGTAAGAGAAGTAATAAAAAGTATGTATTTAAGACCTTTAAATGGTAGGGTAAAAGTATATATTTTTAATAATAGCCAAAATTTAAGAAAAGAAAGCTCTAATGCTTTGTTGAAAAGTATAGAAGAACCATCATCCTATTCTTTTATTATTTTTACTACAACCAATGCCTATTCTCTCTTGCCAACCATTAGATCTAGATGCCAAATTATAAAGATTAATAAGGAAAAAGAACAAAGTAATATTAATCAAGATAAGCTTACTGAAATACTGGTAAATCTTTTGGATGGAAAATTAGATTCTTATTACAAGAACAAGTCATTTTTTGATGCTTGTAAAGATGAAAGGGAAGACTTATTTGATTCTATTGTTTTGTTTTTTAGAAATATTTTACTTTGTAAATATGATGATTCATATAAGCTAAATCAAAGTAAGGATATTAAAAAGTTAGATAAGCTATCATTTGATTTGCTGGAGGATTTGATAAATAAGACAGAAAAGATAAAAAAAGCTTTTAAATTTAATACTAATTATGATTTAAGCGTTGAGAAATTGATATTTTATATATACAGAAAGGCTAGGTAGGCTTGTTAGTTGTAGGAGTAAAATTTAAACAATCGGGAAAAACTTATTTTTTTGATCCAGAAGAATTAAGCTTAAAAGAAGGCGATAAGGTTATAGTAAAATCCAACAAGGGTCTAGAAATAGGCAAGGTAGTTTTGGTGGATAAACAAATAGATGAAAATAGTTTTAATAATCAAATAAATCCAGTAATAAGGCTTGCTTCTGATGATGATTTAAGAAAAGATTATTTAAATAAAATAGATGCTAAAGAAGCTATAAAAGTATGCCAAGAAAAAGCAGATAAACTTAATCTAAAAATGAAAGTTGTTGATGGAGAGTTTACCTTTGATAGATCTAAATTAATTTTATCTTTCTTGGCTAACAAAAGAATAGATTTTAGAACGCTAGTAAAAGAACTGGCAATAATATATAAAAATAGGATAGAACTTAGGCAGATTGGTGTAAGAGATCATGCAAAAATCCTTGATTGTCATGGTATATGTGGCTGTAAATGTTGTTGCTCAAGATTTTTGAACGATTTTTCTCCCTTATCGGTAAAAATGGCCAAGGAGCAAAACATTACCCTTGATCCTGCAAAAATTTCAGGTATTTGTGGCAGATTGATGTGCTGTATTTCATATGAGTATGACAGTTACAAGGAAATAAAAAAAATTATGCCCAAACAAGGCCAAAAAGTTGAAACGGTAGATGGACAAGGTGTTGTGATGGAAAATAACTATGTAAATGAGCATTGTAAGGTTAGAGTCCATTTAGAAGAAGATGACGAAGATATTGAAAAATATTATTGTTATAAAGATTTAGAAATTCTTAATTAATAATCGTTATCAATTTTAGTTTTATTGATTTAAAACTTGACAATATATAAATTTGTGATTATAATAGACTCATAATAAGCATGGAGGTGAAAATAATGGCTTATAGAATAGATGAAAATACATGTATCTCATGTGGATCATGTGAAGGTGAATGTCCAGTAGGAGCAATTTCTCAAGGAGACTCATCATTTGTAATTGATGAAGATGCTTGCATCGATTGTGGATCTTGTGCAGCAGTTTGCCCAACAGAAGCAATTTCACCAGCAGAATAATTTATACATAAGAGATAGTTCAAAGCTCACTTTAATTAGTGAGTTTTTTATTTCTAAAAGTTGAAAAAGCTTTAGACCTGATTGTTTTCTTGTGATAGATAAATCGTTTACATAAGAATTTGAAATTTTTTATCATATATATTTATTCAATAATAATTAGAATGTTTGCCTTTCTTGTATAAATTTAATAAAGGAAATATTAAAAAATTGTAAGATATAAAAAAATATTGTAAAACGCTTGCATTTATATTTTTTCTGTTCTATAATTTAAGATGAATAAGATATATAGGAGGTTTATTATGATATTATTTCTTATTGGCTTAGCCATTTTAATTCTTGGAGGTATATTCTATTCTAAATATGTGGAATCACAATTTGGACCAGATGATAGAGAAACTCCAGCAATTAAAAAAGCCGATGGTATCGACTATGTCGGTATGGATTCTAAAAAGAATTGGCTAATTAATTTATTAAATATCGCTGGTACAGGACCAATTTTAGGACCTATCCAAGGTATTTTGTTTGGACCTATAGCGTTTTTAGCTATACCACTTGGTTGTGTATTTGCAGGTGCTGTTCATGATTATTTCACAGGTATGATATCTATGAGAAACGGTGGCTCCCAAGTACCAAAGCTTGTTGGAAAGTATTTAGGTAATGGAATTAGAAAATTTTATAATGTAGTTATATCAATCCTATTACTTTTAACTGGAGTTGTATTCATATATACACCTGGTGATTTAATTGTTAATGATATTATGCACAAAGACGTAAATTCAAATATAATATGGATTGTATATGGGGTTATTTTTGTTTACTATATCCTTTCTACAGTTTTGCCAATCGATAAACTAATCGGTAGAATTTATCCACTATTTGGTCTAATGCTATTACTTGCTTCTGTAGGAGTATTTATTGGAATATTAACTAAAGGTGCTGGTCACTTATCTTTTGCCAACCAAGGACTCTTAGCAGAACATCCAGCTGGACAAAAATTCATTCCATCTTTCTTTATTACAGTAGCTTGTGGTATTTTATCAGGTTTCCATGGCTCACAAGTAACCTTGGTATCAAGAACTGTTAAAGATGAAAGAGAAGGAATAAAGACATTCTATTCAGGTATGATTACTGAAGGCTTTATAGCTATGTCATGGGCAGCAGGTGCTATGATTATATTCTCTCAAGGTATAGCAGGACTTGACACTTCAGCAACTCTTATGGTTGGTGAAATAGCAAGATACTTTTTAGGTAATATTGGTGGCTATATAGCTATTATAGGCGTTATAGTTCTTCCTATAACATCTGGAGATACTTCATTTAGATCATTAAGACTTATAATTTCAGAAGAGTTAAATATTGATCAAAAACCTGCTTCAAAAAGAGCGGGAGTATCTGCAGTACTATTTATCCCAGCTATAGCTATTCTTTATTTCGCAAAGATTAATCCTAATGGATTTAATGTACTTTGGAGATATTTCGGCTTTACAAACCAATTCGTAGCTATATTTGCACTTGGAGTAGCAACAAGCTTCTTATACAATGCAGGAAAGAACCACTTAATCACTTTGATACCTGGTATGTGCTATACCCTATTTGTATTTACCTTTATCCTTAATGCAGATAAAATTGGTTTCGGTCTAAACTATACAGTAAGTTTAGTTTTAGGAATTATTTTAGCAATAGCTTATGGTTTGGTAGTAACAAAGATTTCTAAGAGCAGAAAAGATCAAATAGAAAAAATTGTTTTGGCATAAAACTATTATATGAAAGACCACTCCAAGAGGGTGGTTTTTTATGTTGGAATCTTTCCTATAAGGGTATAAAACAATTTATAAGAATACTTGAATAAAAATGGAGGATTTGCATTTATAAATGCAGCATATCATGGATAATTTAAAAGAAATACTAGAGAAAAGATTTAAGAAAAATATAGATTTACATAGAGATTTAGATTTTGCTACTATTTGGGATAAAATATCTAAAAATCAAAAAACTTTAGAGATAATTAATAATATGGAAGAAAGTGGAGGATGCCCAGATTTTATAACAGTTGATGATAAATTATTGGTCTTTGACACTTATGATAAAATTCCAGCTTGTAGGGAATCACTTTGCTATGATAGAGAGGCTTTTGAAAGCAGAAAAAACAATAAACCTAAATCAGATGTTTTAAGTGAAGTTCATAGGCTAGGTTCAAATCTAATAACAGAAGACTTATATTATAAAATTCAACAAATATTTTCTTTTGATCAAAAAATTTCTTGTCGGGTTAAAACTCCTTTACAACAAAGAAAACTTGGAGGAGCAATATTCTGCGATAGAAGATATGATAGGGTTTTCACTTATCATAATGGGGCAGAGTCTTATTATTCATCGAGAGGATATAGAACATATATTTTTATAGAATAAAAATATAAAAACTAGAGTTACTTTGGAGCTGAAGACAGGATTTGAACCCGCAACCAACTGCTTACGATGCAGCTGCTCTACCCTTGAGCTACTTCAGCTTATAATAATAATTTTATTTTACCGATAAAAATTCTAAAGTAAAGTAACTTTATGAAACTTACTTTCTTTGCTATAATAGTCTAGTAGGTGTAGTATGAATAATATAGATAGTAATCAAATTATACAATATTTTAAGCAAAATTCCCTAATTTTAACTTTATTCTTAGCAATATTGATTTTTTTGCTTATATTTTTTATTTCAAAGACATTGAGAAAATCAGGCTTATTTTTTTTAATAGTAACTTTTTTAATTGATAGGATAATAAGGACTTTACCTATAGATTTATATGGTACTTTTCCTATCTTGAGTTTTCTTATCATGGGCATGTATTTTGTTGGTATTTTTATTTTTTTATTTAAAATATTAAAGATCTTATTTGCTAAGGCAAAGAAAGAGGAAGAAATAGATGAGGAAGCTATAGCTTATGATAGAAAAAAAGAATCAAAGTTAAGGAAATTTTTATCTTATACTGGATCTTTGCCACTTCTTATTATGGTTGGCATAAGTTTAGTAAATTCATATATAAATATTTTGCCAAAAACTTTTCTATCAAATATAACTTCTCTAAGTTTTTTATTAATGGTCTTTGTAAGTCTTATTAATACCTATAAGTACATTGACAAAAAGGAAATTGTTGATGATTTTGATAAGATGAATTTTAAGGATTTGAAAGAAGATCTAGAAAAAAAAGAGAAAAAAAATCAGTTTAGGTCAAATGACAATAAAGGTAGAAGAACCTTAAAGACTAGTAAAAGTAAAAATGAAGTAAAAATAGATAAAGATGATAAGAAAGATCAAATAAGGCAAAATAGGTCGATATTAAAAGATATAAAATATAGAGATGAAATAAAATATGACTGGGAAAATTATAAGGATAAAAATGTCGATAGCTTGTTAAATGATATCAAGGAGCAAAGAAATCCTAATAACAATCTTATTGGCCAAGTAACAAAAGGCTTTGAATCTCCAATGAATAAGACAATAATGGCAATAAAAGATTTAAAAAGTGGCGAAAGTCGTTCATATGCCACAGAAAGCTGCATAGCAAAAATTATTGAAGATGAACAATACAAGGTTGATTTAGAGTTTAAGGGCTATAATGAATATGATTATGGCAAGTTTATAGATATACTTTTGGAATATTCAAAGGACAAAAAATCATATAAGTTTGAACTGGAACTTATACCGAAAGAAAATCCTAGTTCTAGAATTGTCTTTTATGATCCATCAGATATTTTTGATGCTAATAAAAAGTTTTCAACTTCTTTCCAAGGCAAAAATATTTCCCTAAATTTCCCCAAATATAAAATAAATTTTGTATCTGGCAACTAAACTCTAGCATAGGAAAATCTGCTAGGGTTTAGCTTATTATTTGTTATTGATGGCCTAATAAATAGGTAAAAGGAGAAGAACTTGGATAATAAGAAAAAGCTTTTAAATACATGGGAAAGTAAAAGAAATTTTTTTAATGCTTGCCAGCTAAAATTCATGGCTTGTATTTTTATGCTTATTTCTCATATAAGTCAAACTGCCTACATAGATATATTGGGATATCCTAATCTTCATAAGCCAATGATGCTAATAGGCAGAATTTCCTTTCCAATATTTTGTTTTTTTATAGTCCAAGGAATTATTCTAACAAGGGATGTTAGAAAATATTTATTAAGGCTATTTATCTTTGCTCTTATTTCTGAAATTCCTTTTGATTTAGCTTTTTATGGAAAAATTAATCCTTATAGTCAAAATGTTTTTCTTACTTTATTTTTAGGTGCCTTATTAATCTACACTTTGACTTATATAGAAAAAATAGGTGTAAATAGGCTATTAAAAGTAGTTATAAGTTTTTCTAGCTTATTATTTTTTATGCTGATATCAAAATTATTATTTTCTGATTATTCTTACAAGGGGATTTTTGCTATGTTTCTACTTTATCTTGGTAGAAATAAGAAATCATATACAGCCCTAGCTTTATTTATTGGTTTTTATTTTGAGGCATACTTATATAAGGTGGTTTATGGGTCAATTGGTTTTATTCTTTTGTACAATGGAAAAAGAGGAAAGATGAATAAGTGGTTTTTCTATGCCTTTTACCCAGTTCACTTATTATTGATATATTTTTTTATGAATTATGTTACTATTTAAACAAGGAAGGTTTTTATGAATATAGCACAAACTTTATCGAAAGACTTAAATATAAATAAAAAGTCTATAGAAAATGTAATTGAACTTTTAGATGAGGGTTCTACTGTTGCTTTTATAGCAAGATATAGAAAAGAAAGAACGGGAAATTTAACCGATGTTGAGATAAGAGAAATTGAAGTTGGTCTTACAAAACTTCGTAATTTTAAAAAAAGAAAAGATGAAATAATGAACTCTTTGGTAAACCAAGACAAGTTAACTAAAGAGCTTGAAGAAAATTTAAACAAAGCTACTAGTGTAACTGAACTTGAAGATATTTATGCTCCATTTAAGAAAAAGAGAAAAACAAGAGCTGATTTTGCAAGAGAGCTTGGTCTTGATAAACTTCTTGATAAGATAATGGAGGATAAGCTTACTGAGATCGAAGTTTATAAGCTAGCAGAAGAGTATTTATCAGAAGATATAAAAGAAGCAGATATTGCTATAGAAAAAAGTTTGGACATATTAGCTGAAGAAATAGCTAATAATATAGAAGTCAGAAATATTGTTAGAAGAGAAGGCTTTGCTAGGGCAAAATTATCGGCTAAAGAAAAAGATGACCAGAATCATTTATATCAAAATTATTATGACTTTACAGCCAAGATTAAGTTTTTAAAGCCTTTCCAAATTCTAGCTATAAATAGGGGAGAAAAAGAAAACGCCTTGGATGTAAGCATAGAATTTACAGATACTTTGATAAAAAAATATATAAAAGATTTATATAAAGCCAATAATTCTTATACAAATTCTTTGATAGATAAGACCATAGAAGATGCTTATAAAAGGCTTTTATTGCCATCAATAACTAATGAAATCAGAAATACCCTTACAGAAAGGGCTGAGAATGAGTCTATCAAAGTATTTTCTTCAAATTTAAAGCCTGTTATTTTACAAAGACCAATAAAAGATAAAAATGTAATTGGACTTGACCCTGGCTTTAGAACAGGTTGCAAGGTTGCAGTGGTTGATAAAAATGGCAAATATCTAGACTCTACAGTAATCTATCCAGTAGAACCACACAAGAAGGAAAGAGAAGCTATTGATACTTTAAAAAGATTGATTGATAAGTATGATGTATCTCTAATAGCCTTAGGCAATGCAACAGCAAGCAGGCAAACAGAAGTTGTTGTAAATAAACTTCTAAAAGAACTTGATAATAAGGTAAGCTATGCAGTTGTAAATGAAGCAGGAGCATCCGTATATTCTGCAAGTAAGCTCGGAGAAGAAGAATTTCCTGATTTGGATGTGACTATTAGAGGAGCAATTTCTATGGCAAGACGCCTCCAAGATCCAATGGCAGAGCTTGTAAAAATTGATCCAAAGCATATAGGAGTAGGCCAATACCAACATGATATAGATTCCAAAAAGCTAGATAATGAACTTGCTAAAGTTGTTGAAGATGCAGTAAATGAGGTTGGCGTAAATATTAATAATGCTTCCTATAAACTCTTATCCTATGTTTCAGGTTTGAATTTAACTCTTGCCAAAAGAATAGAAGAGGCATTTAAAAATGGAAATCTTGTTCAAAGAAAAGATTTATTAAATATAAAAGGTCTGGGGGAAAAGACCTACCAAATGGCTGCAGGATTTTTGAGATTTCCAGATTCACCCAATATTTTGGACAACACAGCTGTCCACCCAGAATCATACAAGGTTGCAGAAAAAATAAGGGATATGGATTTGGAAAAAATAGATAAAGAAAAGCTAGCAGTAGATTTAGATGTTGGTCTTCCAACTTTGACTGATATAATTGAGGAACTTAAAAAACCTGGAAGAGATCCTAGAGATGATAGCCCAGAAGTTATTACCAAAAGTGAAATTATGTCTATAGATGATTTAAAAATAGATATGATTGTCCAAGGTAAGGTTAGAAATGTTACAGAATTTGGCTGCTTTGTAGATATTGGTGTTGGTATAGACGGTTTAGTGCATATATCAAATATGAGCGATTCATATGTAACAAATCCTTATGATCTAGTTAAAAATTCTGACATTGTCACAGTAAGAGTAATAGAGATAGATAAGAAAAGAGAAAGAATTGGGCTTTCTATGAAGAAAATAAAATAGGTTAATTTTATTTTTTGTAAAAAAATGTTATAGTTTATATAGCAAGATATAAATGGAGGATATATGAAATTATCAAATTATTATATGCCAACTTTGAGAGAAGATCCCCAAGATGCTGAAACCATAAGTCACAAATACTTGGTTAGAGGTGGTTTTATTAGAAAATCGGCATCTGGTATATATTCTTTTTTACCTCTTGGGAAAAAAGTCTTAAATAAAATAGAAGCTATAGTTAGAGATGCTATGGATCATTATGGTTCTATGGAAGTTTTAACATCGGTATTACAACCTAAAGAAATTTGGGAAAAGTCTGGTAGATGGGAAACTTTTGGACCAGAAATGTTTAAATTGCAAGATAGACATGATAATGAATTTTGTCTGGGACCAACAGCTGAAGAATATTTTACAATGTTAGTTAAGGATGAGGTTAACTCATACAAACAATTACCCCTTAATATTTACCAAATAGTTACCAAATTTAGAGATGAAAAAAGACCTAGATTTGGTATCAATAGGTCAAGGGAATTTTTGATGAAAGATGCCTATTCTTTTGATGTTGATCAGGAAGGACTTGATAAATCTTATCAAAAAATGTGGGCTGCCTATGAAGAAGTTTTTGATAGATTAAAACTTGATTATAAAATTGTTCAAGGTGATACAGGTTCTATGGGTGGCAATATTTCTCATGAGTTTATTGCCTTATCTGAAAGCGGTGAAGGTCTTATTTTCTATACAGACAAGTCTACTTATGCTGCAACAGATGAAAAGGCAAGATTTAAATTTGAACCAATCATAGAAGATGAAAAGAAATTAGAGCTTGTAGAGACGGTTGGCTTTACTACAATAGATGAAGTTTCAAATTATTTGAAAGTTGATCCTAAAAAATGCGCTAAGGCTGTAAATTTGATGGTTGCTGGAAATCCTGTCGTAGTCTTTATACCAGGAGATAGAGAATTAAATCTAGCAAAACTAATTTCTTATTTAAAAGCCAGTGAACATGAAATAGAAATGATGGATGAAAAAACTCTAAAAGAAATTTCCTCCCCTGGTTATACTGGCCCTATTGGCTTAGATCAAAAGGTAAGAGTTATAATAGATGAGTCAATAACAAAGATAAACAACCTTGTTATTGGTGCTAATAAAGAAAATTATCATTATATAAATGCAAATTATAAGAGAGATTTTGATGGAGAAATAGTTGAAGATGTACTTGTTGCCAAAGAAGGCGATATGGCTTATGATGGATCAGGTCTTTTAAAAGCTGCCAGAGGAATTGAAGTAGGAAATATCTTCCAACTTGGAACAAAATATTCTGAAAGCTTAGAAGCATATTTTCTTGACCAAAATGGTAAGCAAAAACCATTTATTATGGGATCTTATGGTATAGGAATTTCTAGATCAATTTCAGCTATAGTTGAACAATACAATGATGAAAAAGGCATCATTTGGCCAACAAGTGTTGCTCCTTTTGAAGCTTGGATTACAATTATTAATGCTAAAAATCAAGAACAATACCAAAAAGCTATGGAAATTTATGAAAAACTTAAAGAAAATGGTATAGATGTTTGCATAGATGATAGAAAAGAAAGAGCTGGAGTTAAATTTAACGACAGAGATCTGATAGGGTCTCCTTATAGAATTACAGTTGGCAAGGATATAAGCCAGGGTTTTGTAGAATATTCTAAAAGAAGTGATATGGAAAATCAAAAAATCAGTGTAAATGCTGCTATTAATAAAATTATTGATTCAGTAAAAGAAGATTTAGCCTATTAAAAAACTTTAAATATGGAAAAATAAAGTTATAATAGTAGTAGAGTATATGTCTAATAAATAAATTAAGGAGTAATTATGTTAGTAAATGCTAAAGAAATGTTAGAAAAAGCTTATGAACATGGTTATGGTATTGGACAATTCAATATCAATAACTTGGAATGGACAAAAGCAATACTTGAAGCTTGTCAAGAAAAAAACACAGCAGTAATTCTTGGAGTTTCTGAAGGAGCAAAGAAATACATGGGTGGCTTTAATGTAGTAGCTCAAATGGTAAAAGCAATGGATAAAGACCTTGGAATAACAGTTCCAGTAGCCCTCCATCTTGATCACGGTTCATACGATGCAGCAAAAGAAGCTATAGAAGCAGGCTTTACATCTGTAATGTTTGATGGATCTTCTTTGCCACTTGATGAAAATCTTGAAAAAACAAGAGAAATAGTTGAACTTGCTCATTCTAAAAACATCTCAGTAGAAGCAGAAGTTGGTGGAATAGGTGGAGAAGAAGATGGAGTAACAAGCCAAGGAGAACTTGCAAATCCAGAAGAATGTAAACAATTAGTTGACTGTGGCATAGATTTTTTGGCAGCAGGTATCGGCAACATCCATGGTGTTTATCCAAAAGATTGGAAGGGCTTAAACTTTGATAGACTAGAAGAAATCAAAGAAGCTGTAGGAAAAATTCCAATGGTTTTACATGGTGGTACTGGTATACCTGAAGAACAAGTAAAAAAAGCTATAGAACTTGGTGTTTCAAAAATTAATATTAATACTGAATGTCAAATAGCATTTACAAAAGCTACTAGAGAATATTTCGAAGAAGAAAAAGATAAACTTAGCAAGGGATATGATCCAAGAAAAGTCCTAAAACCAGGTTTTGAAGCTATAAAAGATATAGTAAAACAAAAAGTTGACTTCTTTGATGGAGCAAATAGCGCAGATAAGTAAAGATTAAATGTTGGGAGCCTTAGGGCTCCTCATTTTAAGGTAAAATAATGCAAATAGATATTAAAAATATAGACAGCTATAAGCTAAAAGAATTAAAAGAAATTGCCAAGGACCTAGGTATTAAACTTATTAGTCAATATAAGAAAAAAGAATTAATAGATGAAATATTAAAAGCCTATGACGAAAAAAAGGACCAAGGCAAATACGAACAAGAGGATAATGATGATTCCTTTGATCTTGGAGAAAAATTTGATTGCAAAGGTATTTTAGACCTCCATGAAGACGGTTTTGGTTTTTTAAGAACAAATAATTTTGAACCAAGTAACGAAGACATATATGTTTCCCCTAAACAAGTAAAAATGTTCAGATTAAAGACTGGTGATTTTATCAAAGGAATTGCCAGAGTAAAACGCGATAGAGATAAGTTTCCACCCCTAATTTTTGTTTCAGACGTAAATGGCCTAAAACCAGGCGATGCTTTCAATAGATCTAATTTCGATACTTTAACCCCTATATATCCTAAAGAAAAGCTTACACTTGAGACTGGTAAAGAATCTATATCACAAAGAATAATAGATGTAGTAGCCCCTATTGGCAAAGGACAAAGAGGACTCATAGTATCTCAGCCTAAAGCTGGAAAAACCACTTTAATTAAGGATATAGAACTTGCTTTGGAAAAAAACTATGATAATTTGAAAATTCTAGTATTATTAATAGACGAAAGACCTGAGGAAGTTACAGATTTCAAAAGATTTGTAAATCAATATAGAGATCCCCAAAATGAGCTTATAAGAACAGAAGTTGCTGCTTCTACTTTTGATCAAACACCACAAAATCACATAAACGTGGCAGAATTGGTAGTTGAGAGAGCAAAAAGACTTGTAGAGGATAAGAAAGATGTGGTTATCCTCCTAGATTCTATTACAAGACTTTCAAGAGCCCACAATATAATGACTCCACAATCTGGTAGAACCTTATCAGGTGGTCTTGATCCTTTAGCCTTGGTAGGACCAAAGAAATTTTTTGGGGCTGCAAGAAACATCGAAGATGGTGGTTCTTTAACTATTATAGCAACAAGTTTAGTAGATACAGGTTCAAGGATGGATGATATGATCTATGAAGAATTTAAGGGAACAGGTAATATGGAAATTCATCTTAGTAGAGATCTTGCTCAAAAAAGAGTTTTTCCTGCTATAGACATAGAAAAATCTTCCACAAGAAAAGAAGAGCTTTTATTATCAAAAGATGAACTTGATGCTATGTATAAGATAAGAAGAAGAGGTTCTAAGGATAAACTTGACCTTACTCATCAATTCATAGACTTTATGAGAAGAACAAAGTCTAATAAAGATTTTATATCTCTAATAAATAAAACATTCCAATAAGATAAAATCATACAAAAAAGATGATAGCTAGTAAATTAAGAAGTATTTGTTTTGATTTTTCAACAATTTTAAGCTCTTTGCTTGAAATGAAATTATTACTATGGTATAATAACTATGCTTATTGAAAGAGAATAAAGAGGTGTTTATATGAAAAAAGGAATACATCCAGAATACCATGAAGCAAAAGTTACTTGCATGTCATGTGGTAATGAATTCACTGTTGGTTCAACAGAAGAAGAAATCAAGGTTGAAGTTTGCTCAAATTGCCATCCTTTTTATACAGGAAAACAAAGATTTTCTGAACGTGGTGGAAATGTAGAGAAATTCAACAAAAAATACGGAAGAAATAAATAGGGACTGTTGTCACTATAAACTTTATCATTTAATTATTAGAGATAGATCCTTTGATTAGTCAGAAAAATTTGACTTTTATTAGGTTAAGTTTAATTCTTTTTAACTTGGATTTTCTCTAATAATGATGAAAAAAGAAGTTTATCTACAACAGCCCTTTTATTTTGAAAAAATTTATGAAAATAAAAAATTTCTTAGAAATAGATAAAGATATAACACTTATTGCTCTTTCTTATTTGTTAAATAAAAGTAAGAATTACTTGCTTTTAAATGATCAAATCGACCTAAACGATGAGATTACTAATAAATTAAATGCTATAATTAAAAAGGTAAAAAATGGTTATCCCCTTCAATATGCTTTAGGCAGGTGGAATTTTTATGGGCTTGATTTTATAACAGATGAAAGAGCCCTTATACCAAGACCTGAAACTGAACTTTTGGTAGAAAAAATAATCAAGGCAGATATAAAAAAAGAAAAAATTTTGGACATAGGAACTGGAACTGGTGCAATAGCCATAAGTCTTGCTTTTAATTTGAAAGAATCCCTTGTCAGTGGAATTGATATTTCAGAAAGTGCAATCGAGCTTGCTAATGAAAATAAAGAAAAGTTTTCTTTGGATAATGTAGATTTTTTTGTTAGCGACTTATTTTCAAATGTTTTTGATAAGTACAATGTCCTTGTTTCAAATCCTCCATATATAAATAAAAAAGATTACCAAAATCTTGATAAAGCCTTATTTTATGAGCCTAAAAATGCCTTGTATGGTGGAGATGATGGTTTATTTTTTTATAAAAAAATAATAGGCCAAGCAAAAAATTACCTAAAAGAAGATGGATGCCTGTTTTTAGAAATAGGTTATGACCAAAGAAACGCTATAGAAAAATTGTTAGAAGAAAACTCTTATGCAAATATCAATTCTTATAAGGACTATAATGGTTTTGATAGAATAGTATTTGCTCAAGTAAAGGAGGATATATGTTAGAAAATTTAGAACATATTAAAGAAAATTATAAAGATTTGGAATTGAAACTTGCAGATCCTTTAGTTTTATCTGATGTAAATAAATTAAAAAAATACTCTAGAGAGTACAACTCTTTAAAGCCGATAGTAGAAAAATATGACCAAATTAAAGAAGCTGAAGGTGTCATTGAAGAAAATAAAGACTTAATCAAAGAAACTAGTGATAAAGAAATGATTGACATGTTAAAAGCAGAGATAAGCGAAAAAGAAGAAAACCTCAGTAAATATAAGGAAGAGTTAAAGATTTTACTATTACCAAAAGATCCTAATGATTCTAGAGATGTTATTGTAGAAATTAGAGCTGGTGCAGGCGGAGAAGAAGCTGGTTTATTTGCTGGAAATCTTTATAGAATGTATCATATGTACGCTGATAAGGAAGGCTACAAGACTGAAGATATAGATGTTAACCAACAAGGTATTGGTGGTATAAAAGAGGCTACCTTTATTGTTAGAGGAGAAGGTGCCTATTCAAAATTAAAATATGAATCAGGGGTTCACAGGGTTCAAAGAGTTCCAGAAACTGAATCAGGTGGAAGAATACATACTTCTACAGCAACAGTTGCAGTTTTACCTGAAGCTGATGAGGTTGATATAGAACTTGACCCTAATGATATCAGGGTTGATGTATATAGGTCTTCTGGAAATGGTGGTCAATCTGTAAATACAACAGACTCAGCTGTAAGATTAACCCACATACCTACAGGCCTTGTTGTTACTTGCCAAGATGAAAAAAGTCAGATAAAAAATAAGGACAAGGCAATGAAAGTTCTTATGGCAAGATTATATGAAATGGAAGAAGAAAAAAGAAATAAGGAAATTTCAGATAATAGAAAATCACAAGTAGGTACTGGAGATCGTTCAGAAAGAATTAGAACTTATAATTATCCCCAAGGTAGGATTACTGATCATAGAATAGGAAAGACTATTTATCAATTAGATGATTTCTTGGATGGAAATATTGAAGAGATGATAGAATCTCTTATTGCAGAAGATCAAACAAGAAAGCTTGAAAAAATAGGAGAAGAATAAGTTGTTTAACTTTCTTTCAAAAAAATTTGTTAAAGATTATAAAAACTACACAGATCAAAAAGTAAGACTTAATTTAATTTCCCTTTCTGGCCTTGTTGGCATTATTATAAACTTTATCTTATTTGCAATGAAAATAAGTATAGGATTAATTACATCATCAAGTGCCGTACTTGGTGATGCTTTTAATAACCTTTCAGATGCCTTAACATCTTTAATTACTCTTGTTGGAGCTAAGGTTAGCAATAGACCAGCAGATAAGGGACATCCTTGGGGCCATGGTAGGGGAGAATATATAGCAAGCTTTGTGGTTGGTATTTTTATAATGTATGTAGGAATTAAACTACTTACAAATTCTCTAACAAGTTTTGTTGAGGGAAATATCCCAAAACTTTCTTTAATATCTATAGTTATTTTAATAGTATCTATATTTTTCAAGCTTTATATTTATTTTTTAAATGAAAGCTTAGAAAAAAAGCTAGATTCTAAACTAAACTTTGCAGTTAAAGTTGATGCTAGAAATGACATCATTTCTACAATTCTAATTATTATTGTAGTAAGTATTCAAAAATATATTAATTTTAATCTAGATTCAATAATTGGTATATTTTTAGCCCTAGTTATTTTTATGCCTGGTTTGGAATTGTTTGTGGAAACTGTAGATACCCTTTTGGGGAAAAAATTAGATCCTGATTTAGAGAAGGAAATATCTGCTATAATATTAGAGGGAGATTTTGTTGTGGGTTTTCATAACTTACAAATCCATGAATATGGAAAAGGCAAACTTGTTGGATCATGCGACTTAGAAGTGCCAGAAAATTTGACTGTTGGAATAATGCATGAATCAATATCTCGTATTGAAGATAGAC
Organism: Peptoniphilaceae bacterium; assembly: GCA_028723425.1. Taxonomy (GTDB): domain Bacteria; phylum Bacillota; class Clostridia; order Tissierellales; family Peptoniphilaceae; genus Anaerococcus. Next base: position 20,883 of record JAQYEZ010000030.1, on the reverse strand, counting down.
TTAGAAATGAAGTTGGTATAGATATAACTTGCCACATGGACCCAACATACACCCTTGTTTTTAATAAAGAAAATATTAAAAAAATAGAAAAGTTAGGACATTCAAATGAATATGGATACAAAGATTTTAACAGTAAACACTGATAATATTGATGAGGAAAAACTAAAAGAAGCAAGTAGCTATATAAAAAATGGTGACTTGGTTGTTTTTCCTACAGAAACAGTTTATGGTTTGGGAGCAGATGGTCTTAATGGAAAGGCTTGTGAGAAAATATTTAAAGCAAAAAATAGGCCTATAGACAATCCTTTGATTTTACATATATCCCAAATCAATCAATTAGATAGGCTTGTAAGTGAAATTCCAGAAGAGGCAAAGCTTTTGGCAAAAAACTTGTGGCCAGGTCCTCTTACTATGATTTTTAAAAAGTCTAAGTTAATTCCAGATGTTGTAACAGCAACGGGAGATACTGTAGCAATTAGGATGCCCAAAGATCCGATAGCCAGAAGATTTATAGATTTTTGTGATACTCCTATTGCAGCACCAAGTGCCAATATTTCTGGTAGGCCATCTCCAACAAATGCTTCTGATGTTTACTTTGACATGAAGGGGAGAGTTTCAGTTATAATAGATGGTGGTAATAGCCAAATTGGCATAGAATCTACAGTCTTAGACTTAACCGAAGATAAGCCAATGATTTTAAGACCGGGTTTTTACACTTATGAATACATAAAGGGCTTTTTACCTAATCTAGTTTTGGATGATTCTTTGGTAGATGATAAGGTAATCCCTAAATCTCCCGGTCAAAAATATAAGCATTATGCTCCAAAGGCTGCCATGAAAATATATGTGGGAGAAGAATCTGCTATACGTATATATGATGAGGCAAGAGAAGCGAAAAAAAGTGGGAAAAAAGTTGGCATTCTTGCTTTTGAGCAAGATATAAGTAAGTTTTACGATTTTGACTTTGTATCCCTTGGAGATAAGAATAATCTATTGGAGATGAGCCATGTTTTATTTTCTGCTTTAAGAATCTTAGATAAAAAAGGAGTAGATTTAATTTTGGCCCAAGGAGTTGAGGATAAGGATCTCGGAAAGAGTATAATGAATAGAATGAAAAAATCAGCAGCAGGTAATGTAATTTATTTATAAGGAGTTAAAATGATTAAAGCAACAGTACTAGATCACCCAGTTATTAAACATAAAATTACAATTTTAAGAGATAAAAACACAGGCTCTAATGAATTTAGACATATAATTAGAGAAATAACAATTATGCTTGCTTATGAGGCAACAAAAAAATTGTCATTAGAAGAAATAGAAGTTGAAACACCTATTAGCAAAACAACTGGCTATAGACTTTCTGGCAAAAAATTAGGCATTATTCCTATTTTAAGAGCTGGTCTTGGCATGGTTGATGGGCTTTTGGAAGTTTTCCCAGCAGCTAGAGTTGGCCATATTGGCATGTATAGAGATGAAACAACAGCTGTCCCTGTAGAATACTATTGCAAACTACCAAAAGATTCTGAAAAAAGAGATATGCTTGTAGTTGATCCAATGCTTGCTACAGGTGGGTCTGCTTGTGATGCTATTACTAGACTTAAAGAAAGAGGTTGTACTTCTATTAAACTTTTAAATATAATTGCAGCACCAGAAGGTATCAAAAAAGTCAACCAAGAACACCCAGATGTGGAAATTTATGTCGCTCAGCTTGATGAGAGATTAAACGATGATTATTATATAGTTCCTGGTCTGGGAGATGCTGGAGACAGATTATTTGGAACCAAATAGGTTGGAGTAGAAATGGAAAACAAAGAAATATTTGTAATTAAGTCAAATGGACCTTTGAAGGGAGAAGTATCTATATCAGGTGCAAAAAATTCTGCCCTTCCAATACTTGCAGCTTGTTTATTGGCAAGCGAAGATATTATTTTGGAGGAAGTTCCAAAACTTAAAGATATAGAAGTGATGGTGGAAATTTTAAAGAAGTTGGGATGTGAGGTTGTCTACTTAGACCCAACAACTTTAAAAATAGATCCAAGCGGAGTAGACCATTATGAAACTCCTTTTGAACTTATGGATAAGATGAGGGCATCTTTCATAGTTATGGGACCTTTACTAGCAAAATTTAATAAAGCTATTACAAAAGCTCCTGGTGGCTGCAATATAGGAAAAAGGCCAATAGATCTTCATATTAAAGGATTTGAGTATTTGGGTGCCAGAACAAGTTTTGACAATGAAGAGATTTTTGCCAAAGCAGAAAGAGGCTTAAAGGGTAATACAGTTTATTTAGATTTTCCTTCTGTAGGGGCTACAGAAAATATAATGATGGCAGCAACCCTAGCAGATGGTGAAACTATTATAGAAAATGCGGCTAAAGAACCTGAAATTGTTGATTTAGCATCATTTTTATCAAAGATGGGTGCTAACATAAGAGGAGCTGGCACATCAAATATAGTCATAAAAGGTGTAAAAAAACTAACTGGTGCAAGACACACAATAGTTCCTGATAGGATTGAGGCTGCTACCTATATGTTGGCAGCTGCAATGACAGGCGGAGATGTACTGGTAAAAAATGTTATAGGAAGCCATATTAGACCTGTAATAGCAAAGTTAATTGAAATAGGAGCTAAGGTAGAAGAAAACGAAGATGAAGATATGATTAGGGTTAGGGCAGATAACAAACTTCATGCTACGACAATAAAAACTCTTCCATATCCAGGTTTTCCAACTGATGCTCAAGCTCAATTTATGGCTTTGATGACAATTTGCCAAGGTGAAAGTTCTGTCCAAGAAACTGTTTTTGAAAATAGATTTATGCATGTTGATGAGCTTAAAAAAATGGGGGCGGCCATTGTAACTGAAGGTAATAAGGCTGCTATAGTAGGCGTACAAAAGCTTCATGGAGCAGAGGTTAAGGCAACTGATCTTAGAGCTGGAGCTGCCTTAATTATGGCAGGTCTTGTTGCAGAAGGTGAAACTAAAGTTTCAGAGATTTATCATATAGATAGGGGCTATAGTGATTTAGTAGAGAAATTTACTGGTCTTGGTGCAAATATAAAAAGAGTAAAGGTTAATAAATAATGAAATTTGAAGGCATAATAACCAACACAATTTATCGAAATCAAGAAAATGGTTACAGTGTTTTAAGCATAAATACCTCTGATGGAGATATAACATGTACGGGTATTATGCCTTCTTTTAATGTAGGTGATAATGTAATCATAGAAGGAGAGCTTATTTATCATAAGACTTATGGAGAGCAAATACAAGTAAGTTCGATTGCTTTAAAAAAGCCAGAAGGTAAAAAAGCCATAATAAAATTTTTATCATCAGGTTCAATAGTAGGCATAGGAAAAAAGACAGCAGAACTTTTATATGATGAATTTAAAGATAAGGCTATAGATGTTGTATTTGATAGACCAGAAAAACTATTAAAAATTCCTGGCATTGGGAAAAAGAAATTAGAATCTATCAAATTATCCACTCTAGATTTAAGAGATTCAAGAGAAAGCTTACTTTATCTTCAAAGTTTAGGTATTTCCTATAATTTGGCAATGAAAATTTATAATAAATACAAATCATCTACTATAGAATTAGTAAAAACAAACCCTTATAAGCTAGTAGAAGATATAAAGGGCATAGGCTTTGTTGTGGCAGATACTATAGCAAAAAATATGCAAATTCAATCAGACTCAAAATTTAGGATATCTGCGGCAATTACTTACATTTTAAATAGAGAAGCTGAATACAATGGCCATTGCACTGTAGAAGAGAAGTATTTGATAGAAAAGACTTTTGAATTACTGAATGTGGATAAAGAAAAAATTAAAGAAGTGATTGAGGAAGATATAGTAAAGAAAAAAATTATTAGTATACAAATTGAATCTGAAACTTATATCTACTTATACAATATTTTTAAGGCAGAAAAGTCTGTGGCTATGCAACTTTCTTGTCTAAAGAAGGAAGAATATAGATTTTGTGTTAAGATAAAAGAAAAACTTGACGGTTTTTCGGATGGGCAAGTGCAAGCTATAAATAAAGCCTTTGAAAATATGCTTCTAGTTATAACAGGGGGCCCTGGAACTGGGAAAACTACAATTATTAAAGCTATAACCAAAATACTTGATGATAATGATCTTTCATATAAACTTGCTGCTCCTACTGGTAGGGCTGCAAAGAGAATTCAAGAGTCAACAGATCAAGAAGCCTATACTATACATAGGTTAATTGGAATGAAGCCAGATGAAAACTTAGCAGAATATAATCAAGAAAATCCACTACAGATAGACTATTTGATAGTAGATGAAGTATCTATGGTAGATATATACTTGATGAATAATTTATTAAAGGCTTTATCTTTAAAAACAGCTTTAATCCTAGTAGGAGATAGCAATCAATTGCCTAGTGTAGGACCTGGCAATGTTTTAAAGGATATTTTAGAATCAGATATAGAAAATGTTAGGCTAGATAAAATTTTTAGACAAGCAGGCGAATCAAATATTGTAGTAAATGCTCATAGGATAAATCAAGGAATATATCCTCTATTAAATCAAGCAGAAAAAGATTTCTTCTTTATCGATGCCAATCCCAAAAATTTTAAAGAAAAACTTATAGACCTAGTTACCAAAAGACTACCTTCCTACTATAAGCTTGACCCAATTAATGACATACAAATTCTTTCTCCAACCAAAAAATCAGCTTGGGGCGTAGAAGCTATAAATGCTATCTTACAAAAAGAATTAAATAGTAACCCTAATTTTTTAGAATTTAATAAAAAAATTTTTAAAAAAGGAGATAAGGTTATGCAAATTAGAAATAATTATGACCTTGAGCCTATAAATAACTTTGGACAAGTAGCTGATGGAATCTATAATGGAGATATAGGAATAATAGATGATATAGATAAAGATGAGGAAAAACTAAGGGTTAAATTTTATGATGGGACTTTGGTTAATTATAAAAGAGAAGATATCAAGGATTTGGATCTTTCTTATGCTATCACCATCCACAAATCACAAGGATCAGAGTTTGATTGTGTTGTTATACCAATGATGCAAGCATCATTTATGCTTTTAAATAGAAATCTGCTTTATACTGGCGTTACTAGGGCCAAAAAACTTCTTATTCTTTTGGGAGAAAAAAGAATATTAAAGCAAATGATAGATAACTCATCTACATCAAAAAGAAATACCAACCTAACTTATTGGATAAAAGAAATGGGGGAGGTTTTGGATGATTGATTTTTTATTTCTTGATAAAAATATATGCTACTCTTGTAAAAGCGAAGAAATTTCAAGATTTTTCCTCTGTGATTCTTGCTTATCCAAACTTGACTTGGTAGACAATAATTTTAAAATAGATGGCTATGATGCTTATGCAATTTATTTTTATAACAAATTTATGGCAAATATGATAGGATCTTACAAATTTAATAGAAATACTTCTCTTTATAGGGTCTTTGGATCTTTGGTGGAATTTTATATAAAAAACTCTAAAGACCTTTCTTTTGATTTTGATTATATCTTGCCAGCTCCTAGTTCAAAATCTACACTTAACAGGAGAGGCTTTGACCATATAAGGCTTATAACAGATTATTTTGTAGAAAAAAATAAGATGAGATATTTAGACTCCTTTAAAAAAATTAAGGAAACTAAAGTTCAACATAGCTTATCCTTGGAAGATAGACAAAAAAATCTAAGGGGAGCTTTTTCCTGTCATGAAGACTTGACTGGTAAGAAGATTTTGATTTTTGATGACATAATTACTTCTGGCAATACTGTAAGAGAAATGATAAGAGTTTTGGAAAAATGTAAGCCAAGTCAAATTAAAATTTTAGCTCTTTCTTCATCTCATAAGGTAAAATAAAAAATAGGATTAGACTTTTATAGTAAAATAAAGCTTATTCCTATTTTTTAATTTAATTACTAAGCTAAAACTTTTTCTTGATTTTGTGAATTTTTCACAAATTCATAGATTTTTACAGCTATGGCCATCTCTATTCTTTTTCTAAATATTTTGCATTGGTAGTCATAAACTCCATTTATAGAACCTGTTGCATTATAGGAGTTTGCTGCACAACCACCAGAACAATATAATTTTGCCCAACAAGCTTGGCATTCTTTTCTTGAGTAGGCATTGCAACCCTTAAAATTTTCTATTAAGTCATATCTTTTTATACCACTATTAAGATCTCCTATTTTAAAGTCTTTGTTTCCCACAAATTGGTGGCAAGGATAAAGTTCTCCATTTGGTGTCACTGCCATATATTCTGTACCAGATCCACAACCAGCTATCCTTTTATACACACATGGTCCATTGTCCAGGTCAATCATATAATGGTAGAAGATAAATTTATCATTATTATCAATGCCTTCTATAAGCATATCTGCCAATTTTTCATATTGATCAAAAATTGTAGGCAGATCTTTTTCTTTTAAAGAAAAATCAGAATTTGGATTTCCTACTACTGGTTCTAAGGAGGTCCTTTTAAAACCAAGATCAAGATAAGTTTTGATATCTTCTGTAAAATCAAGATTATTTGCAGTGAAAGTTCCTCTTATGTAGTATTCCTTGTCACCACGTTTTTTTACAAAGTTTTGGAATTTTGGAACTACCAAATCAAAAGATCCCTTACCATTTAAAGTTTTTCTAAAATGATCATGTTTTTCTTTTCTGCCATCCAAAGATAGGACAACATTTTTCATGTTTTCATTTAAAAAATCAATTTTTTCATCATCGAGTAAAAGACCATTTGTTGTTAGGGTAAAATTGAATTTTTTGTTATATAATTTTTCCTTACTTTTGGCATAGGCTACAGTTTCTTTAACTAAATTCCAATTTAATAGTGGCTCTCCACCAAAAAAGTCAATATCAAGGTTATGGTGATTAGAAGACTCAGCTATCAAGAAATCAATAGCCTTTTTGGCTACATCCATAGTCATAAGAGCATCTTCTCCTTGGTATTTTCCTCCTTTGGCAAAGCAATATTCACAGGAAAGATTGCAAGTATGAGCAACATTTAAACAAAGGGCCTTCAAAGAAGTTGGCCTATTTTTTGCATCTATTACTATGTCCTTGTAAGCATCCTCTGAGAAAAGAAGATTTTCTTCTTTTAAATCGTAAACTTCGCTATAAGCTTCTTCAAATTCGCAATCTGAGATCTTGTATTTTGATTTTATTGCTTTTTTTATGTAAGACTTATCATTATCTTCAAATAAGTCTATGATATCATATGTAAGATCATCTACAAGATGAATAGATCCGCTGTATATATCAAGGACTATATTAAATCCTTTAGCTTTATATTTGTGTATCATTAATTCTCCTTTAAACTGTATTAAATTACTATAATATAATAACACAAAAAAATAAGGGCTCAAACCCTTATTTTGTTTTTGGATTTACACATTCTTGGTTTGCAACCCCACAACTTGTCTTACAAGCTGATTGACAAGATGTTTGGCATTCACCACATCCACCATTTTTTTTGCTTTTATGTAAATTTCTTGTATTTAAAGTAACGATTCTTTTCATTATTTGCTCCTTTATAAATTGTTATTTCAAATAAAATGATATCAAATTATATTCTTGCTGTCAATTTACTATAAGAACCTTGCCATTATCGTAAGAAAGGTTGCCTCCGATTTCACTTATATAAGAAAGTTCCTTTATCAAATCCCTATCAAAAACTTCACCCGGTACTAGCAAAGGAATGCCTGGTGGATAGGAGTAAATGTATTGACCACAGATTTTTCCCTTAGCATCAGAAATTTCAACCAATTTTTTTTCTTTTTCCATGGCTTCTGAAATTTTCATCTTTCTATTAGGTAAAATATTTTTTAATGTAAAGTTATTATGGCCATATTTTAAGTTTTTATCGATAGCTTCTAGGGCATTTTTTAATCGGTCAAAGCCTTCTTTTTTATCAAAGATACTAGCAATCAATAAAACATATGAGGCTTGTGCCATTTCTATTTCTATCTTTTTTTCATATAAGAGATCTCTAAGCTTATAGGCACTTATATTTGTCTTTTGTGTAGATATTAGAATTTTTGTCTTATCTTTTTTAGGATCATTTATAAATTCTAAGTTATTAAGCTTTATCTTATAGAGTAAGTCAAGATTTATATCTAAATTTTCTTTTAAAATAGGAAACTTAGGATGAGAAGAAATCATATCATCTATAGACTGACAAATTATATATGAAGGAGAAGAAGTTTGAAATATGGCCATATTTCTTCTAATTTCTTTTATATCAAGCTTATTATTATTAATTAGGACAGCCGCTGCAGGGGTAAGGGCAGAGAGATTTTTGTGAAAGGAAGTAATGGCAAGATCATAGGAAAAATATTTATTATAGTCTTGGTATAAATGGATATGAGACCCATGTGCCATATCAACTACTAAGGGTGTATTATATTTTTTGCAAAGCTTATGGATCCTATTTAAATCAAGCAAATAGCCCTCATAAGTAGGGGAAGTGACCATGACAAAGGCATAGGTATTGTCTTTAAGCTTATTTTTTAAATCATCATAATTTATATCAGAAATTAGGCCATATTCGTTTGTAAAGCTTTCTATATAATCAACTTCTAACTTAAAAAGTTCAATGGCATTATAAACAGACTTGTGGGCAAATCTAGAAATAAGAATTTTCTTATTTTTTTTACTTAAACTTCTAATTGTTGCGAGTATGCCACAAGTGGATCCGTTAGTTGAAATAATGGCTTCTTTTGCCTTATATATTTTTGCCAAAATATTTTCCATAGTAACAAAAATAGATTTAGGCTTATTTAAGTTGTCAAAATCTCTTATCTCAGTTAAATCCCTGTCATAAGGTAGGTTTACATTTAATAAAGTTTTGTTTCTTTTGTGAGCTGGCATATGGAAAGGATAATAACCTTCATCCAAATATTTATCTAACTTTTCAATTAACATCGAAACCTCCTTTAACTTTCAAAAAATTATATCAAAAATAACATTGATAAGCAAACAGAAAGCTTGTTTTACACGCAAGATGTGATATAATATCAATGTTAAGTAGGGATTTTACAAAAATTTAATATCTATTTTAACAAGATATAATATATGAAGAAAAGAGTAAAAATATATTTTAATTAATAGGAGGCGATTATTATAAATAAATATAAAAAAATTAATAAAACAACACTAGTTTCAGTCATCATCTCCTTAATCATTGTTACAATCTTAGCTTTAAAAATTGACAAACTAGGTTTTAACATCTTTGATGACCAATATATTACTATTTCACAAGAAGAACCAGTAAGCAAAGATGCTGATGGCTTTAAAATATTATCTATATATAAAGGCGATGAACTTGTCGATATAAACGATTTAGACCTAAAAGGTTGGTCAAAATCTCAAATAACTACTAATGGCTATCCAATTCTTTCTGATGGTTACTCTAAAGGCAATGAAGTAAAATTAAAGGCCGATAAGTCGCTTTTATCAACTAATTTAAGAATAAGATTTGCAGCAGGTCCTCAATATTCTAATGCCATGATTACATATCAAGAAAAAATGAATATTGAACTTTTAGCCAATAGCCGTCAAACAGTCTTTGAACAAGATGTTAGATATTCTTCTTGGTTATCAATAATAGGACAATTTCTAGTTTTAGCCATAAGTGTAATCTTTTTATCTATATTCTTAAATGATTTTATTAAAAAAATCAACAAATTAGATAAGATTAATTTAAAATCTGTTTTAGGCCTTATAAAACCTTATAGTTCTAATATAGTAATCTTAATTTTGGGAAGTTTAGGCTTTTATGTCTTAAACAACTTTATGATAGAAGGCTCATATTTAAGTTTGTTTGATGCTTTGATGACAAAAAATGATATATTCAGCTTCATTTTGTTCATCTTCTTCGTATCATTGGGAATTAGGACATTAACTGTAAATGAATATAAGCATATGAATAAGTTTACTTGGTTTATATTTATTATTAACCCTCTAATATCATTTTTAATATTAGAATCATGCTATAATCCTAATATTTTGAGCATGGAACCTATCTATGTTTTGATAAATTCATTTATCTTAATCTTGGTACAACTTTTTGTATACTTTATCATAAGATACAAAAGATCATCTATGATTGTTGTAGTAATAGTATCATTAATATTTGGTTTATCAAATGACTTCTTGATGATATTAAGAGATTCACCCTTAATACCTGCATTTTTAGGCTCATTGGGAGTTGCAGCCGATGTTGCATCAAATACAGTAATTGAGTTTAATGGTATGGCTATTTCATCCTTTGCCTTAGGTATAATGTGGCTAATGATTATAAGATCAGTTAATCCTGGAAAGATAGAGATAACCAAAAAGAGATATCTAGTAGGCCTTGGTTCATTTACAGCAGTCCTAGCAGTATCTATAATTGTTTCTGCAAATTTCTTTTTGAATCAAGTGACAGTTGGGGTAAACTTATGGAGACCTTCTAGAACTTATTATGTAGAAGGAGCACCTTATTCGTTCTATAGGATTACGGTAAAGCAACTTATTACAGCTCCAGAAGGCTATGATCAAGCAAAGGTAGAAAAAACCTTAGATAAGTATTATAAGGGCAAAGATCAACTAAATAGTATTTCTTCCGAAAGTAAAGAAGGCTTAAAAAATCTTAGAGAAACTCAAATGACTGATGAAGAAAGAAAAAATGAAAGTTTATTAGCTAGCAATTCAAATAATAAAGATACAAATTTAACAGCAAATAATAATAAAAAACAAGAAGAAAAGAAACCAAACATCATAATTATCCAATCAGAATCATTGGCTGATTATTATGGACAAGGCAATCTAAAACTAACAAAAAATCCTTTGGAATATACAAGGAGTTTAAAAGAAAATACTATTCAAGGTTTTGCCTATATGTCAGTTTTGGGAGGAGGTACAGTTAACTCAGAATTTGAAGTTTTAACTTCTCTACCTTTAGCTTTCTTCCCAGCAGGAGCTTATCCTTTCCAACAATATGTTAAAAATGGACACACATCTATTGGCCGCATTTTGAAAAACCAAGGCTATGATACTTGGATTAGCCATCCTAATAAGCCAACAAATTACTCTCGTCAAGAGGTTTGGCCAAACTTAGGCTTTGAAAATACTTCTTTCATAGATGATTATCAAGATGCCAAATACGTTCATTCATATGTCTCAGATGAGTCAGCTTATAATAATATTATTAAGCAATTTGAGGAAAAGAAAGCCAAGTCAAAAAATAATCCCTTATTTGCATATTTGGTTTCCATGCAAAACCATGGTGCTTATATAGGATCTTATAAAGAAGGAGATGTTAAAATCATAGGTCATGAAGGCCTAAACCCTAGCGCTGAAGAATATATAAACCTTGTAGACCTTTCCGATAAAGATTTTAAAAAATTGGTTAATTACTTCAGTTCCTATGATGAGCCAACAATTATTTGTATCTTTGGAGATCACCAACCATCAATATATTCATATTTCTTGGATATTGCTTATGGAGAAAATAACTATACTGACTTACAAGCTTACAAAACACCTCTTACTATCTGGGCAAACTACGATATAGAAGAACAAGAAAATGTAAACATATCACTAAACTACCTTGCACCATATCTATTTAGCAAGGCAAAAGGAATAAAGACAAGTGCTTACGAGAATTATCTACTTGATATGATGAAGGATTATCCGATAATTACAACAAGATTTATTCTAGACAAAGATGGAAATGACGTAAGAAATGACCAAACATTTTTGGAAAGAGATAAAGAATTAAACAGTTTAATTTACTATCAAGTTAAAGATCAAGACGCAAATAATAAGTATTTTAACTACCCAGCTTTGGGAGAAAATTAGAAAGCTTAAAGCTAAAAAGGAATAAAATGCAAAAATTGGTAGAAATAATTAGAAATAACTTTTCCAAAGAAGTTGCTCTTTTGCTAATTAGCATGCTGCCACTAATAGAATTAAAAGGCTCAATTCCCATCGGATTAATGATGGGAATTAGTTCTATCAAGACCTATCTAATAAGTTACCTTGGATCTACTTTGCCAGCTCTTGCTATACTCTTGTGGATTATGCCTATCTTTGATTGGATGAAAAAAAATCAAAAATTAAAAAAATATGTTATGTGGGCTACAAATAAGGCAGCTAAAAAGAAAAGTCAAATAGAAAAATACGAGTATCTTGGCCTTTTACTATTTGTAGCTATCCCCTTACCAGGAACAGGGGTCTGGATGGGATCTCTTATAGCTTCCATATTGGGTTTAAATAAATTAAAATCTTTTGCTATAATAGCTATAGGAAATTCAATAGCTGGAATAATAATTTATTCTTTGTCTAACATATTTATTTAGGAGAAGTTATGAGAAAGGGACTAAAAAAATTATTAAAAGTTCTTATAATAATTTTATTGATAATTACAGCATTTACAGCCATAAGGCTTATCTTTGCAATAATAAATTCATCTACAAATAGCGATGATTTTTACGACAATACTCAATTTAGCCAACCAAATCAAGACCAACTATTTTTCTTATTTACAGGCCTTGATGCAGAAGGGGAAGATACAGGAAGTAGAACTGATACCTTAATGTTGGTTTTGTGCAAAAAATCAAGCAAAGAAATAAAAATAATATCAATTCCAAGAGATACCAGGGTCTACGTAAATGGGAACTTAGATAAAATAAATTCTGCCCATTCCTATGGAGGTATGCCTTTAACTATAAAAACTTTGAGAGATTTTTTTGGAATAGATTTAAACAATTATTTGCAAGTATCCTTCCAAGGAGTTGTTGATGGAGTAGATGCTCTTGGTGGCGTAGAAGTTGATGTGGATCAAAGAGTTGCCGATGCTATGAAAATGAATCCTGGTCCCCATGTATTTGATGGAGAAAAAGCCCTCTGGTATGTAAGATTTAGAAAGGGATATAATGATGCTGACTTAGGAAGGATAAAAACCCAACAAGATTTTGTAATTTCTTTCGTAAAGCAAGCTCTAAAGCCAAAAAACTTACTAAAATTACCCAAGCTTTACAGCGCTATGAGTAAGAATATGAAAACCAATATCCCTTTTTCAACCCTTGCATCCTTTGCTTGGACTTTCAAAAGTATTTCAAATGCCGACATAGCTACTTATACTGTAGAAGGCAGTCCAGAAATTATAGATGGGATTTCCTATCTTATACCAAACAATCAAAGTGTAGAGGATCTTAGAAATGAAATCTTATATGATTATCTGACCCAATAGGACATAAACGTCCTATTTTTTTGCAATATATATTATAGAATAAAGTATCTAAATATTTGATAAAATTTATGGTATGATATAAAATAATCGTGAAAAAATACTAACTTAATATTTAAATAAAGGTGAGAAAAATGACAAAAAAAATTGCAAAAATACTTTTTCTACTTAGTATTATAGGCTGCCTAATCCTAACTACTATGATTTTTATTAATGGAATATTACCTAGAAAATACAGGATACTTCTTTTACTTGTTTTAATTCTATTCGAAATATTACTATATTTCTTGTTAAAAAAATCTACATTATATAGTTTATCAGGCCTTATTCTTCTAGCTTTTTTTTCTATTTTAATTAATTCATTTGCTAGCTTCTATATAAATTCAGGAGTAAATGCCTTGGAAGATATTAATAAAAATCAAGAAACTGAAGAAATAAATATGTCTCTTGTAGTTATGAAAAACTCTAAATATAAAACACTTGATGATATAAAAGATGAGCTAGTAAAAACTGGCTTGACCCAAGATAAGAAAAACATTATTGAATATGGAAAATCTTTGGAAAAAGAAAAAAATATTTCCCTAAATCTTGATGATGCAAAAACATATATTAATTCTGCCAATCTCTTAGTAGATAGAAAAACTCAAGTTATTTTATTAAATGAATCCTTTAGATCAGCAATTAATGATCAAATAGAAGATTTTAATCAAAAAACTAGGGTTATTGATTCTTTGACTGAAGAAGTAAATGTAGACGATATTAGCAAAAATGTAGCCGGGGATGAATCTTTTAATGTATTTATAAGTGGTATAGATACATATGGAGCTTTGACAAGAGTTTCAAGATCTGATGTAAATTTGATATTAACTATTAATCCAAGAACTCACAAGATGCTAATTACCACAGTGCCTAGAGATTCCTATGTAAATATTGCTGGAGGCGGTAATAATCAAAAAGATAAACTTACTCATGCTGGTATCTATGGTATAGAATCTTCAGTAAAAACTTTGGAAAATCTTTTTGACATAGATATAAACTACTATGCTAGAGTAAATTTTTCTACATTTATGAATTTAATTGATGTTTTGGATGGGGTGGACCTTAATAATGACCAAGCTTTTTCAACAGCTACTTACGATTTTCCATCAGGAAATATTCATCTTGATGGTGATAAGGCCCTAGCATTTGCAAGAGAAAGATATAATCTAAAAAGAGGGGATCTTGATAGAGGTAGAAATCAAGAAAAAGTATTAAAAGCAATGATAGAAAAATCTTTATCACCAGCTATTCTTTTAAATTATAATAGTTTCCTAGATATTATTATAAATTCTACCGATACAAATATGACAAGAGATAAAATAATAGAACTTATTAACAATCAAATCGACACTGGCAAAAAATGGAAAATAGATACAACAGAAGTAAAAGGACATGGACAAATGGGTCTAACTTCTTACGCTATGCCTGGTTCTAATTTATATATGCATGTCTTAGATGATAAGAGCATAAATGAAGTATCAAAAAGTATAAAAAATACCTTAGAAGAAAAATAGGCTGATGTCAAAAAGAAACTTAGTTAATATTAAAACTTATGACCTAGGGTATTTTAGATAAAATGATAAAAATGGAGATAATATGAGAAGCAAAAAAGCAATATTTAATATTTTTACTAGCCTAATATTACAGCTTATCATGGTAGTCTATGGCTTTGTAGTTCCCCATATAATTATTAAACAATTTGGGTCCGATGTTAACGGCCTTATATCTTCCATTACACAATTTTTGGCTTATATTTCCTTATTGGAATCAGGCTTTGGGCCAGTAGTAAGATCTGTACTCTATAAACCCATAGCCGAGAAAGATAATAAAGAAATAGCTGGGATTTTAAAAAGTTCTGAATCATTTTTTAGAAAAATTGCCATGGCCTTTATTGGATATATTTTTATACTTATTTTTATATATCCAATGATAATAAATAGCAAATTTGATAAGCTATTTACAATTTCATTGCTGGTGATAATTTCTATTTCAACCTTTGCTGAATACTACTTTGGTATGACTTATAGGTTGTTTTTGCAGGCAGATCAAAAGACTTACATTATTTCTATAATTCAGATTTTTATTTATGTAATTAATATATTAATAGTCCTTATTTTGGCAAGATTAAAGGCTTCAATACAAATGATAAAGATAGTTACAGGTTTTGTTTTTGTTTTAAGACCGATATTGCAAAATCAATATGTAAAAAACCATTACAAAATAAATCTAAAACAAGTTTCTTACAAGGTAAGTATAAAGCAAAAATGGGATGGATTAGCTCAGCACATAGCTGCCGTTATTCATGGCAATACTGATATTACTGTACTATCAATTTTTTCAACAATGCAAGAAGTTTCTGTATACTCAGTTTATCTTTTGGTAGTAAATGGAGTAAAAAATATTGTAACTTCCTTTTCCAACGGCATCGATGCCTCATGGGGAGATATGCTAGCAAAAGGTGAGATGGAGAATTTAAACAAGAAGTTTAATATGTATGAAGTTTTATATCATACAATGACTACTATAATTTTTACTTGTACTATTGTTTTGATAATTCCTTTTATGGAAGTTTATACTAAAAAATTTGTAGATGCCAATTATATTAGACCCTTATTTGGATTTTTGATAGTCGTAAGTGAATATCTTTGGGCGATAAGGCTTCCTTACAGTTCTATTACTATAGCCGCAGGTCATTTTAAAGAAACAAGAATTGGCGCCTGGGTAGAGTGTGGCTTAAATATTGTTTTATCTGTTATCCTTGTAAGAAAATATGGTTTAATAGGAGTAACTATTGGAACAATTGTTGCAATGGGTATTAGAACTATAGAATTTATTTACCACACAAATAGATATATTTTATATAGAAGTGTACTTGAAAGCTTCAAAAAAGTATCTTTGCTTATTATAGAAACAGCTTTGATAATGCTTCTTACAAGCTTTATTCCACTTACTGTAAATAATTCTTATCTCTACTGGGTGTTAAAAGCTGTGCTTGTATTTATTCTAACATCGCTTATTGTACTAGTTATTAATTTTCTTACTTATAAAAAAGAATTTTTACTATTCTTTAGGACAAGTCTAAAAGCAATAAGAAGAAAATAGGTGAAGTAAAATAATAAAATTTAATTTTTACATTAGCTCATGTTAATTTATTATGAATTGGGCTAAAATTGTGTACAAAAATAAGGTATACTATATAGGTATGGAATTGTAAAATAATTTTGGAGGATATATGCAATTAAAAGATAAGATAAGAGTTATAGAAGACTACCCAATTAAAGGTATTTCATTTAAGGATATAACAACCTTATTAAAAGATAGGGAGGCTTTTAAAGCTACTTTAGACCTTATGGAAGAAGCTATAAAGACAATTGACTTTGACTATATTGTGGGAATTGAATCTAGGGGATTTTTGTTTGGAGCATCCCTTGCTGACAGATTAGGTAAGGGTTTTATTCCTGTAAGGAAACCTGGAAAGCTTCCAGCAGAAGTTGAAAAAATTTCTTATGATTTGGAATATGGGAAAAATGAACTTGAAATTCATAAGGATGCTATTCATAATAAAGATAGGGTTATTATTATTGATGATCTTATGGCAACTGGTGGGTCAGCTGAAGCTACAGCAAGACTTATAGAATCTCTTGGGGGAGAAGTTGCCGCTTTTGAGTTTTTAATAGAACTTACAAGCCTAAAAGGTAGAGAAAAACTTAATAAATATAAAGTTATATCAATAGTTGAATACGATCACTAAGTTAAAGCCTTCATTTGAAGGTTTTTTTCTATAATAAATAAAGCACTTTTTCCTAATTATTATCTCTTATACTTGATAATGTTAAATAAGTTAGTATAGTCTTATTAAGGTCAAAGATGGTCAGAAAGATGGAGGTATAAATGAAATATAGAGACTATTATGAAGTATTAGGTGTAGACAAAAAAGCCACAGAGGCTGAAATTAAAAAGGCGTATAGAAAGCTTGCAAAAAAGTATCACCCTGACCTTCATCCAGATGATAAAGATATGAACGAGAAATTTTCTGAAATTAATGAGGCATATGAAGTTTTATCAGATCCTGACAAAAGAAAAAAATATGATATGTTTGGGGAAAATGCCAACTTTACTCAAGGCCAAAACTTTGATCCTTCACAATATGGATTTGATTTTACTAATTTCGGAAATGGAACATATTCTTATTCAACAGGGACAGGCTCTGGATTTTCAGACTTTTTTGATACTTTATTTGGTGGATTTACTTCTTCAAATAGAAGGGATAGATCAAATACTAGGTCATTCTCAGATTTTGCAAGTGGATTTTCAAATAAAAAAAAGCAAAGGCTTGATGCTAATGTTAGTATATCGCTAGAAGAAGCTATAAAAGGAACTACAAGAACTATAAGTGTTAAGAATGGACCTAATTTTATTGATGTTAAGGTAACTATACCCAAAGGTATGCCAAGTAATAAAAAGTTAAAAATAAATGGAAAAGATTATGGACTTGATGTTTTTATATATGTAAAGGTCAAAATTAGAGATGAAAAAAATAGAAGACTTGATGGCTTAGATATTATACAAACTGAAAGAATTTATCCATGGCAAGCCTACTTTGGTACTAAAATAAAGATTGATACCTTAGATGGCAAGTTCATGGTAAATATACCGGCAAAGATTGAATCAGGTCAAAAAATTAGAATGCAAAAGAAGGGTTATAAAGATATGAATGGTAATAAGGGAGATCTTTATATAGAAGTACTTATCAAAAATCCTTCAAGTCTTACTAAAAATCAAGAAGAATTATATAAAAAATTAAGTCAAGAAATAAGTTAATATAGGAGGTTACTATGGATTACAATAAATTAACTCAAAAATCTAGCCAAGCAATTAATGAGGCTAATTCTATAGCAATAAAAAATGCTAATCCTGAAATTAATGAAATTCATTTAAACTATGCCCTAGTTAAAGATTCAGATTCCATAGTTTCACAAGTTTTAAAAACTATGGGAATGGATTTGGACAAATACAGGTCTGAACTTGAAAATAGACTTGATAAATTACCTAGTCAACAAGGTGCAGCCAATATTTACCCAACTACAGTTTTCCAAAGAATTTTATTAAAATCTGAAGACCAAGCCAAGGAAATGGGAGATAGCTTTATTTCAACAGAGCATATCTTTATGGCCTTATTAAAAGAAAAATCCTTGGTAAGTGATTTGAATGATAAATATGGAATTAAATATGATAATTTCAAAAAAACTACCTTAGAAATTAGAAAGGGTCAAAAAGTTAATAACGACAATCCTGAAGAAACAAATAACCCTTTGGAAAAATATGGTAGGGATTTAACCAAAGAAGCAAGAGAAGGAAAAATCGATCCTGTTATAGGTAGAGATTCTGAGATAAGAAACTGTGAAAGAATACTTTCTAGAAGAAAGAAAAATAATCCAGTTCTTATAGGTCAACCAGGAGTAGGAAAAACTGCCATAGCAGAAGGCCTTGCACAAAGAATCGTAAATAATGACGTTCCTGAACCTTTACAAGGAAGAACTCTTTTCTCCTTAGATATGGGTGCCTTGGTTGCAGGGGCTAAATATAGGGGCCAATTTGAGGAAAGATTGAAGTCTGTTATAGAAGAAGTTAAAAAATCTAATGGACAAATAATAATGTTTATAGATGAAATCCATACTATAGTAGGCGCTGGTAAATCTGAAGGTGCTATGGATGCATCAAATATCATGAAACCTATGCTTGCTCGTGGAGAAATCAAGGTTATAGGAGCAACAACCTTAAATGAGTACAGAGAATATATAGAAAAAGATGGAGCCTTGGAAAGAAGATTCCAAAAAGTAATGGTTGATGAACCTAGTGTCGAAGACACTATATCTATCCTTAGAGGTATAAAAGATAAATACGAAATTTATCATGGTATCAGAATTTCAGACTCTGCTGTAATATCTTGTGCTGAACTTTCAAACAGATATATATCTGATAGATTTTTGCCTGACAAGGCCATAGATTTGATGGATGAAGCTTGTGCTATGGTTAGGACAGAAATAGATACTATGCCCCAATTTTTGGATGAACAAAAAAGAAAAATCCTTCAATTACAAATAGAAATTACAGCCCTTAAAAAAGAGGATGACCAAGCAAGTAAAAAAAGACTAGAAGATCTTGAAAAAGAACTTGCAAATATGGATGAAAAATATAACGAAGATTATCTAAGATGGCAAGAACAAAAAAATGCTATAAACTCTGTAAAGGATATTAAAGAAGAGATAGACCTTGTAAAAGTTGAAATGGAAAAAGCAGAAAGAGCTTATGACTTTGAAAAACTTTCTGAATTAAAATATGGTAAACTTACAGAACTTGAAAAGCAATTAAAGGATGCAGAAGAAAATCAAAATAAGGGCTCTATTAAGGAAGAAGTAACCGAAGAAGATGTAGCTGATGTTGTTAGCAATTGGACAAATATCCCTGTATCAAAGCTTGTCGAAACAGAAAGACAAAGAATATTAAACTTGCCAGAAAAACTTCACCAAAGAGTAGTGGGTCAAGATCAAGCGGTAACAGCAGTTTCAGATGCCATTATTAGAGCTAGATCTGGCCTAAAAGATGAGAGAAGGCCTATAGGTTCTTTTATCTTCTTAGGACCAACTGGAGTCGGTAAAACTGAGCTTGCAAAAGCCCTAACAGAGGCTATGTTCGACAGCGAGAATAATATGATAAGAATAGATATGAGTGAGTATATGGAAAAATACTCTGTATCCAGATTAATTGGAGCAGCCCCAGGTTATGTAGGCTATGAAGAAGGCGGCCAACTAACAGAGGCCGTTAGGAGAAAGCCATATTCAGTAATATTATTTGATGAGATAGAAAAAGCCCATCCAGATGTATTTAATATTTTGTTACAAGTTATGGATGATGGAAGGCTTACCGATAGCCAAGGTAGAACTGTAGACTTTAAAAACACTATAATTATAATGACTTCAAATATTGGATCAGAGTTTTTAATAGATTCTTTAAATGAGGATGGTACAATTGACAAAAATGCTCAAAATCTTGTAGAAAATAAATTAAAAGATTCCTTTAGACCAGAATTTTTAAATAGGATTGATGAAACAGTAATGTTTACTCCACTTACAAGTGATCAAGTTTATAAGATTATAGATCTTGAAATGGCATATTTGAGAAAAAGACTTGAAGATAGAGATATATCTATAGATATTACTCCAGCAGCCAAAGAATTAATACTATCTAGATCTTATGATGTAGAATATGGTGCAAGACCTGTAAAAAGATACCTACAAGCAAATATTGAAACTAAGTTAGGTAAAAAGATAATTGCAGGAGAAATAATGGAAAAAGATGAGGTATTAATTGACGTTGGAGAAGAAAAAGAATTGGCTTATAAGGTTGTAAATAGATAAGTTTAATGTAGACTAGCAGTATTTAAAAGCTGCTAGTTTTTTTAGTGCGCTCGGCATGAGCATATTCTAAAAGGTGAAAGTCCTAAGTGTACCCGGTAGTGGGAAACACATAGCTAAAGGCAAGGGTGTCCATCGTGAGGTGGAATCTGAAGGAAGCCCTAGGCAAACTCTTGGTCTGAC
>JAQYEZ010000029.1 GCA_028723425.1 Peptoniphilaceae bacterium | reverse complement strand
CCTGTGCCAACTTATGGTACAGGCGATTTTTTATTTCTAAACCTTTTAACGCTTTTTAAATAGGGGTGTGCAAACTGGTATTATAGTCATTTCAAAAAGTCATGCATTAAATTGTATCAAAGTAGTGAGAGTCTTAGATCCCCCTTACAACACAGGTTCAGATGGCTTTGTTTATCCCGACAACTTTTCTTTTGATGCAAAAAAGTTGGCGGATATGATTGGAATAGAAGAAGAGGAAGCAGAGAGGATAATAAATTTAAAGGGAAAAAGCTCCCACTCTGCCTGGCTTACCTTTATGTATCCAAGGCTAATACTAGCAAGAGAACTACTCTCCGATGATGGAGTTATCTTTATCTCAATAGATGATAATGAACAGGCTAATTTGAAACTAATGTGTGATGAAGTGTTTGGGGAAGAGAATTCTGTAACTGAATTTATTAGAAAAACTAAAAGTACTACAAATGACGCTAAAACTGGAATTAATATTCAGCACGAAAATTGTATTTGCTATTCTAAAATTAAAGATAATGTAAATTTATTTGGGGGGGGTAAAGGATTTATCCAACTACAAAAATCCTGATAATGACCCGAATGGACCATGGGTATCTGCTGACCCAAGTGCTAAAAGTGGGGGAGACACAACTTTCTTTCCAGTACAAAATCCCTACACAGGAAAAGTCGATTTCCCACCAAAAGGAATGTTTTGGCGTTTTTCTAAAAACACCATTCAAAAACATATAGACGAAGGGAAAATATGTTTTAAAAAAGAACATAAAGAAAATGAAAGAGGTTTTATTTATAAAAGATATCTAAAGGATTTGAAAACTTCTAAAAAAACATTTGATAGTTTAGCCTTTAGTGAAAATCTTTATATGAATCAAGTAGCTACGAAAGAGTTATTATCTATGGAATTGGGAGAATATTTTACTTATCCAAAAGGCGTTGAATTCATAAAAAAAATTATAGAACATAGTTCAGATAAAGATTCCATCATCCTTGATTTCTTCTCCGGCTCTGCCACAACAGCCCATGCAGTTATGCAATTAAATGCAGAAGATGGTGGAAACAGAAAATATATCCTTGTCCAACTTCCAGAACAAATAAAAGAAGATAAGCCAGCCTATAAGGCAGGCTACAAAACAATAGATGAAATTGGACGTGAGAGAATAAGAAGGGCTGCAAAAAAGATTAGAGAAGAAACTAATGCAGATATTGACTACGGCTTTAAGACCTATTCTTTGGAAAATGTAGATAAAGAAATTTTAACTCGCCTTGATTATTTTGATGATAATCCAAAGCTACTAGTGGATGATATGGTTGGGATTTTTGATACAGAAAATGCAAAGGGAAAAGATGCTATTCTTTCTACCTACTTGGCTTTAGACGGTTATGGTCTAAGCGTAAATGCCCAAAGTTATAAACTTAATAATTTTGTAGCAAAAAAGGTAGATAATAGTCTTTATATTATTGACCAAGGTCTAAAATCAACTGATGTAATGGAGCTTATTAGAAGAATAGAATCTTTGGAGCTTGATATCACAAGAATTGTTGTATATGCAAATTCTATAGATTTTAGTGTTATGAATGAATTAAAGAAAAATCTTTCAAACCTAAGAAATAATAAGACAGTAGAACTAATTGAGAGGTATTAGTATGGCAATTAAATTAAGTATTCTTCCCCATCAAAGTGAATGTATAGAGAGGGTAAGTAAAGTATTTGAAGGCGTGGACATAAAAGTTACTGAAGATATTTTCTCAAATCCTGTCTTTGACAGCTCGGAAGGAAAACTTTTAAATAATATAAAAGATATCCAAGAAGATTTTGAGGGAAAGAGCATACCAAAAGATTTACGTACTAGTGCAGAGGATAATTTTGGCATTGATGTGCGTATGGAGACAGGGACGGGAAAAACTTACTGCTACACAAGGTTGATGTATGAATTAAATAAAAGATATGGCTTTCATAAGTTCATAATCTTAGTACCAACGACTCCGATAAAAGAGGGCACAAAATCTTTTATAGAATCAGATTATGCAAATGCACATTTTGCAGACCTTTATCCTAACAAAAAGCTGTCTTTATCTATCTTAAATGCGCAAAAAAACAAAAAAGGTAGAAAGATGTTTCCCCAAGCGATATCTGATTTTGCTAGGGGAACAATTTTAGAAAAAAACAAGATAAGTGCCCTACTTATGTCAAGTGGTATGCTTTTATCGAAAGCTACAATGGACAATGAATACGACCAAACCTTGTTTGGTACATTTTCCAATCCTTATGATACACTTAAAGCTACTAGACCTATTGTAATTATTGATGAACCCCATAAGTTTAAGAGAGAAAATACTGCCTATAAAAGATTGATTGAAAGAATTGATCCGCTTTGTGTCATTCGTTTTGGTGCAACTTTTCCAAACCTTCCTAAGTCAGACCAAAAAGACTACAACAATCTTGTCTTTAATTTGGATTCATTAGAAGCTTTTAATCAAAATTTAGTAAAGGGTGTTGCAACCCAGATGATCGAAGAAGAAAGTATAAATGAAACAAAGGTCAAACTTTTAGATATAAGTAATTCGCCAAAGTCTTGCCAGATTAGAAATGAAAAAACTGGAAAAACTTTTACACTTAATATAGGAGAGTCACTTTCTGTTATTGATGACAAGTTCGGGGGCATTTTTATTAGTGCCATTGGAAAGACAGAAGATGATGATATTAAAAAGGGAGTTAGTCTTTCTAATGGGCAGATTCTTGTTAAAGGCGACCAACTTTATGCTGGTATCTATGGCAACACTTACCAAGAACTAATGATGAAGCAGGCTATAAAAAATCATATAGAGCAGGAAAGAGAAAACTTTTTTAGAGAAAGAAAGATAAAGACCCTATCCCTATTTTTCATCGATTCCATCTATTCCTATAGAGGAGAAGAAGGAGATGGAAATTTAAGAAAAAAATTTCAAGAATTATTAAAGGAAAATCTAGAGATTGAAAAAAATAAATTTAAGGATTCCAATTTAGCTATTCATAAAGAATATGTAAGTTTTATTGAAAGTTCTTTAAAGGATATTTCTGCTACCAACGGGGGCTATTTTGCAGAAGACAATTCGACATCAGATGCTGATATTCAAAATGAAGTGGACCAAATTTTAAGAGATAAAGAGAGTTTATTGTCTTTTAAGGATGAAAATGGAAATTGGAATACAAGAAGATTTATTTTCTCTAAATGGACACTTCGTGAAGGTTGGGATAATCCGAATGTATTTCAAATATGCAAACTTCGTTCCAGTGGTTCCGAAACAAGTAAACTTCAAGAAGTTGGACGTGGGCTTAGACTTCCTGTAGATGAATACGGAAATAGGATTTCTGATGAACAGTTTTATTTGACCTATCTTTTTGATTATTCAGAAAAAGATTTTGCCCAAAGTCTAATTACAGAAATTAACAAGGACAGTAAACTTGTCAAAATGAATATCAAAGATAAGCTTTCTGAAGTTGCAAAAGAAAGAGGAGTCGACGAAGATGATTTATTTATTGCACTTTTATCAAATAAATATATTGATAGAGATGGCAATATTAAGATAGAAAATAAGGACAAATTTATAGCAAGCTATCCAGAATTTAACACAGGTTTAGAGGCAAATAAGGTTATAGACAAAAACAAAAAAGATCAAGGCATTGTGAATATTCGTAAAGATAAGTTTGCTGAAATAAAAGATTTATGGACAAAAATTAATAAGAAATATTATTTGACTTTAGATGATATTTCAGATGATGAATTATATGAGGCTGCTGTTCATATTTTGAAAGATGGTATTAGGGAAGATGTTTTAGCAAAGACTATTGAGAAAAGAACGGAAATAGAAAATGATAAACTTGTAATTAAAGAAAATACGGCAGGATATTTTGTTCTTGACCAAGTTATGCCTTATGGAGAATTTTTAAAGAAAATTCAAAGTGCTACAGGCCTGCCTGTAAAAATAATGCATAGAGCCTTATGCGAATATAATAAATTTGAAGTTGTTGATAAGACTTTGTTTAACAGAAATTCACTTGCAAATTTTATTAGAAAATTTCAAAATTGGTTTGAAGAAGCCTTTATCAAAAGATTTTCTTACAAAGCTCTTGATGTAGAGTCGATGGAAACAGCATTAACTGATATAAATGGAGAGGTAAAGGAAAAAAATGTTCAGGGAACTGTTGGAATAATAAATGATGATAATTTAGCTGTACCTGAAAATTTCTTGTATGATAAGTTTATATTCGACAGTCCAAAAGAAAAAGATAGTATTGAGGATAGTAATATCGATGAGGTTGTTGTCTTTGGTAAAATTCCAAGAAGAAGTGTTAGGGTTCCTTTATATTTTGGTGGGACAACTAGCCCAGACTTTATGTATGTGATAAAAAAAGATGACAAGGAAGAGATAAACTTTATTGTAGAAACTAAAGATGTGGATAAAGAATCTACTTTAAGGGGAGAAGAAAAGCTAAAAATTATTTCAGCTAAGAAATTTTTTGAAGGAATAAAAAAAGAAGGAATTAATGTGACCTTCGAAAAGCAACTTAAAAATGATGATATTGTGGCTATGATTAATGGTATTTTAAAAAATCAATAATATTAAAAAAGGCTATGAAAAATTTTAATCATAGTCTTTTCTTCTGCCTTAAATAAGTCGAATTTTTTTATAAAATCGTTAATTTTTTGAGCCTTTGAGTGCTTTTTTTGCCAAAATATGTTAAAAAATACACAAAAATAATTGACTATATAAAAAAGTCTGTATATAATAGTAGTGAACATTAGGGAGGTATTAAAATGGAAAATAATAAATTAGTAGTTGCAGGTGGTGGAGTTTTAGGAGCACAAATAGCTTTTCAATCTGCATTTTGCGGAAAAGACGTTACAATTTGGCTTAGAAGTGAAGGATCTATCGAAAGAGCAAAACCTAGGATAGAAAGATTGTATAAGGTTTATTTGGGAGAACTTGATAATCTTGATAAGTTAAAGGGAACAAAGTCTACAAATTTCCCAGGTGGTTTTGTTGATGGAACTGAAAATCTTACAGAGGATGATATAGCAAATTTAAAAGAGAGAATAGAAAAAGCCCATACTTCTATTAAGTATGAACTAGATATGGGAAAAGCTGTAAAAGATGCTCATTTTATAATAGAATCAGTTGCAGAAAATATAGAACAAAAGAAAGACTTTTACAAGAAATTATCTGAAGTAGTTGAGGATCAAACAATTATTTTATCAAATTCTTCAACATTCCAACCTTCTTATTTCGTAGAAGATGTTAAAAACCCAGAAAGATTTTTATGCCTACATTTTGCTAACAATATTTGGAGAGGAAATATTGGAGAAGTAATGGGACATGATAAGACTAATAAGCAAGCTTTTGATGCAACAGTTAAATTTGCAGAAGAAATCAGAATGGTCCCAGTAAAGGTTAATAAGGAACAACCAGGCTATTTATTGAATTCACTTTTGGTACCGTTCCTTGATGCAGCACAAGAATTATGGGCAAATGATATAGCAAGTCCTGAAGATATAGACAAGGCTTGGATTTTGGGAACTGGAGCTCCTCATGGACCTTTCCAAATAATCGATGTAGTAGGACTTAGAACTGCTTGTAATATAGTTGAAAATAATCCAAAGTCTAGAGAAGAAGGAACTATTGAAAATAAGATAGTTAAGAAATTTAAAGAAAAAATTGACAGAGGAGAAATTGGTATAGAAGCAGGTCACGGATTCTATAAATATAATTAATATTAAAGTTTTAGCGGCAGATTTTTATCTGCTTCTTTTTTTGTAAGGAGAATTTACTTATTAGCAAATCTGTATTATAATATATAATACAGAAAGGAAATATTATGCTTATAGAAATTGACCTTAATGCAAAAACTCCAATTTATAGACAAATTGCAGATAAAATTATAGCTATGATTGGAAATGGTGATTTAAAAGAGGGAGATAAGTTACCATCTGTCAGAAATTTGGCTGATGTTTGCGGGATAAATCCTATGACTGCCAACAAGTCCTACAAAATACTAGAAGAAGAGGGATTTGTGGATATTCAAAAAAGATCAGGGGTAAGAGTTAAAGCTAATAGCCAAGTTAAAGATGAGGACCTTGTAGATTTAAGGCAAATTTTGTTGAAACTTTTTGCCTCAGGTATGAATGGAGACCAAATACAAGAACTTGTAGGAAAATATTTGGAGGAGATATGTTATACAGACTAATTTTTTTAAGCCTTTCTATAATTATCAATTTGATATCACTATATGCTGAACTAAGGGCTTATAAGCTTGATCAAATAAATATACTTTATACCAGAATTCCAACTTCTTTCAAAGATAAGAAAGATTTTTTAGACCTAGTTAAAAAAAGCAAGAAAAACTGTATATTTTTCTATATAATACTAACAGTTTTTGTTTTAAATTTGGCAATCTTTTTTGATTCAATTTCTTTAATGATTTTGGATATACTTGTAGTAAGTCTTGTAAGGCCTTTTTTACTACAAAAAGATATTGATAAGATAAGGGAATATAAAAATAAGTATGGCAAAAAGATAGATAAGCTAAAGGTAATAGATTTTGATCTTATTGAAAAAAGGAAAGATTTGCTAGTAAAAAAATCTTCCTACTTTGTAGTTCTTTTTATATATCTTGTTAGTGTTTTTATAGGAATTTTTCTTGATAAGATTTATCCAAATATTATGTGGCTATTTTTGATGCTGTCATTTTGTGGATCGGATATTTTTATCGATTGGCTTATTTCTAAAAGGCTTATTAAAACATACACAAGTAATTCTGCTACAAACCTTAGGCTAAATGAAGAAATAGGAAAAAAACAGTCAATCTTACTTTATAGGAAAAGTTTGATAAATTCTATTTTATTTTTGATCTTTGTCCTTATTTGTGTCAAAAATCCTTATAGCATTAAAGCTTTTATAATTTATATGCTCTTACTTACCATAAATATTGCCTATAGTTTTATAAAATTTGATAAAATTAGAAATAATCCTATATTGAATAATCAAGAAATATCTATTTTAGAAGATGATGAGGATTATTACACAGCCTGGGGCTATAATAATCCGGATGATAATAGACTCTTTGTTAATCGACTTTATGGGATGGGCAGTGAATTAAATATAGGAAAATTATCAGGTAAGCTTTACTACTTATCTACTATAGTTCTTATGCTTATTTTGCTTATCTTTGTATCTTATATTTCTTCTACTCCGACAAATTATAGCTATCAGATAAAAGAAGATAGGATAGAATTATCATCAAATATGTTCTACAAGGATACTATTTATAAAAAAGATATAGAAAAAATAAGTCTATTAGATCATTTTCCAAAGGGAAGGGCTATAAGAATTGCTGGCAATGCTTTGGAGAAAACATCTACAGGATCTTATAGAATAGAAGGCTATGGAAGCGTAAGACTTTATATCTATAAGGATAGCAAAAAGGTAGTTGAGATAAGAAGCAAAGATAAAAAGTTTTTGTTTAATGAGAATTCTGATGAGAAAACTGAGAAGCTTTACAAAAAACTAGTTAAGTTTTTTGATTAAGAAAATGAATAAGGGTATATAAAGACTAAAGTCAAAAGGAGGATGTAAAAAAATGGATATAAATAAATATATTATTGACAAAAAAGATAAGCCTATGCTTTTATTAATAGATTTCCAAGATAAACTTGGTCCACAAATTGCAGAATTTGATAAGATAGTAGAAAAAGCCATAATAGTAAAAGAGGCTTTCGATGTATTTGACTTAGATACAATTGCTACAGAACAATATCCTAAGGGGCTTGGAAGGACAGATGATAGGCTTTTAAAACATTTGGATGGGGAAAAAATTGTAGCAAAAAATACCTTTAACTCCTATACTAAGGAGATTAGGGATTTTGTAAAAAATAATGATATCAAAAAAGTAATAATGACTGGAGCAGAAACCCATGTTTGCATATATCAAACCACAAGGGCTATGCTAGAAGATGGTCTTGACCTTTATTTGTTGGAAGATGTGGTTTCATCTTATAATTTAGAATTAAAGAAAAATGCCCTAGAAAATTTGAAAGACATGGGAGCTCATGTAATTTCAGCCGAAATGCTACTTTTTGATTTGATTGACGGAAAAGATAGCGATAATTTTAAAACTATATCTAAGTTGGTCAAAGAATTAAGAGCTATATAAAAATAACTTAGTGCCTGGTTATACCGGGCCTTTTAGTTTGCTTATTTTTAGATTTTCTATTTTTTTACTTGTATGGGAAATTATTTTTTATGTTGGTATAATATAGAAGTTAGAATATAAAAAAAGTCCTTGGAAATCCCACAAAATACAAATTATTTATTATTTTTGATAGGCAAATTTAATTTGTAGTAATTTACTTGTATTTTTGATCTTCTTGGACTAGAATATAATAAGAGAAAAGAAAAGTTTAGTAAAATTTTAAGTTTATAATTGTTATAAAACAATTTTATATATTAGAAAGGATCTTATATGAAATTACATATGGGACTTGATGTCGGTTCTACGACTGTAAAAATTGTTATTACAGATGAAAATTATAATAGCTTGTATTCTGTCTATAGAAGACACAAGTCGGATGTTAAACAAACCGTTGCCAATGTTTTAAAAGAAGCCTATAACAAGTTTAAGGATGACACTTTAACTATTAATGTAACAGGATCAGGCGGTATGTTTGTTGAAGA
>JAQYEZ010000028.1 GCA_028723425.1 Peptoniphilaceae bacterium | reverse complement strand
TCTTTTATTAGTTGTGTTTTTTCTTGCTTTTTCTAGTTCTTTAATTTGATCTTCTATATTATTATTAATTATTACTTTATCCATAGTTATATTATACCATTTTTAAGTAGTTTGAGTACTTAATTAATATGATATCAGTATTACCCACTAACAAAAGCTATAATCTATATCTATGAAATTTTTTACTCTATTTGTAGTAGTTATTAATTTTTACTAAAAAAGACACAGCTACTTAGAATTAGTAACTGTGCCAGAAGGATAGCTATGCTTAAAATTATTATAATTGCTCCTAGGCTTTGGGGCAAGTTTTTTTCTCAATAAACTTTGTTGTAAAATCTCACTTTTAATAATAAACTTTTTGATCAAAAATTTATTTAAATAAAAACTTTACTTATTTTCTTCCATGAAGTTTTTCTTATATAAATCGATTATATTTTCAACGCTAAAGCCCAATTCTTTGGCTACAAGATTTCCATCTCCAGAAATTCCAAACCTATCAATGGCCAAGTTTATTCCATTATCTAAAGAAAATTCTTGCCAACCAAAGGAAGTGCCCATTTCTATAGTAATTCTATTTTTAACCTCTCTAGGTAGTATTTGTTCTTTATAAGACTTATCTTGCTTTCTAAATAATTCCATAGATGGCATTGAAACAACTCTTATATCTTGGCCAAGGTCTTTTAGCTTATTTTTTGCTTCTATTGCTAAGGCTACTTCTGAGCCTGTTGCTATAAATATACCATCAGGCACATCTTTTTGGCTATCACTTACAATATAGGCACCCTTAGCTATTGATGTAATTTTTTCTGTTGCTTTTAGATTTTCTAGATTTTGTCTAGATAAAACAATCACAACCGGACTTTCTTTGTTCTCTAAGGCTATCTTCCAAGATAGTCTGACCTCATTTGCATCGGCAGGTCTTAATACTATTGTATTTGGTATAGACCTTAACATGGCCAATTGTTCTATAGGCTCATGGGTTGGTCCATCTTCTCCAACAGCTACTGAATCATGGGTGAAAACATAAGTTAGAGGTAATTTTGAAAGAGCTGAAAGTCTAATAGCAGCCTTTAGATAGTCGGCAAAGACAAAGAAGGTTGAAACATAATGATAGCTTCCTCCATGGGCCATGATTCCATTTGCAATTGCTGCCATAGCAAATTCTCTAACTCCATACCATACATTTCTTCCTGATGGATCATCTTTAAATGAAGGGCTTTGTTTTATTTCTGTTTTATTTGAAGCAAATAAATCTGCACTGCCACCCCAAAAATTTTTGTTGTTTTTTGCCAAATCTTGGATTATTTCTCCAGATGAAGCCCTACTAGCTATTTTTTTGTCTGAAGAATTATACTTTCTTACATTTTCAAAAAAATCTTTGTCTAATTTTCTCTCTATACCACTGACCAAGTCCTCATAATCTTTTGGATAAGTTTGTCTATATCTATCCAAAAGAGTTGAGTATTCTTTGTAGGCTTTTTTTCCTCTATTTACAAGATTTGTTTCAAATATATCATAGACTTCTTTTGGTATATCAAAATCATCTCTAGTCCACTTATATACTTTTTTAGCATATTCAAAATCTTCCCTGCCTAAAGGAGCCCCGTGGACTTTATTTGTATTTTGATTTTTAGAACCATAACCAATTATTGTTTTTACTTCAATCAAACTTGGTTTAGCAGTTTCTTCTCTAGCCTTTGCTATAGCCCTATAGATTTTTTCTAAGTCTTCTCCATCATCTACTCTAAGGTAGTTCCAATTACATGATTCTACTCTCTTTTTTATATCCTCTGAAAAGGAAGTTGATAGTTTTCCATCTAGACAAACATCATTAGAATCATACATAATAATTAATTTATTTAATTTTAAGCTTCCGGCAAGGCTCATAGCTTCATAGGAGATTCCTTCCATCAAATCTCCATCACCGCACAAACAATAGGTATAATGATCCACAATTTTCATATCTTCTTTGTTATATAGACTTGCCATATGTTTTTCTGCCATTGCAAGGCCTACCGCATTGGCTACTCCTTGACCCAAGGGTCCTGTTGTAACTTCAACTCCTGGACTATGATTTCTTTCTGGATGACCAGGAGTTTTTGATCCAATTTTTCTAAATTCTTTTAAATCATCAATTGTTAGGTCAAAGCCAGACAAATGAAGCATAGAATAAAGGAGGGCTGACCCATGACCTGCCGATAGAACAAACCTATCCCTATCAAACCATTTTTCTTCGTCTGGATTTACTTTTAAAAACTTATTCCATAAGGTATAAATCATAGGCGCTGCTCCCATAGCTATACCAGGATGGCCGCTATTAGCCTTCTCAATTTGCGCTACTGATAAGCTTCTAATAGCTGAAACTGCTAAATAATCATTTTTATCAAACATTTAGTCTCCTATTTGTTTCTATTTATAAATTGTTGCCAATCTTTTTTGAAACTTTCTATACCTGCATTTGTAAGTGGATGAGTCCACATTTTTTCAAATAAGTTTCCTGGAATTGTCGCTATATCTGCTCCAGCAAGAGCAGATTCCTCTACGTGCTTATTTGTTCTAATAGATGCTGCTATTATTTGGCTTTCTAAGCCATAATTATCTAAGACAGTTCTTAAATTATAGATTAGTTCTACTCCATCTTCTCCCATGTCATCAATTCTTCCTAAAAATGGTGAAATATAAGTAGCACCAGCTTTAGCTGCCATAAGCCCTTGACAAAGAGAAAAAATAAGAGTGCAATTAGTTTTTATTCCTTCTTTAGAAAGAGCCTTTATAGCTTTTAGACCAGCTTCTGTCATTGGTATCTTTACTACTATATTGTCTGCCCAAGTAGCAATCTCTCTTGCTTCTTTTACCATATTTTCATAATCGTATGATGTAACCTCTGCTGATATAGGTCCTTTTACAAAAGATGCTATCTCTGTGACTACTTCTTTAAAATCTCTGCCTTCTTTTTTTATTAGAGATGGATTTGTAGTAACTCCATCACAAAGTCCAAGATCATTGATTCTTTTTATTTGTTCAACATTTGCTGTGTCTAAGAAAAACTTCATAATTGTCTCCTTTCTTTTTCTTAAATTCTCTGTTTTTAAATAATTACCCCAAAAAATAACAGCAGATTAAATATATAAGCTAAATTTTTAAATCCTACTTAATTAATCTCCTGTTATTAAGCTTTTATTTGTTAAAATATTTGATCTATTTTTTCTTTAAATTCCTTAGCAGCCTCTCTAGGCTTATCTGCTTTTGCAATTGACCTTCCTGCTATGAAAGTATAAACGTCTATGCCTTTAAATAATTCAAGTGTAGCTAAGTTTAGTCCACCTGTTACAGATACTTTAAAGCCCATATCTATAAGTTTTTTAATTTTATTAAGGTCTTTTTCGCCCCATGTTTGACCTGATAATAGGGCATCTCTTGACTGATGATATACTACTTGTTCTATGCCTATATTTTTCCACTCTTTAGCTTGATCAAATGTCCAATCTCCATAAAGTTCAACTTGTAATTGATCTATAGCTTCGTTTGCTGCCTTCATTGTAGGAATTGTTGCACAGCAGATTACAGTCATCCAGTCTGCACCCGCATCTTTGCAATTTTTTGCAACTGTTTTTCCAGCATCTGCACATTTTGTATCTGCTAAGATTGTTTTTTCTGGATATAAGGCTCTTATTGCTTTAACTGGTTTCATACCTTCTTGTAGGCACAAAACTGTACCTACTTCAAGTATATCTACCACATCTCCAACTTCTCTGACTGTTTCTAAAGCTTCTTCTAGACTTTGGCTATCTAAAGCTATTTGTAAATTCGGTTTTCTCATTACTTTCTCCCTTATTAAAAATTATTTTAATTTACCTTTTAAAAAAGTATAAGCATCCTTGACTATTTCTTTATAATTTTCTTCACCATGGTTCCAGAACTCTCCTGTATAAATAGAAACTTTTTGATTTTTTAATTCCTCTATACATCTTTCATATTCTGTATGTCCATCTGTTCCAAAAGTCATATCCCTATAGACACCTGGCTTTGTTTCTTTTAAATGTGCAGCAAAAATATGCCCTTTGCCCAAGTTAATATCCTCTACTACATCTTTTCCATATTTTACAGCCGCATTTTTTAAATTTCCTATATCAGGATAAAGCCCCAAATATGGGCTGTTTATTAGTTTTACATATTTCATAGACTTTTCTACAGTATCCATAAAGCTTGTTTCCATGGTTTCAAAAGCCAAAACTACCCCATATTTACTAGCCATATTAACAGCTTTTATCAAATTATCTATAAAATATTTTTCAGTTTCCTTACTTGATTGTTCATAATAGACATCATAACCTGCAAGTTGGATGATTTTTATTGAATTTATGTCTGCAAATTCAATTGCCTTTTGCATTATTTCAAGACTTTTTTTACGAATTTGTTGGCTTGTAGAACCCATAGGATATTTTCTATGACCTGACAGACACATAGTTCTTACCCTAAAATTTTCTTGTATTTGAACTTGTAAAAGTTCTTTAGCAAAGCCATTGTAAAGTCTAGCTAATTTTTCATCACTTTCATCTATGCTTATTTCCAATTGATCAAAACCAATTTTTTTTGCAATTTGTATTTTTTCTCTAATAGAAAGCTCATTTGGCAAGGCTTTTTCGTAGATACCTAAGTTAGTTTTGTCCATAGTATGAATTTGCCCCGTGTTTTCTTAAATAATGCTTGTCTAATAATTCTTGTTTTACGGCTTGATGTTTGTTCAAAACCTCTAGGTGCCAATTCATAAAGGCTACTTCTTCCAAGACTACGGAATGAAACACAGAGTCTTTTGCATCTACTCCAAAAGCAAAGGGACCATGGCTTGCTACCAAAACTGCTGGAATATCTTTTGGAGAAATATGTCTTTCTTCAAAACATTCTATAATTACTTTGCCGGTATTTTTTTCATATGCTTCTTCTATTTCTTCCTTAGTCATATCACGGGTAACTGGTATTGATCCGTAAAAATAATCTGCTTGAGTTGTGCCTGCTACTTTTATATCTAGTTTTGCTTGTGCCATAATTGTTGCCCATCTAGAATGAGTATGGGTTATAGCTTTTATATCCTTATACTTTTTGTATAATTCCAAGTGAGTAGGAGTATCGCTTGAAGGTTTCAAATTACCTTCAACGACATTTCCTTCCATATCAAGAACAACCATATCACTAGCCTTCATTGTTTCATAGTCTACTCCTGAAGGCTTAATTACTATATATTTTCTATCAGGAGAAATTTCTGAAACATTTCCCCAAGTAAACTTTACCAAGTCATATTTTGTCAAAAGGAGATTGGCTTTTAAAACTCTTTCTTTTATTTCTTCTAACATATAAGCCTCTTATTTTTCCAACAACTTGTGTTCAAGTATTTTTTCTTTGGCTTCATCTTTTGAAAGAATATTTTTCATGCCAATAATTTCTACACCCTTGTTCTTTAAAGCATCAAAATCCTTCATAAAATTAATAGCGCAAAATATTACATCAGCATTCCTACCTGTTGATTTTCCTTCTGCTAAAGAGCAATGAGAAATATCTAATTTACCCTTATAGTCTAAATCATTGAACGCTTGTTTTATTTTGTTCATCATCATCAAAGAAGTTCCAGCACCATTTGCACATGCTACAATAATTTTCATCTATCTACCTTCCTTACTTTATTTATTTATTTTTTCCTTATATTTTTCATAATCTTCTACTATTAAGAAATAAGCATCTTTATTTTTCTTATATTGGATTTGTGGAATAGCAACCAAAAGTACTATAGCAATAGCTAAACCTACATATTGAATGTTATTTAACAAAATTGTGATTGCTGGCCAAACAGTTGCCCAATCGAACATGCCAAGGTAGCCTCCAAAATGAGCAAGACCTGAATAAGAAGCTATAAAGGCAGAACCAAATACTTGGATTAGACCAGACATAAATGGCATCAAAAGCGCTGCCTTATATCCGCCCCTATCATTAGCATAGACTCCAATTACCGCATTATCAAAGAATAAAGGAACAAAGCCTGCAATGATTAAAGTTGGGCTTTTCATTAAAAATAAAAGACCAATAGCCAAGAATTGTCCAAGAGCACCTAGCATAAAGCCAATAGTTACAGCATTTGAAGAACCAAATCCAAATACAGCAGCACAATCGATTCCTGGCAAAGCTCCTGGTAAAAGTTTGCTTTGAATTCCATCAAATGAAGCTGTAAGTTCTCCAACGAATGTTCTTACACCAAGTTGCAAAATGGCAAGGTTTACAGCAAAGGAGAAAGAACTTTCTATTATGTAGAAGAAGAAATTATCTTCCATCATCAAAGCTTGTTGATTAACAAGGTATTCTTTTCCTAGAACCAATTGTATTGTCCCAAAGAATAAAGTCATCAAGATTGCAGTTGCAACCATATTTTCATTAAAAATTGACAAAAAGCCAGGTAATTCTATATCATCAAGATTCTTGCTCTCATCTTTATGTTTAGCAAATAATTTATCAGATAAAAAACAAGCTAGCCTTATACCAAACATTTGTTGGTGAGCTATACAAAAACCTGCCCCATCAGTAAGTTTTTGTGTATCTTCAACCGTCAAATTGCTACCAACAGCCCAATATAAGCCAAGTAATACTGCCATAATTATCAAAATTGGAGTTTGGCCTAACTTAGGGAAACAAAAAATAATTAACCAAAAGGCTGTTGCTGCTTGTTGCATTTGTACGTGACCTGTAGTAAATACAGCTCTCATTTTAGTAATATTTTTAAGTCTTACAAGTATAATATTAATAATAAAAGCAACAAGTAAAAGAACCATTACTTGAGAAAACGATCTACCCATTTGCTCCATTCCCTCAGTAACAGCATTTTGTCCAAAGTAAGGATCTATAACTGTGGCAGAAATCTCAAATCTTTCCTTTAAGCCAGTAAGAATTGGTCTAAATCTTGAAACAAGTCCTCCAGAACCTACCATCAAAATCATATAACCTACTGTTGCTTTTATAAAGCCTGCTAAAGCTTCGTACCATTTTTTTCCATCAAATAAATA
Source organism: Peptoniphilaceae bacterium (assembly GCA_028723425.1). Lineage (GTDB taxonomy): Bacteria > Bacillota > Clostridia > Tissierellales > Peptoniphilaceae > Anaerococcus. The sequence goes on along the minus strand of JAQYEZ010000028.1, from coordinate 11,049 downwards.
ACCAATTAGTACCAAAAATCCTATAAAAAACGCTGGTTTAGTTAAAATATTTTTAACAAAACCATTAAGTATAGCAACTATAATGTCCATAATTTCCCCTTATATATTGTATTTTTCCTGTATTTTCTTTAAATCTTCTAAGTTCTTTACTTCTAATAAACTTTCAACAATTTCTTCATCACATAAAATATCAGACAATTTAGATATATTTTCTATATGCTTATCGCTATCTGTACTCGCTACTGTAAAAAACAAGCTAGCTTCTTTATCCTTGTCATTTTCATCAAAAGAAACCGGCTTTTCAACTTTCATAAAAGCTATAGCTGTGTCATTGACCCCTTGGCAGTTTTCTTGGCAATGCGGCATGGCAACTCCAGGAATCAAGACTATGTAAGGCCCATATTTTTCGACTGTTTGGATGATTTGTTTTGGATAATTCTCTCCAACTATATTATTTTCGATAAGCTTTTTACATGATTTTTCTATAGCTTCTTGCCAAGTATCTATATGATCATAAAAATCATACAAGCCTCTATCTATTATTTGATCTAACATACTTACACCTCTTTTATGTTACAAAAGACTAACCAAGTCTTTTGTAACACTTGTATTTTTTATAATATTGACTTAAAAGGAACATTTCTTTCATTTTCGAAAGCATCTTCAAAGCCAGGTCTATATCTAAACTCCAAGTCATCCTTATTTAAAGGCCAAATATATTTACCACCGACATCCCAAATATATGGATGGAATTTATATTTTGACCTATCTTTTCTATAGTACCATAGATATTTAATTTCTTTTGGATCTGCTTTGAAATTTGTCCAAACATCATGGTGAATCGGAATTACAACCTTACAGCCTACAGATTCAGCCATTCTCAAGATATCTATAGAAGTCATCTTATCTTGATTTCCAACTGGGTTATCACCATAAGAGCCAAAAGCTATATCAATGTCATACTTCTTTCCTACTTCTGCAAAGCCAATAGAAAAATGAGAATCGCCAGTATGATAAACTGTTCCAGCAGGCATTTTTATCAAATAATTTACAGCCTTTTCATCCATATTAGTTGGACAAACGCCTTCAATATCTTCCCCTACCTCTGTTGTTACAAGACAAGTTCTATCAAAACTATCTAGGGCAATGATTGTTGTATCCTTTATTACAATTTCATCTCCTGGCTTAACAACTATACATCTATCTTCAGGTACTCCATATGACAGCCACTTTTTTACAGATTCCTTAGGTCCTATAAATGGAACATCATCAGGGCAATTTTTTAGAACTGCAGCAGCAAAGAAAGGATCGATATGATCGTTGTGATAGTGAGTTGATAAAACTGCATCAACCTTTGTTACAGCAAAAGGATCAAATACTATAGGATTTGCTCTTAAATTTGGTTGAAGAGCCTTGCCACCTGTCATATTTCTCATTTGGTGATATGGTGCCATTTCTTTAACTTTTTTTGTTCTTTTTCCATTTCCAAACCATAAGTCAATAGCTATGTTTGTATTATTTTCAGTTTTAAACCAAATACCTGTACAACCAATCCACCACATAGCAAAAGTATCTTTTTGTACTACTTCTTCGTCAATTTCTTCATTCAGCCACGTTCCCCATTCAGGAAACGCTCCCAAAATCCATTTTTCTCTAGTAATTTCGTCAATCTTAGTCATTATTCACCTCTAAAAAATTCTTTAGGATATCCTTTTATCAAAAATATTGATCTTATAAAGTATAATATAATATTTTTTATGATTGGTCAAGCATTTTTCCAGCAAATATTCTTATATTTAATGATTGTTTTGAATGTTTGTTATTTGCTACTTAATTTTTCTTAGCCCAAAATATTTGATTACAACATAAACAGGGTCCTTATTTTAATTTATATCTTAATATATCTAAGCCGTCTTTTTTATTTTATGATTTTTTTGATTTTTACCTTCAAACAAGTTATCATATAAGCAAAGAGGTAATTATGAAAACTAAAAAATCTATAGTTAGTAAAAGAAGAGAAGATATACTAGCTTATATCAAAACTAAGGATTCCGTGACTACAGGCGAACTAATTGAAAATTTCAATATGTCTGAAATAACTATAAGAAGAGATTTAAACTATTTGCAAGCCGAAGGTAGAATCGAAAGATTCTATGGAGGAGCAAAATTTGTTAATCCTGAGTCAATTGGAAAGAATGAGTTTTTAGAAAATAAAAAAATAGCAATAGCAAAAAAATGTGCTGAATATATCAAAGACAATGACGATATTTTTATCAATTCTTCGTCTACAGCACTTCTAGTTCTTAAATATTTAAAAGATAAAAGAGTAAATGTTATAACAAATAACGCAAAAGCTCTATTTATGGATATTGATCATATGGTAAATATTATCCTAACTGGAGGTAGAATATCATATCCTAAAAACGCCTTAACAGGTACTTTCGCTCTAAATAATTTAAAAACTGTTGCAAGCGACATCTCCATAATTGGCATTTCCGGGATCAGCAAAGATGGCGATCTTACTACATCCGTTTTAGATGAAGTAGAAATCAACCAATACATGCTAAACGAATCAACCTGCAAAAATATTTTGGTTTGTGACTCTTCAAAATTCTCAAAATCAGCCAATTTTAAAATAGGGTCTATAGCTAATATAGATCTAATAATAACAGATAGGGATTTAGCAAGAGAAACTTTAGAATATATAGAAAAATATAAGGTGAAGGTCGTTCTAGTATAAGTAAATTTCATTATAAAAATAAATCCTATGGACCAATTTTTTACCATAGGATTTGTTTTATATTATATATTAAATTCGTTTTTTATCCTAAATAGATAAATATCTTTTAGAAAAGTTGGTTCTTTATCAAAACTTTGGAATATATTTTTAAGCTTGTTTTTACCAACTCTCCTATCAAGAATAGCAAACATTTTTACTATAGGATTTTTTGAAAAAAGACTTTTATCTATAGATTGATTTCTATAAATTTCAAGGGCACTTGCAAACTCTTGATCAGTATATTCAGTTCGTTTTTCTATAGGATATTTTTGCATATTCTCCCAAAAATCTTCCCAATATTCATAAGCCCCAAATGGAGCTTTATTTTTACTAAGTCCATTTTTAATAAAATAAGAATTAACTGTTTCAAAAGAAAATCGCTTTTTAATTTTTCCATCCAAGTAAATTTCAAAAATGCAATCCCCATCCATACCAGCATAGGTCGTAGCCCTATAACGAACCTTTCCTTTTAAAGAAGGTGCAAGCATTTCTTTCTCCAAATACTTCCTCATGCCAGACCATGAGCCCTCAATTTTTCTCATTTCCCACTAATCCTCTTTACATTTTTTTAATACTTATATTATTATGCTTTATGGTCTAAAGTCGCTTATTTTATAATAAATCAAAGTCTTATTTTCGACAATTTAAAAGACAAATTTACTATAAATGCTTCCTAAAAACTTCCCTAATGGTGATAAATGCTAAAGCTAATTTTTAAATTCCAACAAAAACTTCTACAAGCTTTCGTATTTTTTCTAAGACTGATTCTTTCTTCTTTTCTCTTGCTCCATGTCTACGTGAAACTGGCGGAAGGATACGATCTAGCTCACCTCCTGCATATTCAACATGGCCTTTACTGATTGATTTTTCTATAAAACGATTTGCATCTTCTTTAAGTTTTTCCTCTACAACTAGTCCTTTAATCTTAATGTCCTTTTCTTTTCTTGCAAACTTATAAAATGACTCAAGGATGTCATCAGTATTTTTTAATTCGGATAATTTTGTCTTGTTAATAAAATCCATGATTAATTCTTCTTTTGCCCTTGTGCCAAGACTTGATCTAATTACCCTGCGAATTTCTGTTTTTAAGCTTTCCACGTTATCATGCTCTTTTGATTTTTCCAAAATCAAAGCCAAAATATAATCCAAGTTGATCTCATCTGTTTTTAACAAATCTATTTGAAATTCAACATCTGAAAAATCAATTTGTTTAATTCCTGTATTTTCATTCCCTTTTGAATTTATAATGCTTTCTCTGATATCCACATAGACACTCTTCATATCCTGCATTTGTCTATCTGAGATGATTTTTTCAAAACTTTCAAACTCATCAAAATTTCTTAATATATTCTCAGCTTTTAATAATTCTCCAAAAAGATTTGCAAATTCTTTTTTATCCGCTTCTAATATGATTTCAGTTGGCTCTGGGAATTTTTCTATAATTTCATTGCAAATATCTTCATAACCCTTGATGACCTCTCCTGTTTCTTCATCTATAAAACCATGAATATAATCTTCATAGCTTTTTTCAAGAATAATATTTACGCTATTTTCATCGCCAAAAGTCTTTATAGCATCCTGAGTAGCTTTTTCCAAATCCCTAAAGCAAACAATATTACCAAAAGTTTTTACTTTATTTAAGATACGGTTTGTCCTTGAAAATGCCTGAATAAGCCCATGATATCTCAAATTTTTATCAACAAACAAGGTATTTAATGTAGGCGCATCAAAGCCTGTCAAAAACATTCCTACTACAATAAGCAAATCGACTTTCTTCTCTTTTACTTTTAGAGATAAATCCTTGTAATAGTTTTGAAATTCATTGCCATTTGTAGAAAAATTGGTTTTAAAGTAACTATTATAATCAGAAATTACCTTATCCAAAAATTCCTTTGCACTTGAATCCATTGCCGAAACATCAAAGTCCTCTTCTGATATTTCTCCAAGAGCTCTTTGGTCCTCATTAGGTGCAAAACTATAAATTGTGGCTATTTTTAGTCTCTTTTCTTCCGGCAAACTTTTTTGTTGTTTTTCAAATTCTTCATAATACAATTTTGCCGCTTCAACACTTTGCACAGCAAACATAGCATTAAAGCCGTTAAGTCTTCTTTGTTCCAAATCATAAAACTCATTACGGTGTGTTTTTGTATCAAAAACTTTTAAAATATGCTTGGTAATCTCTCTTATTCTTTCTGGATGCAAAAGCATTTTATTTTCTAATTTTGCTAATTTCTTTTCGTCTTCCTCTTTTTCTGCAGATTTAAATTTTGGTGTAATATTATTATAATCCACCTTAAATTTTAAAACTTTGCCATCACGGATAGCATCAGTTATAACATAACTGTGAAGCTGTGCTCCAAATATAGATGATGTTGTCTCGCCGCCAAGAGAATTTTCAGCAAAAATTGGCGTTCCAGTAAAACCAAATTGATAATATTTTTTAAATGATTTTCTTATATTTTTCTGTGCCTGACCAAACTGAGAACGGTGGCACTCATCAAAAATGAGAACACAATCTTTGTCATAAATTTCATGATTGGGATTTTTCTTAACAAATTCATTTAATTTTTGTATTGTAGTAACTACGATTCTGTTATCATCTTTTTCAATACTTTTTTTAAGTTCTTTTGTATCCTTACTTCCGTTTACGCTATCTGGCTGAAATCTTTGATATTCCTTCATAGTTTGGTAGTCTAAATCTTTTCTATCTACCACAAAAAACACCTTATAAATAAAATCAAGCTCTGTTGCAAGCCTTGCTGCCTTGAAAGAAGTTAAAGTTTTACCTGATCCTGTGGTATGCCAAATAAAACCTCCGGCTTCAACTCTACCGGCTTTTTTAGTCTCATAACTTGATTTTATCTTCCACAAAATTCGTTCCGTAGCTGCAATTTGATAAGGGCGCATAATAAGAAGAGTATTATTGGCATCAAAAACACAATATTTTGTAAGAAGTTCAAGAATAACACGCTTTTCAAAAAATGTCTTAGTAAAATCCTCCAAATCACAAATCACCTTGTTTTTAGCATCTGCCCATTCACAAGTAAACTCATAATTATTTTTATTTTCTGCCGTCGTATTGGCAAAATATCTGGTATAAGTTCCATTGGAAATAACAAAAATCTGAACATACTTATAGAGTGAATTCTCGCTATTAAAACTTTCCTTACTATATCTATGAATTTGATTAAAGGCTTCATGCAAATTAATCCCTCTTTTTTTAAGTTCTACATGAACAAGAGGCAAGCCATTTACCAAGATTGTCACATCATAACGATTTTTGGTTTTTCCTTCAAGCATGACTTGGTTAACAACTTGCAAGAAATTATTGTGAATATTTTTCTTGTCAATAATCTTGATATTTTTCACATTTCCATCATCGAAGACAAAATCATAGATATGATCTTCCTGCACTTTTCTAGTTTTTTCAATCATTCCTTCATTTGGAGCATCCAAATATTCGATTAAAAATCTGGACCATTCAGGACCTGAAAAAGAAACTTTATTTAACTTTTCAATTTGCCTTTTTAAATTTGCATATAAATCATCATTTGATCTTACTATAAGCCTTTCATATCCCTGAGCAAGCAAGTTTTCAATCATATCTCTTTCAAGTTCTGCCTCACTTTGATATGAAGTTTCGCAAACTTTTGATTTTTTTTCAAAATTAGCCAAAATAATCCCGTCGGTCATTTCAGCAATTGTAGATCTTTCATAAGTAGCCATTTCTTCAGGCATTTAAATCACTCCTTCCATCTATTATTTCTCTCTTGGAAAATTCAATAATTTTTCCCTATAATATTCATATTGCTTTTGTCTTAATTCTATTTCTTTTGGTAAGCCTTTAGAAATATCATTAATTAATTCATCAAATTTATCTAAAATAGAAACAATGTACTCTTGGACTTCTAGTGGGGGAATTGGTATTTTTATATGAGAAACCTTTGAAATCCATAATCTTTTATGTTCTGTTGTATCAATATTTATTGTTTGAATATAATGATAGCAATACCTAAAATTTATTGAATTTTTTGGCTTTAATATTTTCATTGCAGACGACTTAACTTTAAATTCAAAATCTACCCAATGATTACCTGTTGTAAAATCATCAAAAATAATAACTGGATATTTTTTATTTGCTTTATATATGCCTTCTGTTTCATTTGTATAGCCAAGAATAAATGATTGTCCCGCTGTCAACACAGGTATTTTATAACTATCTCTATATTCAGTTGAACTAACAATGTATTTTGTTGGTTGTTCATAATCAAGCAAATCGCCTAAACTCTTCCATTCAACTTCAAAAAGTTTAACTCCAACAACATCTGCCGCTTCTTTTAATAAAGCAAAGTAACTATTAGATATTATCTGTCTGTCTGTCTGTCTGTCTGTCTGTCTGTCTGTCTGTCTGTCTGTCTGTCTAGGGATTATTTCGCTCTCTGTTTCAAATGTCAAGAGTTTTTCGCGAAAATATTCATATTGTTTTTGTCTTTCTTTTATCTCTTGAGGTAATAATCCTTGTGTTTCAGAAAGCAAAGATTGAAATTTATCAAGAATTTGAACAACTTTATTTTGAATTTCTATTGGTGGAACAGGTATTTTATAATTATCTGTTATGCCAGTCGAAATCTGTGGCAATTTCCCTGATATTGAATTATCTAAAAAATATTTCAATTGACTTTTTAAAATATAGTATAAATATTTAATGTTCAATACATTGTCATTTAGTGTAGAATAAGACCACATTTCACTTTTATGGCTAAACAAACTATCATAATATTCAAAATCAATATTCCCTCTGGATTTTACAATTACACTTGGTTTTTTAAGAATATTTTCCTCGCCTATATCTTCTGCATCAACTCTTGCAACTGTATTTCCTCCAGCGAAAATTTTGACAATACCATTTTCTTTGTTAAGTTCTTTCATTTTCTTAGCAGTAATATTTATTCCCTTCTGCCTTAGACATAGGTTTCTAATTTTTTCGTAATAAATGGTATTATTATTATGTATAAATAGCGTATTTGCAATTTTATTCAAATAGTCTTCGCTTAAAATCATATCTCTATAATATTCATACTGTTTAGTTCTAGCCTGTAATTCAGCCTGTAATTCAGTAACATAAGCAGTAAATATATCAAGTGTTTTTACAATTTTTTCTTGAGTTTCTATAGATGGAATCGGAATTTCAATTTTTTTCATTAAATCTTTTGATACATTAAATCTAGTAACTCCTGATGCAGTTTTCCCTATTTTTATCCTAAGAGCATCCGACCTGAATAAATGCTTTGAAAAATCTGGTAGCAATAAATCCGAATCATTTAATCTAAGAAAAAAACAAAAACTATTCAAATATATATTCTCTGTCAATTTGGTTGTAATAACAGATGACATTCCACATTCATCTGGCGTTTCTGACGAACCTGTAAATAATATATCTCCATATCTTAGTTTTCTTTGATTTTCTTCTGGCTTAATCTTAACTTTATCTTTTACATTTAAATCTGTAGCAGGATTTGAATATACATTTTTATATGTAATAAATTTTGCATTACCATCATTGAAATCTTGTTTAGTCTTTCCAGTTATCCCACCATAAAACTTTCCAATATCTCCAAGCTTTCTCCATTCAACCTTCTCATTTTTCAACAATTCATCGATCTTACTCATCTTCAAGCTCCTTTACTATTTCATTTATAGAAGCTCTAAGCTCATCTATCCTCTTTACTGTTTCTTCGATTTCTTTATTCAAAACTTTAATATCTATTTTCTCTCTGGTGTCTTCTTTTTCCACATATGTTGAAACAGAAAGGTTATAATCATTTTCTGCAATTTCTGACCTTTCCACATATCTTGAAAAATATTCTATTTCTTTTCGATCCCTAAACTCGTCGACTATTGTTTTAATATTTTTTTCTTCCAAGATATTGTTATTTGTTTCTTTTTTAAATTCCTTACTTGCATCAATGAATAATATTTTGTTTTCAGTTTTATTCTTTGCCATAACTAAAATGCAAGTTGCAATTGATGTTCCAAAGAATAAATTTTCTGGAAGCTGAATTATACAATCAATAAAGTTATTATCCACAAGATATTGCCTAATCGTCTTTTCTGCACCTTTTCTGTAAAATATTCCAGGAAAACAAACAATGGCTGCTCTTCCTTTGCTTGAAAGATAGGATAATGAATGCATAATAAAGGCGTAATCTGCGTATGATTTTGGTGCAAGCTTTCCTGCTGGGGCAAATCTCTCATCATTAATAAGAGTTGGATCTGCATCCCCTACCCACTTGATTGAATAGGGAGGATTTGAAACAATAGCATCAAAAGGCTTTTCATCCTTATGTAGAGGGTTAAGAAGCGTATCTCCTCTTTTGATTGAAAAGTTATTATAATTTACATTGTGCAGAAACATATTCATACGGGCAAGGTTAAAGTTGGTCATATTGATTTCTTGGCCAAAAAATCCCTCATCAATTATATGTTGGTCAAATTGCTTTTTCATCTGCAAGAGCAAAGATCCACTTCCACAAGTCGGATCATAGACCTTATTGATATTTGTTTTACCCTCCATTACAAGCCTTGCCAAAAGTTTTGAAACCGTTTGTGGTGTAAAAAATTCTCCACCAGATTTTCCAGCATTACTTGCATAGTTTGAAATCAAATATTCATAGGCATCACCAAAGGCATCAATATCATTATCTTGAAAGTTTCCAAAATTAATTTCTCCTATTCCTGTAAGTATATCTAAAAGTCTTTTATTTTTTTCTGCTACTGTCCCACCTAAACGGTTACTTGTCGTGTCAACATCTTCAAACAAGCCTTTTATATCATCTTCGGATGCAAAGCCTATAGCGCTTGCTTCAATTGTTTTAAATATATTTGCCAAATCCGTATTTAAATTTTCATTATCTTTCGCTTTCTTTAAAACATTTTGAAATAGCTGGCTAGGCAAAATAAAAAATCCCTTATCTTCTACAGTATTAGGTCTAAAATCTTCTTCTGCCTCTTGGTCAGAAATTTCTGCATAATCAAAGTCCAAATCTCCAGCTTCGTGCTCTGTTCTATTAAAAAATTCAGTTATATTTTCAGAAATAAATCTATAAAACAAAATCCCCAAAATATACTGCTTAAAGTCCCAACCATCGACCGCTCCACGAACATCATCTGCAATAGCCCAAATTTTTCTATGAAGTTCCGATCTTTGCATTGTTTCCTTGTTAGCATTTATTAAATCTGCCATTTTTTTACCTCACTTTCTTTTAAGAATCTCAATTAAGTCCTTATTCTATCTTTATAAGCCAAAACTCTTTTTTTCCTACATACTTTTTATAAACTTCTATCTGATAAACTTCTCTATTTTATCGATGATTAAATTTTTATCTGTCAATAGTTATCCATTCCTATAGGAAAGGAACTTTTCTTAATTTTACATCATCTTTGACATATATTTCTGTATTAAAGTTTAATTTTAGTTGAATTGTATCATCAGCTAATGTAAAAGTAGTTAAGGCGATGTATTGACAACGGTTTTCATAAATACATTGTATCAGAAAAAGACGAGGATTTCACTTTCCCGTCTTTTTTCTATCTTATACTAATCTCAATAATGTTGGTAATACTAATCTAACTTTACATCAGAGCTGCATAGCCAGTCCCTATGAGTAATACTTTTAACCATTTCTTTTGTTAAATTATTTATTGTTTTACACAACCTATCTACTACATCATATAATGTATTAAATAATTCGTTCTTAAATCACATACTTCTTATATACTTTCTAATTTGTTCTAATGGGTTCATTTCTGGTGTGTAGGATGGTATGTGAATTATTTCTATATTATCTGGTTTTACTAAAGCCTTGGATTTATATAAACTTCTACGTCACCTACTAATATAATCTTGTCTTTTTTATATGCTTTAGATAATTCTTTTAAGAATACATTCATACAAGCTGAATTACAGTATAGAGTTTAAATAATTTTGCATCCAGCTTAATAGCTACACATCATAAGATTGAGGTTTAATATTTTTTTATTTATCAATCTTTATACATCCTATAGTAATTGGCAAAGTGTTGAAAGGTTATCTCAAATTTTTTGTGTAAACTCTAACTTATAAGTTCTGTTTTTTTTACTTCTAATTCAACAGATACAATTAAATCGTAGATTTGATTGTATCTGTTGAATCGCTTATTTGCTCTATCATCATGTTTAGCTCATATTTTACTAATCCAAATCCAATATGGGTCCTATCTGAAAATTTATTG